>NZ_JBFBND010000086.1:0-1002 GCF_040702905.1 Kineococcus sp. NPDC059986 | reverse complement strand
ACCGGAGTTTCACCTCTACCCGCCACCTCAGCCCTCACGGCACCACCACCGGCGTCACCGCCCGTGACCGTCAGGCCGCTACTGAGAATGGCTCAATGAGATCCTGCGCCGGGCGTCGGCTTTCTTCGCGGCGGAGCTCGACCGCCCCATTCGCTGACAGCAGATCAGGTCGCCCAGGTCGTCGACTTCATCGACGAGAACAAGGACGAGCTCGGGGTCGAGCCGATCTGCGCGCAGTTGCAGGTCGCCCCGAGCACCTACTACGCCGCCCGCACCAGGCCGCCGTCGGCGCGGGCCTGCAGCGATGAGGCCGCCCTGGTGGAGATCGACCAGGTCCACCAGGACAACCTGCGGGTCTATGGAGCCCGCAAGCTGCACGCGGCGATCAACCGGCAGCGCGCCGGCAAGGCCCCAGCCGGGCAGTCTGCTGCACGCATCGCCCGCTGCACCGTCGAACGGCTCATGAAGGCCGCCGGCCTGCACGGGCTGCGACGCAACGGTAAACCACCCCGCACCACGACTCCAGGACCTGCCGCCAACCGACCGGACCTGGTCGGACGGAACTTCACCGCCGACGGGCCAGACCGCCTCTGGGTCGCCGACATCACCTACATCCGCACCTGCTCAGGGTGGGCTTACGCCGCGTTCGTCCAAGACGTGTGCACGCGCCGCATCGTCGGCTGGCAAGTCGCTGACCATCTGCGCACGGAACTGGCGTTGGACGCGCTGCAGATGGCGTTCTGGGTTCGCCGCCGTGAGGGGGCGGACTTATCCGGGTTGAAACATTACTCGGACAAGGGCTCTCAATACGTTTTGGTGCGCTACAGCGAAAGTCTGGCCGCCGAGGGTGCCGTCGCCTCGGTCGGCTCCACCGGCGACTCCTACGACAATGCGATGGCGGAGGCACTTGTCCGGTTCGGGGCGGCCGCGCCACCGAGCCAGCACCTCAACGGTGCTAGTCAAGTCCCCCGTAAGCCGAGGGGCGACCGAATTGAGCGCAAG
>NZ_JBFBND010000085.1:0-1030 GCF_040702905.1 Kineococcus sp. NPDC059986 | reverse complement strand
TGAGCCATTCTCAGTAGCGGCCTGACGGTCACGGGCGGTGACGCCGGTGGTGGTGCCGTGAGGGCTGAGGTGGCGGGTAGAGGTGAAACTCCGGTAAACGGAGGGCTTCCTACAGCAACATCCACCACCGGAGCTCCACCGTGTCTCATCCTGTCACCTACACCGCTGTACTGCCCACCTCCCGGGCCACCGTCCAGCACATCGCCACCCTCCTGCTGCGTCACCGATTCAAGGTGGGGACGCGCGCTGGGCGGCGGGTGCTGGGCTGCTTCGCTCAGGCGGTGCTGATCTGCCGGTTCCTACTCGATGCCGTACGGGTGTCGCAACTGGCCCGCGACAACGCCATAGGAACCTCTACCGCCTACCGCTACGTGCACGAGGCCCTCGACGTCCTGGCTGCCCAGGCGCCCGGGCTGCGCTCGGCACTGCTGGCCGCGCACGCCGCCGGCCACACCCATGTAAGCCTTGACGGCACGCTGGTGGCGACCAACCGCGTTGGCGTGCATGGACCTACGATGCGAAGAGGCAGGCGCGAAGGGCAGCGAGTAGACCTCTGGTGGTCAGGTAAGCACCGCCGCCACGGCGGCAACGTCCAGGTACTCACCGCTCCCGACGGCTGGCCAATCTGGGTCTCGCCGGTACGACCGGGCCGCGAGCACGACACCACCTGCGCCCGCACTCATCCCGATCTCCTCAACGCGCTGGATGAGTTCACCGCCGCCGACCACAAGGTCCTCGCCGACCTGGGCTACGAAGGCGAACGCGACCGGCTCATCTGCCCGAACAAGCAGCCCAAGGACGGGGACCTGACCGTCTCCGAACGTAGTTTCAACCGTGTCCATGCGCACGTACGAGCCCGTGCTGAGCAAGGCAACGCCAGGCTGAAGAACTACCGCGTCTTGCAGAAGGTCACCCTCTGCCCCTGGCGGATCGGCGCCATCACCGCCGCGGTCCTGGTCGTGCTGCACCTCGAGCACGACCGCACCACATGACGCACAGTTACCGTCAAGCCGCTACAGAGAAGAGCTCA
>NZ_JBFBND010000084.1:0-1063 GCF_040702905.1 Kineococcus sp. NPDC059986 | reverse complement strand
CTCCAACGGTGCATGAGCTCCGAGAGGCATCGACTTATCGCACCGTCGGAATAGTGCAACCGAACCCCGATTTGATGGTTGGTCAGGCCATTCGCGACCAGTCTGAGCACGGCCTTCTCACGCTCTGTGATCATGATCCCCCCCGGGTACCGATGCAGCGGCGCACATGTTGGCACACCCCGCGCCCCTTTGGGGTGTTTTGGGTCAGGTCGGCAAGTTCTCCTCGTTGGCATCGAGAGTCCTCAGCTGCGGCACTGGTTCGGTCAACACTGCTTCCGACAGTCATCAAGATCAACTTCGAGAGGCCGCCAGACGGAAGGGAGGCTGCCGCGGGCGGCTCCTCATCCGCTTCGTACTCCGCACCAGTCCATGCCTCGCAAGGAGACATATGCCCGAGTCCGCTCGGCGACGCCCGACCCAGCCCCCAGGGCGAAGCGCGTCTGCCCCCGCATACCGACTGACACCCTCCAGTACCCCCGGTCGGGTCTTCATCATCATGGCCGCGCTCCTTGCCGTCCTGATGTCCATCACGCTCAGCGCTGGCACGGCGCGTGCAGATGACACCGACCCCTCGAGCGGCTTGAACCCAACCTCTGAGGAGCAGCAGGAAGTTGCAGCACTTCGAGCCGACCCTGGCTTTCCCCAAGACGAAGCGGTGAAGGCCGGTGTCGTCCTGCTGTCGGGTAAAGCAGATGGCGACGCGCCTGTAATCCCGCGAGGAACTAGGTGTGTGAACGATCAGAGCGCGACCGAAGGTTCCTACTCGCTGTGCATGAACTCAGGCCAAGGGACAGATAAGTACACTCCCGACGCAACATTGCAATCAAGCTCAGCGCGAGCAGCTTGCGACAGGCTTCCTATCAATGGCGGGCCTTACAAGGACCGGTTTGTGCGTTGCGAAAACACTGACGTGGCCTTTGCGGTGCGCAGGAAGATCAATGGGGTCTGGACCGTCACGGGGACTCTGAAGGCGTTCATTCTGCGTTACGTCTATGCCGCCGCGGCCAGCGATTCTCCGCAGTGGATCGATGAGGTGCGGATCTACCCGTACTCGATCACGGGC
>NZ_JBFBND010000083.1:0-1445 GCF_040702905.1 Kineococcus sp. NPDC059986 | reverse complement strand
GGTCAAGTCCTCAGAGGTGGTGTACGACGTTCGCCGCGTGATGCTCCGTGCAGTCAGGCAGTCAAGGCCTGCATCGTGAGGTCAGAGTTCACCTCCGCAACGGTCTCGGAGGTGGTGTCCGCTCCGCCGGGCATCGCGATGAGGCGACAGCGCCCGAGCAGGTCCAAGCCGAGGTAACGGCGGCCTTCGGTCCACTCATCGTCCTGCTCAGCCAGCACCGCCCCGACGAGACGGATCAGGGAATCACGGCCGGGGAAGATCCCGACCACGTCGGTGCGACGGCGGATCTCCCGGTTCAACCGCTCCTGCGGGTTGTTGGACCAGACCTGACGCCAGACTTCCTTCGGGAACGCGGTGAAGGCCAACACGTCGGCGCGGGCCGTGTCGAGGTGGGCGGCGACCTTGGGTAGTTTCTGCTCGACGGCGTCGAGGAGTCGGTCGAACTGGGCGTGCACGGAGTCGGCGTCAGGCTGGTCGTAGACGCTGTGCAGCAACGTCTTCACCCACGGCCAACTGGTCTTGGGTGTGACGGCCATGAGGTTGGCAGCGTAGTGAGTTCGACACCTCTGCCACGATGCCCCAGGCAGGGTGGCGCCGATCGCGGCGACCAGGCCGGCGTGGGCGTCGGAGGTGACAAGGCGGACCCCTGAGAGGCCCCGGGCGGTGAGGTCGCGGAAGAACCCGAGCCAGCCGGCTCCGTCCTCAGCACTCGAGGTCTGCAGGCCCAGGATCTCCCGGTGACCGTCGGCGTTGACACCGACGGCGAGCATCGCGTGGACGTTGGCGACCCGGCCGTCCTCGCGAACTTTCATCACCAGGGCGTCAGCGGCGACGAACGTGTACGGCCCGGCATCAAGACGGCGGGTGCGGAAGGCCTCGACCTGAGCGTCGAGGTCCTTGGCCATCTCGCTGACCTGCGACTTCGACAACCTCGTGATGCCCAGCGACTCGACCAGCTTCTCCATGCGGCGGGTCGAGACCCCGAGGAGGTAGGCGGTAGCGACGACGGTGGTCAGCGCCCTCTCGGCGCGGCGGCGGCGCTCGAGAAGCCAGTCGGGGAAGTAGGACCCGGAACGCAGCTTGGGGATGGCGGCGTCGATGGTGCCGAGTCGGGTGTCGAAGTCGCGGTGGCGGTAGCCATTGCGGGAGTTCACTCGCTCCGGCGAGGAGGTGGCGTAGGGGGCTCCGCAGACGGCGTCGGCGTCAGCGGACATCAGCGTGTTCACGAGCGTGCTCATCAGCTCCCGCAGCAGGTCCGGGCTCGCCTGGGCCAGCTGCTCGTGCATGAAGTGGGCAGGGTCCATCATGGGTCCAGCGGTCATCGCGTCGGTCTCCTTCAAAGTCACTGTGAGAGGTCCTTCGAAGCATCACGCGGTGGCCGCCTTCTACGTCTCAGCCACGCCGGTCAGCGGGGGTGGTCATACACCACTCTGGTGGACTCCACT
>NZ_JBFBND010000082.1:0-1511 GCF_040702905.1 Kineococcus sp. NPDC059986 | reverse complement strand
GGCGAGTTCAACCAGTCGATGCAACACCAGACTGATTCACCGATCGTAGCTGCTCCTCGAATACCTCCGCCGGGGTCCTCCACCCCAGCACCTTCCGGGGCCTATTGTTCACCGCCAACGCGACCGCCTCCAGGTCCTCAGCCGACCACCTCGACAGGTCTGTCCCCTTCGGGAAGTACTGGCGCAGCACTCCATTCGTGTTCTCATTCGTGGGGCGCTGCCACGGTGAGTGCGGATCAGCGAAGAACACCCTCGTCCCGGTCGCCAAGGTCAACTGCGCGTGCCCGGATAACTCTCCGCCCCGATCCCAGGTGAGTGTCTGACGAAGTTGCGCCGGCAAACGTGACAGTGACGCAGTCAGCGCGGCGGTCATCGCCACCGCCCCGTACCCACCCAGGGACGGGCCGTTCTTCACCGGCGGTACCTCACCCCACCCTTCAAGCCGCGGCAAGTGCACCAGGAGTGTGGTTCTACTGCTGCGTTCTACGAGGGTGCCTATTGCCGAACGTCCGGTCCCGATGATGAGATCTCCCTCCCAGTGTCCTGGAACGGCCCGATCGGCGGCCTGCGCCGGTCGCTGACTGAGCACGACATCCGCGCTCACGTGCCCTTGCGCCTTGTTCCTCGACCTCTCCCGAGGTTCGCGCAAAGCCCGACCGGTCCGCAGGCACGTCACCAGTTCTCGCTTCAACGCGCCACGGCCCTGGATGAACAGCGACTGATAGACCGCTTCGTGGCTGATGCGCATGGACTCATCATCCGGGAAGTCAACCTTCAGGCGCTGGGAGATCTGTTGCGGACTCCATGCCGTCGCCCACCGCCGGTCCGCCCGGTGCGGCTTGTTCAATCCCTTCCACACGGGAGGCTGTGGGCCGGCGGCGACGGACCCGTCGAGGCGGCGGACACTGCCGGCGAGGCGGTCCTGCACATAGTCGCGCAATCGGTCATTGCCAACGAGCTTGGCAGTCTTGGGACGTTTCGCAGCCTCCTGCGCCTTCCACTGCGCCACGCCAGCGCGATATACCTGCTTACCACCGCGCGTCGCGGCGTTGCGTCGCAGTTCCCGCGAGATCGTGCCAGGGTCACGGCCGACGCGGCGGGCAATCGCCCGTACTCCTTCTCCTTGGGCCACCAGCAGCGCGATCTCCTCCCGCTCAGCGAACGACAGGTAACGTCCGGTGGGCTCATTCAGACTGATCGGCACCATGCCACCAGCGTGGCGGAACCAGCGGAATCCGACCGGCCAGGACACACCCACTCCCGCCGACGCCTTCTCGGTCGACAACCCCTCGGCGATCAACCGCCAGAACGCCCGCTGCACCGCCCGCGACGGCTGCGGCCTACCCGGGGACCGCATCGCCGGGCGCAGCGCTCGATCCGCAGCCCACTGCCGCCGCGCACCTAGCGGCACCACCGTCGCCTCGACGCGCCCCTTGCCCTGCATCCTCTGCTGAGCTGACTTCATCACGCACCTCCTGCTCGAGGTGTTGCGACGACCGGTTGAATCCGCC
>NZ_JBFBND010000081.1:0-1549 GCF_040702905.1 Kineococcus sp. NPDC059986 | reverse complement strand
CTTGGAGTCAAGCGGTCCCTGCAACATCCCTGTCCCAGGAGGGGTGTGCGAACGATGCGAGGACGGCCACGCAAGCTACGTCGGGTGGAGATCGTCTTCTGGAGGTTGTGGCGGCTGGGCTGGGACTTGCAGGAGTGCTCAGCGGCGGCGGGTGTCTCAGCGACGGTGGCCAAGGGCTGGCTGCGTCAGCGCGGTGGGCTGGAGCCTCGCCTGGTCCTCGACCCTGAGGTGGACGTGCCGGCGATGGTGGGGGCCCGGGGTCTGCGGGTGCGCTCGCAGGACCTGACCGTGCGCGAGCGGGGCCTGATCGCTGAGCTGGTCCGGCAGGTCGATGAGCAGGGCCGGGCCCTGAGCGCGGCCGAGATCGGCCGGCGGTTGGGTCGGCACCGGTCCACCATCGGACGCGAACTGGCCCGCAACAGCAGCCGCCGCCGTGCCTCTCACCCCGGTGCTGGTGCTGGTGCTGGTGCTGGTGCTGGTGCTGGTGCTGGTGCTGGTGTCGGGGCCGGGCGCAGGTCCGGACCGGGCAAGGGCGGCAACCACGTGCCCCCGCAGCGGGGGCGGGGGGACTACTACGCCGACTACGCCCAGGTGCAGGCCGAGTCCCGCCGGGCCCGACCCAAGACACCGAAGCTGGTGGCCAGCCCGGCCCTGGCAGCGCAGGTGCAGGCATGGATGAGTGATCAGCCCGGGCAGGTCCCCGGCCCCGATGAGGGCTCCTTCTGGTCCCCGCGGATGGTCTCGGCAAAGCTGAAGGCCCGATTCCCTGACCGCCCGGAGATGCAGATGTCGCACGAAGCGTTGTACGCCAGCGTGTATCGCAGCGTCTTCGTGCAAGGACGTGGCGGGCTGCGCGCTGACCTGCACCGCTGCCTGCGGACCGGTCGGGCCCGGCGGGTCCCCAACGCCCGCTCCCGCGCCAGCAGTGAACGGGCCCGCACCCGCATCCCCGGCCTGGTCTCCATCAGCGAACGACCTGCCGAGGTCGAAGACCGCGCCCTGCCCGGACACTGGGAGGGGGACCTGATCATCGGCAAAGACGGGCAGTCCGCCGTCGCCACCCTGGTCGAACGCACCACCCGCTACGTGATGCTCCTGCCGTTGCCGCGACCAGCAGACCTCGACGGCGACAGCGACGGCTACAGCGGGTCCACCGGCCGCGGCGCCGAGGCCGTGCGGGATGCGGTCATCACCGCGATCGGCGCTCTGCCCAAGCACCTGTGGCAGTCCTTGACCTGGGACCGGGGGATCGAGATGGCCCGGCACTTCCAGATCACCGCCGCCACCGACGTCGCGGTCTACTTCTGTGACCCGCACTCCCCTTGGCAGCGCGGCTCGAACGAGAACACCAACGGCCTGGTCCGCCAGTACCTACCCAAGGGCACCGACCTGGCCGTTCACAGCGCCCGCGACCTGGACGTCATCTCCATCAAGCTCAACGGCCGGCCCCGCCAGACCCTGGACTGGAAGACACCGGCTGAGGCTTTGAACGAGCTACTGTCCAGGCCCTACGACCACGACGGTGTTGCAGGGACCGCTTGAATCCGCC
>NZ_JBFBND010000080.1:0-1592 GCF_040702905.1 Kineococcus sp. NPDC059986 | reverse complement strand
TGGCTGGTGCTGGTGGTCGTGGCGACGTGGATCCTGCTGCGCACCCGGGTCGGGAACTGGATCTTCGCCGCCGGGGGTGACCCGGTGGCGGCCCGCGCGGTCGGGGTCCCGGTGAAGAAGACGAAGATCGGCCTGTTCATGGGGGTGGGGTTCACGGCGTGGCTGCTGGGGATGCACAACCTCTTCGCGTACTCCAACGTGCAGTCCGGCAACGGTGTCGGCAACGAGTTGTACTACATCATCGCCGCGGTCGTCGGTGGGTGCCTCATGACCGGCGGGTACGGGTCGGCGATCGGTGCGGCGATCGGTGCGCTGATCTACGGGGTCGTGACGAACGGGATCGTGTACGCCGGTTGGCAGGCGGACTGGAACAAGCTGTTCCTGGGCGCGATGCTCGTCATCGCGACCGTCGTCAACCTCGTCGTGAAGAACCAGGCGGCCAAGCGGTGAACGCGCACACTCCTGACACCTCGATTCCTGGCTCGCTCACTCCCGGCGGGCTCACTCCGGACACGCTCAGCCCGGACACGCTCAGCCCGAACACCGAGATCCTGTCGCTGAAGGACGTCGGCAAGCGCTACGGCAACGTGCACGCCCTGCGGGGGGTGTCGTTGTCGGTGCGGCAGGGGGAGATCACCTGCGTCCTGGGTGACAACGGTGCCGGCAAGTCGACCCTCATCAAGATCATCGCCGGGTTGCACACGCACACCGACGGTGTCTTCACGGTGAACGGGCAGGAGGTGTCGTTCTCCTCCCCGCGTGAGTCGCTGGACCGGGGGATCGCCACCGTCTACCAGGACCTGGCCTTGGTGCCGCTGATGTCGATCTGGCGCAACTTCTTCCTGGGCCAGGAACTGCTGACGGGGTGGGGGCCGTTCGCCCGGCTCGACGTGAAGCGCATGGTGCAGGTCACCGGTGAGGAGCTGACGAAGATGGGCATCTCGGTGCCTGACCTGGACCGTCCGGTGGGGGCGTTGTCCGGTGGTCAGCGTCAGTGCATCGCGATCGCGCGGGCCATCTACTTCGGTGCCAAGGTGCTGATCCTGGACGAGCCGACCGCGGCGTTGGGGGTGAAGCAGTCCGGGGTGGTGCTGAAGTACGTGGCCAAGGCGCGCGATGCGGGGCTGGGGGTCATCTTCATCACGCACAACCCTCACCACGCGTACCTGGTGGGCAACCACTTCGTCATCCTCAACCGCGGGAACGTGTCGTTGGACTCCTCCCGCGCGGACATCACGTTGGACCAGTTGACCAACGAGATGGCCGGGGGTGCGGAGCTGGAGGCGTTGAGCCATGAGCTGTCCGCCGTGACGGCGGCCACCGACGCCAGCACCGACTGACACCACCGACTCACGCCACCGACTGACACCAACGCCTGACACCAACGCCTGACGCCACCGGCTGACGCCAGCACCGACTGAACGACGAGAGAACCGGAGCCAGACCCGTCATGAGCACCACGAGCACCTCGAGCAGCGCGAGTGCCCTGAGCAGCCCTCCGGTCCGGGTCGCGGTGCTCGGGGTGGGGATGATGGGTCAGGACCACGCCCGCCGGCTGGCGACCCTGACGGCGGGGGCGGAACTGGTCGCGG
>NZ_JBFBND010000079.1:0-1754 GCF_040702905.1 Kineococcus sp. NPDC059986 | reverse complement strand
TCCTCGTTGAGCCGGATCAGCGTGCCGGCCTCCACCATCTCCGAGGTCAGCCGGTCGAACTCCTCCTGGGACCCGTCGCACCAGACCACGGCGTCGGGTTCGGTGAGGCGGGCGATGCCCTGCACCCAGGCCGTCACGTCGGGGTTCACGGTGGAGGTCGTGGCGAGGGGCGTGTCCAGCTGCGTCGTCAAGAGCTCGTCTCCCGGATCGTGGGTGTCGTCGTCGAACCCCACGATCCGGGAAGCGGCAGCACCCCAGAAGGCCCTACCGCCGGAAAGATCGACCGATCTTCACAGCTGGTGCATTCGCGTCAGCGGGGCTGGACCTCACCCATGGGCCCGAAGCCCGCCACGTCCGGCGCCTCGACGTAGATGATCTGCGGCTGGGCGGCCACGTGGTCCGGCATCTCGGAGATGGCCTTCTGGAAGTGGTCGGACGCCACGTGGGTCCTGCCGGCCTCGTCGTCGCGGAAGCCCTCGACGAGCGTCCAGAGGTTCGGGTCCTCCACGCCGCGGGACCAGTCGAAGAAGAGGTTCCCCGGTTCCGCGCGCACGGCGTCCGTGAACTCCTTGACGAGCTCGGGCCAGCGGTCGGACAGCTCGGGCTTCACGGGCCACTTCACGACGATGAGGATCATGCAGGGAGCCTAGTGCGGTGCGCCCGCCACGCCAGGGCGAGGAGGACGACGGCGGCGACGCCGAACAGGACGTTGCCGGCCAGACCGGTCACCGGCGGAACACCGAGCTGGGCGGTGTTGATCGGCGCGAGCCACAGGTACGTCGCGAGCGCTCCCGTGGCGGCGGCGAGGTGGTGCGCCGGGCTCCACCCGGGGCGGTGAGACTCCCGGACGAGCAGGGCCAGGCCGACGAGGAGGACCAGGGCCCCTCCTCCGGCCGCGACCCAGCCACCAACGACGAGGTCCACCACCCAGAACCCGCTGGTGACGGCGAGCACCCCCATGACCACGTGACGGGGACGGTGCGCGGGCGGGCCGTGCTGCTGGACCACCGGTCGTCGCGCCCGCACGGCGGCGGCTGCCACCAGGCCCAGGACGACTGCGGTGGTGACGACGAACTGCGGCCACGTGCCGACGAATCCCAGGTCGACGGCCTGCAGGACGCCCAGCCCCACGCAGCCCACGACGAACACGGTGGTGACGACCGCCAGGCCCCGCCGCCGCAACCAGGGCGCGGCGGGTCGAGGGTCGAAGGCTTCGACGAGGACGATGGGGACGAGCGTGCTGCCGATGGCGTGCAGGGCGATCGCATCGACGGTGAGCCGGGCGCTGATGCCGAGCCCGGGGACCTCAGCCCAGTCGGCGAAGTCCGGCAGCCCGAGGTACCCGGGGTTGAAGACCATCTGGTCGACGAGCCCCTCCTCGACGAGCGCGTACGCGACGGCGAGGAACCCCATGACCGGCCACGTCGCGCGAGTCCGTCGCCCCACCTCGCGGATGAGCACGGCGCCGCCGCCGTAGAGCGGTGCGAGCAGCAGCAGGGACGGAAGCGCTGTCAGCGCCTGGTTGCCCAGGACGAACTCCCCGGTGAACGGCGCCAAGAAGAACAACGCCAGCGCACGCAGACCTCCGCGGTTCGCCACGGCGCGTGAGCGTAGCCCTAGAACGGTGGTGGGTCGTCGGCATCGCGGGCAGCGCGCAGCGCGGCGACCCGTTCGGCGCGGTCGTCGACGTGTTCCCAGACGAACTGGGTCTTGAACCGGTGGTGGGTGCGGCACAGGGCCTGGATGTTGTCGGC
>NZ_JBFBND010000078.1:1499-2075 GCF_040702905.1 Kineococcus sp. NPDC059986 | reverse complement strand
GTGGCGAGCCTGCTCGTCTGCTGGTCTTTGAGACCTTCTGCTGATGCCTGGCTGAGCGCGTGATGTCCTGGCCAGCGGGATGACCGTGACGTCGCGCGCAGCGTGCCGAGACCGTGCGTGGTGCGACCCGTGCCACGACCCGGCGGTCACGACGTGAGGTCTCGCAAACGCGCTTCATCGATCGCTTGTCGTCGCGCCAACGCCGACTCAGCGGCAGGGCGGGTCCGGTAGCGCTCTCTGGCCACTCGGTGGTCCCCCTCGTCGAAGACATGGAGGGTGTAGCCGCGTCCACGGGCCCGATAGATCAGCCACACGAGCAGGTTGATGACCCACAGCACGGGGAGGAGGAGAAGCGCGTAGACACTGCCATCGCCGTTCTGCCACTCCACCACGCCGCTGGGCTGGATCTCGTACCTCAAAGCGCCTCCTCCGCCTTCTCGCTCCCCGATGTGGTGACGACTCGATCTTGCCTGCGCCACAGACGTCGTGTCGGCGATCCGTGCAACCGGCTTGCGTTCGTTCATCGCCGCGACCGCGACGTCACCACCCATTTGCGATCACGCGCACCGCGGGATG
>NZ_JBFBND010000078.1:0-1402 GCF_040702905.1 Kineococcus sp. NPDC059986 | reverse complement strand
ATGACCGTGTGCTTCGCGCGCACCGCGGGATGACCGTGTGCTTCGCGCGCACCGCGGGATGACCGTGTGCTTCGCGCGCACCGCGGGATGACCGTGTGCTTCGCGCGCACCGCGGGATGACCGTGACGTCTTCGAAGACAGCTGCCGAGCGTGCCGCTGCGGCCTACCGTGCGGGGATGCCTTCTGGACAGTCACCGTTCTGGGATCCCGAGCGGGATGAGCTGTGGGCGGTGATCACCGCCGAGGGCAATCACCGCGGCCAGCGACGCACGTTCGAGCTTGCACGCGATGAGGACTCCATCACGTGGGGGGTGGACACCGGTCACCTCGACCGTGAGTACCAGGTGACGGTGACGCGATGCCCCAAGAGGGTGTTCGACTTTGTTCAGGTGGAGGGCAATCCCTCAGAAAGCTGGCTGACGTTGGTCGAGGTGAGTACAGCCAGCGGCACCTCGATCGGAATCGACATCGTCGACGGAGTCGAGGTTGGTGCAGGAGGAGTTGGGGTGGAGCTCGAAGACGACCTCGGCACGTCGTACACGTCTCTGGGACCCCACCAGGGGTCGGACTTCGGGATGGTCTTCAGCCCGCGCCCACCGATGACAGCGCGGGAGTTGCGCATCGCGGTCGTTCAAGGTGAGGGAGTGCTGGTGCGCTACGTCGCTGACCTCACTCGGCCCCGCCATGTCGGCTCCGGTTCAGAGGCGGCGTCTTGTGATGGGTGAGTTGAGGAGAACCGCGGCCTGACCTGGCGTCCTCGCACCGCGGGATGACCGTGCGGTCCGCTGCGGAGGCGTGGGGCCACGCTCAGGCCCGGTGCTCAGCCCTCTCGGGCCTGCGGCGAGTCAGCCAATCAGCTACCAACACGACGAGGCCAGCGACGAGGAAGGCAGCCAGCATCACTGACGGCAGGCGGATGCCCCACGGTTCAGGGCTGAGCAGGTTGCCGCACAGGAGACCACCGCCTATCGCAGATCCGGAGATGACCGCGCGTTCAACGGGGCCACGGCTGTCGGCTGCAGACCACGAGTAGGTCAGACGCCCGAAGGCGGCCGCAGGGACCCAACCCACGAGCAACGCGGCCAGGATGGCTCCGAGGACGATCTTGGACTCGTGGTGGTGGGCCACCATCAGCAACGCGACGGCGATCAGAGCCAGCGATGCGCCGAGCAAGAGCGTGGGCCAACGGCGGACATGACGGTTGCTGTCTGGGGGGTGTTCCACATCTCGATCTTCGCAGCTGTGCTGCTGACGGAAGCAGCACGGAGGGCGAGATGATCGGACGTCAAGTACTCCTTGTCCGCCTTCAGTGGAGTCCACCAGAGTGGTGTATGACCACCCCCGCTGACCGGCGTGGCTGAGACGTAGAAGGCGGCCACCGCGTGATGCTTCGAAGGACCTC
>NZ_JBFBND010000077.1:0-2221 GCF_040702905.1 Kineococcus sp. NPDC059986 | reverse complement strand
GGTCGCCACCATCGTGACCGGCCAGGCCCTACGTGCCCCAACGCCTCTGCCCCGGGGATGCGGTAGTTGCTCACGCCGCTACTGACAAGGCCTCATTGCGCTCAACAGTTCGACCAGCGCCTGCTCGGCGCGAGGGTCCAGGTGCCCCCTGGCCGAATCGTAGAAGTCTCGGATGCTGCGCCCGCGAAGGCGCGGCTGGCGCAATAGGCAACGGCCATCGGACAGGGTGAGGCGGCCCAGCGGGGCAGGAACAGCGAACGGCAGGCGGCATTCGTCCAGCTGCTCGAGCAGTTCCTCCACGGGCTCCGTGAGCGCCGCACCGGCCACGGCCTTCTCTCGGGGTAGGCGGGCGACGGTCTGCTCGTCGAGGGCGTAGACGTCGGCCTCCATGCCCGCGGCCAGCCAGCTTGCGTCGGGATATCCCAGGGCACGCAGCTCTGCTGGGACCGGGTCGGTCTCATCGATCATGGGCTCAGTCAGTCAAAAGGAGGGCGAACCAGTCCACTGCCTCGTCGATCCACGGTGATCTCCTGCCAGTGGCCGTGGTAGTAGTGACTCGACGTCACGGTCATCCCGCGTCGTGCGCGCTCGACGACCGTCAGAGACGTCCGGACATGACGAAGAGCGAGTGGCTGTCCCAGTGCACCGGACAACCGCGGTGGGCAAATCCGCATGGCAAGATGCTGCCGTGGCGGTGAGTGTGTGGGTGGAGAACTACCTGAGAGAGCGCATCCAGTACTGGGGCGGTTGGGAGATCAACGACCTTCTCATAGCTGCCCGCACTCAGCCCGACATCTTCGTGTTGCTCTGCGGAGTTGACCGCTACGACGTCACCGTCTTCAACCGACTCCAGTGCCACCGCTTGGACTGGGAGCTGCAGGAGATGAGCCAGCGCAGGGAGAACAAGGCTCTTCGCACCACCGCCACCCGCATCCGGCAGTTGTGCGACCTCGTCCGGCTGGATTCACCTTCCGGCCCCGTTGGACACCACGTGCGCTTCATCGGCGACTGACCACCAGCATCCGCCGTTGTTGCGGCCGGTGAGGACCAAGACCTACCTGTCAGTTGATTCCGGCGCTGCCGATGCAGCCGCTTTTCGACTTGTCGCGCCTGCTCATTGTCAAGGCCCGGGTTTCATAGAGACCACCAACCAACGCCTCCGAGAGGAAGATGGTCTCCATGGCTGCCCCCAGGAAGTACCCCGACGAGCTACGTGATCGGGCCATCCGCCTCGCGGTCGAGGCCCGCCGTGACCCTGCCACCCGCACCGGCGCACTGAAGCGGATCGGAGGCCAGCTCGGCATCAACCCCGAGACACTGCGCAACTGGGTCGTCCAAGCCGAGATCGATGCCGGCGACCGGCCCGGGACGAGCACCGATGACGCTGCTCGCCTGGCTGAGCTGGAAAAGGAAGTCCGTGAGCTGCGCCGAGCAAACGCGATCTTGAGGTCGGCGTCGGCTTTCTTCGCGGCGGAGCTCGACCGCCCCACACGCTGACCCACCGGTACATCGACGAACACAAGGACGTGTTCGGGGTCGAGCCGATCTGTCAGAAACTGCAGATCGCCCCGAGCACCTACTACGCCGCCCGCTCCCGGCCTCCCTCTGCGCGAGCGGTGTCCGACCAGGCGGCACTGGTCGAAATCGATCAAGTGCACGAGGAGAACTTCCGCGTCTACGGCTCCCGCAAGCTGCACGCAGCGATCAACCGCAGACGCGCTGAGAGAGCTTCTGCCGGGGAGTCTGCGTCCCGTATCGCCCGCTGCACCGTCGAACGGCTGATGAAGGTCGCCGGCCTGCACGGTCTGCGCCGCAACGGCAAGCCCCCACGGACCACCATTCCCAGTCTAAAGGACACCCGACCGGACCTGGTGGAGCGGAACTTCACCGCCGACCGGCCAGACCGCCTCTGGGTCGCCGACATCACCTACATCCGAACCTGCTCGGGATGGGTGTACGCAGCATTCGTCCAGGACGTCTGCACCCGCCGCATCGTC
Source organism: Kineococcus sp. NPDC059986 (assembly GCF_040702905.1). Taxonomy (NCBI): domain Bacteria; kingdom Bacillati; phylum Actinomycetota; class Actinomycetes; order Kineosporiales; family Kineosporiaceae; genus Kineococcus; species Kineococcus sp. NPDC059986. The sequence goes on along the minus strand of NZ_JBFBND010000077.1, from coordinate 224 downwards.
GGCTGGCAGGTTGCCGACCATCTGCGCACTGAACTGGCGCTGGATGCGCTGCAGATGGCGTTTTGGGTTCGGCGCCGTGAGGGCGCGGAGCTGACCGGATTGAGACATCACTCGGACAAGGGCGTTCAAGGCGGATTCAACCGGTCGTCGCAACACCTCGAGCAGGAGGTGCGTGATGAAGTCAGCTCAGCAGAGGATGCAGGGCAAGGGGCGCGTCGAGGCGA
>NZ_JBFBND010000076.1:0-2662 GCF_040702905.1 Kineococcus sp. NPDC059986 | reverse complement strand
GGCCAGGGCGATCTCGCGGGCGGTGGCGCCGTCCCCGCCGGCGCGGCCGCGCAGGAGGGTGTCGTAGCGGGCGGTGGCCTGGACCTGGCGGGCGGTCAGGGCGCGGATCTGCCGTTCGGCGTCGGTGATGACGTCGATGAGCTGCGCGGGCTCAGGTTCCCCAGGTCCTCCAGGGGGTCCTGAGGGGGCGCGGCGTTCGACGTCATGGCGCAACCCTAGCGTCCGGGAGCCTCGTCGACAAGGGCGAAAGCGTTGCGCTGCAACGGGTTGAAGACCATCGCAGCGGCCCGTCCCAGTTGTACCAGCCACCTCCGACATCGAAGGCGGGGTTGTCCACACCTCGGGTGGCGGCCCGTGCCCGGACGGAGAACCTCGTGGTGGTGACGTCGACCGACGACGAGGCGCTCCTGGGCGAGGAACTGGTGCGCACCGTTCTCCACGCAGAACTGCCCGACCTTGCGGAACTGCCTGTTGTCGACCTTGTGGGGGGACGGGCAACGGGATGTTCCCCCTCGGCGAAACTCCGCTGGCTCCCGCGGTTGCGACCCCTTCACTCTCCCGGTGCCCGTCCCGGTCACCAGGGGGCTGCCCACGCCCGTGCACCCGTTGCCGTGGGCGCTCCTGGAGTGGATCGACGGTGACGACGGCGGGAAGGTGCCCGTGGACGGCCGGGCGGGTTCGGTTGGGAGGTGGCGCGCTTCGTCGCGAGCCCGCACGCCACGGACCTCGTGGGCTCGCGCCGGGTCGGCGAACTCGACTGGTGCCGGGGAGGCCCACTGCGCGCGCCATGCGGGTCACCGAGTGCTTCGCCGCCGTCCGGACCGCAAGCCTCGCCTCCGGCGTCGACGTCGACCGGCTCACGGAGCTGTGGTGCGAGTCCCTGCAGCTTCCCGGCCCCGTCGAACCGCCTGTCTGGCTCCGACGGGACCTGCGACCCGCGAACCTGGTGAGGCGGGGTGGCCGACTGTCGGCGGTCATCGACTTCGGCGCCTTGTCCGTGGGGTTGGCCCGACGTCGAACACGTCGTCGCCCGGAACAGGCAGCCGACCGGGCGGGCCGCCTACCGCGAGTTCCTGGGTGTCGATGCGTTGACGTGGGCGCGGGCCCCGGCACGTCGCTGAGGACGCCGACGACGAGCCCCGAGCGCGAGCTCGCGACAGGGCGTGACGGCTCCTCGCCCGATCGGGCTACAGGAAGGGCCCCGGACGGCCGAGGCAGTGGGGGAGCAACGACACCCCCGCAGCCCAGATCGTCCGGAGGACATCGTGGACACCACCGCCCGCCCCGCCCACCGCACCAGCCGCCGTCACCGCCTCCTCGGCGCAGCCGTCGCCGTGGCCGCCGCGGTCGGGGTGGCCGGAGCGGGGGCTGCGCACGCGGACGGCGGCCTCACGGGTGACGGGGCTCAGGCGTGGCGCTCCTACGAGCTCGTCAACGCCGCGCGCACCCAGGCGGGTCTGCCGGCGCTGGGACTGACCGACGAGGCCAACCGCATCGCCACCGACTGGGCCTTCCGCATGGCCGACGACGCGCAGCTCAAGCACAACCCGGACCTGTCCCGTCAGCTGCAGGGCTGGTCGCTGGTGGCCGAGAACGTGGGTGTCGGTGCCGACTCCGACCAGCTCCAGGGCGCGTTCATGGCCTCTCCCGGTCACCGCGCCAACATCCTGCGCCCCGAGGTGAGCGTCATGGGCCTCGGTGCCGTCCGCTCCGAGGACGGCCGCCTGTGGGTCGTGCAGGTCTACGAGCAGCCGAACGGCCCCGTCGCGGGCTTCCACCCGGCGCCGCAGGACGCGCCCCCGGCCCCGGCCCAGCCCGCCGCCCAGAGCGCCGCGCAGCCGTTGCCGGCCCCCGCCTTCCAGGCGGCCCCGGCGCTGGACCGCGAGCTGCGCGTTCGCTCCTGACCCGCCGGCCCCGCCCTCAGGGGCGCAACCGTCGACGTCGTCGGTGCTCGACGAACGCCTCCAGGTTCTCGCGGTAGTGGTCGGCGACGGCCTGGGCCGCCGCCTCGTTGCGGTAGCCGTCGTCGACGCGGATCGTCACGTAGACCTCCCACGCCCCGTCGCTGCGGCGTCCGAGGCGCACCTCGGTCCACTCGTCGTCCAGGTGCGGGAGCAGCATCAGCTCCGGGAAGTTGCCCGGGTTCGCCAGCAGGTCGTCCGCCATGGGCACAGCCTGGACCCTGACCGCCCCCTCGCGGGCCGGGACACGACGACCCGTCCGTGCGGTCGGGCGACGTCGCCGCCGACGCGGACGTCGGTGGATCGTCACAACGGCGGCCGTGCCCACCCCGGTCGTCACGGATGCATCACGTCCGGGTGAACTCCGTTGACCTGTGCTGTGCCGGTGGACTACAACCGTGACTAGACAACGTTGTCACGTCGCGCGCAGTTGCGCCGGGAGGAAGAACCATGTCGCGTCCCTCGAAGTCCTCGTCCACGGCCTCGCTGGCCACGTTCCGTCACAAGGCCCCCGCCGCGCTCTTCGCCTGCGTGGCGGCGGTGGCGACCGTGGCGGCGTGTGGTGGTGGTGCTGGCACCGGTTCTGGTGGGGGTGACAAGGTCGCCGTGTCGTTGATCACGAAGGATTCGACGAACCCGTTCTTCGTGGCGATGCAGAAGGGCGCGAAGGCGGAGGCGGCCAAGGAGGGTGTGGACCTGAC
>NZ_JBFBND010000075.1:0-2924 GCF_040702905.1 Kineococcus sp. NPDC059986 | reverse complement strand
GCGAATGGCCTGACCAACCATCAAATCGGGGTTCGGTTGCACTATTCCGACGGTGCGATAAGTCGATGCCTCTCGGAGCTCATGCACCGTTGGAGCGTCCGCAACCGGGCCCACCTGGTCTGGCGAGCACTCGAGATGGGAGCGCTCGCGACCCCTTCAGAGCCAGCGGATAGATAGCGCAGCTGCTGGCGCCCCCGCCCTAGCGCAGAGAGCCGTTCAGCAGGGCTGCAGCACGGTGCGATCTTGAGCGAATAAGTCCAGGGACAAGGTGGCCCCAGCTAGGACGCGCCCGGCCAGGACGCTGGCTACGCGCGTGGGCAGACCGGTTCCGTCGCTGCCGCACCTGCAGGGCGCGCAACGCGGCCAAGGCCGCCGCGCAAGCTGCGGCGGTCGCGCACCACCCGGTGCGACGTCACGGTCATCCCGCGGTGCGCGTGGACAATCCGCGCGCTCAGGGCAGGTCGGTGCTGGCCGTCTTCGCCCGCTCGACCACCATCGCCAGCCCCTGCACGCACCGCTTCTGCGCCTCCACCTCACCGCGGCGAGCAGGCCCCACCACCTGCACCACCGCGGCCAGCTCCTCATCGCGCGCAGCCCACCACCGCAACGCTGATGACTTCGACCCCAACCCACCAGTCGCCAACCGCTGCAGGCACCGCGCGATGTTCGCGATCCGATCAGCAGCCACCCCACCGTCATCACCCGGCGCTGGACGCGACAACAAGTCGGCGAGGTACTCCTGCGTCTGCCGGGCGAACAGCTCACCGCTCACCGGCGGGAACACCTCACGCGTAGGCAGTCCGGCCACCACCACCGCGTACAGGTGCGCGGCCAAGACGTCGTCGGAGGCGACGTGGCTCTCACCCAACCGCAGCCCGGCCGCCGACCAGGACAGGCACTGGCCCTGTACACCCCACGCACGCAGCCCCGTTCGGGGCAGGTAGGCGACTTCCAACCGCTCAGCCCACGGCAGCACCGCGACCAGTTCTTCGTGCAGACCCTCGATTGCCCGCTGCGGCAGGCGCTCGCCCAGGCTGCGGTGCACGGTCAGCACATCGATGTCGCTGACGCTCTCGTCGAACTCCCCGGACACTGCCGACCCGGTCAGGTACACCCCGACCACCTCATCGGGACCGACGCAGTCCCGCAACGCCTCGGCGTAGGCGGTGACCACGGCCAGGGCACGGGCGTTCACCTGCGGTCGCTGGTTCAAGATTTGGTCTGAGGTCACGTGTCTGAGCATGCCTGGGCCGCCGTGGTCGTGCCGTTGTCCGCGCCGCGCCGACGGCGCGGCCATCACACGGTCATCCCGCGGTGCGTGTGCTTTACAGTGCGCCGCAGCATGACTGAGAGGCTGTCGACGTGGCCTCCATCGACGTCCGTCCCGTTCACGGCCAGGAGTGGGAGGTGCTGCCGTGGCTGTGGCAGTGCTTCCGCCACGACCTCGCCCTGGCCGTCTCCGCTCTGCCCTACCCCGACGGCCGCTACCGGGCTCAAGACCTCCCTCCCGGGCCGGATGAGGACCACGCCGCGTACCTGGCGTGGCGCCCGCACCCGAAGACCAGTGAGCCGGCCCCGGTCGGCTTCGCCCTCGTGGAAGGGCTGACCCGGCAACGACGCGGGCTGGCCGCCCTCTGGGTTGCTCCCACCGCCCGCCGCGGTGGCCTCGGCCAAGAGTTGGCCCTCGACGTCCTCGGCCGCCACCTCGGACCCTGGTCCATCGCGTTCCAGCACGACAACCCCACCGCGGGCCGCTTCTGGCGGGCAGTGGCCGAGGTGGCGTTCGGCCCGGGCGGGTGGCGCGAGGAGCAACGCCCGGTGCCGCACCGGCCAGACGTCGCGCCGGATCACTGGGTCGAGTCGCTGTAACGACCGAAGTTCACGGTCATCCCGCGTTGTGCGCGGTCCTGAGCTGGCGGCGACGTCGCCCTCGTGCCGATGTCCGGGTGCAAGTCGAGAGCGAAGATCACCTGCATATCCCCGCGATGCGCGTGGTTTCGCGCTCTCTGGGTGCAACGTCCCAGACGTCAGCGGTGCAACAGTCTCTGCTGACGCCGGTGACTTCCCGCCAGCACCACCGCGCCCACCAGCGCTGAGGCGCCTCCAGCGAGCCCGAAGCCCTGCGCCTCTCGCCAGCCCGACGCACCGGCAGCCGAGCACCGCTCAGCGACGTCTTGGCGCTCAGCACTCGAGAGCATGCCCCCGAAGACCTGGCCACCATGGCGATGCACGTGCCACACCGAAGCGCACCGGGTTCCATCTGCCTCGACCACCGGCGAACGCAAGACCCGCCACGTCAACACCAGCAGCACCACAGCCACGACCAGCAGGACCCAGCCTGCGATACGCGCGGTACGACTCATCTCCTCATCGTGCCCATCCGCAGGCGATGCAGCTCCGCGTCCCTCAGACCCTCCACATGATCGCCACGACGACCGGTAGCCATCAAGGAGCACACGGCCGAGACCTCACGGTCATCCCGCGTTGTGCGCGGTCCTGAGCCGGCAGCGACGTCGCGGTCTTGACGAGATGCGGACGGTCGTCGGACGCCACTCTCGGTAGGGCTAGGCCGCTGGTCAGACGACGTCGCTGCGCAGGAGAAGCGACATGCGCGATGGTGATCTCGTGCACGACGATGCTGACGAAGCTCCGAGAACTGTCCGAGGCTGGGTCATCTCAGGTGTCGTCGACGCCCTCGGCTTCGTAGTGATCGCGCTGGTGCTGCGCATCTGGTGGTCATGGGCTGATGCCTTGACCTGGTCGTTGGTCGGCGTCGCCGGTTGGTTCGGAATTGACGTCTACAGCGACATTCGACGTCGACAACGAAGGCGGGGTCAAGTCCTCAGAGGTGGTGTACGACGTTCGCCGCGTGATGCTCCGTGCAGTCAGGCAGTCAAGGCCTGCATCGTGAGGTCAGAGTTCAC
>NZ_JBFBND010000074.1:0-3005 GCF_040702905.1 Kineococcus sp. NPDC059986 | reverse complement strand
CGCCACGTCAGCCTCTGCCCGTGGCGCATCACCGCGATCATCGCCACGGCCCTCGTCCTCAGCCAGATGGAGAACCGCTACTGACAAAGGCTCAAGGAGTTCGTCATCGTCTACGACCCCGCGTCTTCCCGTCAGGGCATCGCCCACGCTTTCGACTCCCGCGCCGCAGCGGACGCCTACGGAAAGACGCTCAAGCCGGTCTCCACCGCGAAGGTCGCATCCACCTCAACGACCGCATCCACCTCGCGGACCATGGCCGCTCTGCCTACGACGTGTTACTCCCAGCGCAACATCAGCAGGATGTACGACGGCTACAACTGCGTCGGCGACATGTTCCCCTTCTCCTTGAACAACAGCGAGCCGGCGTTCAGCACGTACGGCTGGCAGAACAAGGGGAACAGCCTATTGATCGGATACAACACGGTCGGTTGCCAAATCCTCATCCGCCTCTACCCCGGCCCCAACTACACCTACACCGAGGCCCGCTTCTACGGCAGCCCCAACATCACGGAGTATTACCGGTTCAACGACGCCCAGACCAACAACTTCGAGTCTGGTCGCTCCACCTGCTCCTGATCAAGACGTGACGATGGCCGGGCACCAAACGGTGCCCGGCCATCATCATGACGCGTGTCGCGTACCGCTTCCGCGGGCACACGCCTTCCGGACTGCCGTACGGCGCCTCGATAAGCTCACTGAGGCTGTGGCGGGTCGGTGTAGAGGAAGACCAGCCCGGGGTGGGCCTTGGCTAGGTCAGGGCGCAAAGGCGGCGCCGAGGTAGTGTCGATGTCCTGGTGAACGTCACTGCGAGATCGCTCATCCGGACCGGCGACCCAGACCTGCTTCAGCCACCACCCGATGGCCCACAACATCGGCAAGCCAATCCCCAGCGCCGCCGCGCCAAAGTTGAAAACGCCTGAGTAGATCCAGAAGGCGAACACCAGGATGGGCGGCAAGCTCAAGGCCGTCTTGCCGCGCCAGCCGAAGGTGATGGTCGTGGGCTGAACGCGAGTGGAGCGATGCACTGCGGACCAACGAATGGAGTCGCTGACGTAGTGACGACTCCGGTCCGGTGGAGGACTCGATTGCCTGCTCATGGCTGCTGCGCCGAAGTCGCTGGCAGTTCAACACCAGGCGGAACAAAGTTGGGAGCATCCTGGTAGACAGCGCACGGTCCTGCGCCGCCGCTGGGCATGCCAGCAGCGGCACGAGCCTTGGAGCGTTCCCGGTACCCAAGGTCATATGCATCGGCCTCGGCAGCGGTGTCGACGTAGAGTGCGACCCCCTGACAGGTCAGTTCCGGGGAGGCGATGGTGAACTTCGCCTTGCCCTCGTCGTTAAGCTGCTCAATCTCCTTCAGGCTGACCACTCGGCCGTCGTAGATGTTCGCCACACGGCTGAGATCGTTCATCACCACACCGTTGTCTTGCTGAGTGACTGCAAAGCCGCCGGCCATGGCGGTTGCCCCGACACCGAGGCCACCTAGGCCAACGGTCACGAGCGCTGCGATAAGGGCGGCGCGGTGAGCGTGCAGTCGCGCACCCAGAGCCGGACGCGAGGTCGATGTGGTGGCTGTCCGCTCAGCGCGAAGATCGCCGTCGATGGTGCTCATGAGGTGCTCCCTCCGTCGGGCGAGGCGTTCGGAGCCTAGGACGGGGTACGGATCTCTCGGCGAGGTCACGTCAGCTCCAGGGTCTCGATCGGTGCGCGCGGTGTGCGCTCATCTCCTACGTGGCCCCTAGCTCGGCGTGGGGTCTCGATGTCACCCGTCTGGGCTACTGAGCGGAGTCGGCTGCGGGCGCGACTTAGGCGGCTTTTGACGGTGTTGGGGCGCTGCCCCAGTACTACAGCGGCCTGGGCAACGCTGAGGTCTTCCAGCAAGCACAGCTCGGCGACTGCCCGCTCGGGAGAGGGCAGGAGCATCATGTGCGTCCACACCAGGCGAGCTGTGGAAGCGGCGCTGATGCGATCGTCGATCGCGGGGGCGTGGTCAGCGACCGTGTCTGCCTCAAGGGTGGCGGTGTAGCGCTGTAGGGCCTCGGCGTGACGGCGTTTCGTCCGGGCGTTGGAGCGCACGACGTTCTTGGCGACACCGAGCAGCCAGGCCCTTGCCGAGCCGTCCACCAAGGCGATGTGCAAGCGACAGCGCCAGGCTTCCAAGAAGACGACCGACATGAGGTCTTCAGCTTGCGACGGATCAAGAGCATGCCGGTGGCAGTAGCGGTAGACCAGCTGGGCATGGCGATCGTAGAGGGACCCGAACGCGTCCTGATCGCCGCCCCGCGCGGCGGTCACCACGACCGCTTCGTCGGCTGGCCCGTAGTCCATGCTCCCTTATCGGCAGGTGAGCGCCGCAGATGAACGGGCCCATCCCTACAGCGACAGCGTCATCTGCAACGCGTCGGGTCCTTCAGGACACCAAGTCTCGACCGCCCAATGGATCAGACGCCTGTAGTGGCGTGCGGCTGGCTGGGACCTGAGCGCATCTAAGACGGACCGGACTGGACGCAACACCGGGTCTCCGCCGCTGGACGGTGGCGTTCCTGCTCGCGCGGGCCGCAGACGCCACGGGCGGATCACGTCGGGGCGCGAAGTGTCACCATCAAGACCGTCGGAAGTGTCACCGGTGTCCTGATGCGGAACTGTCACCGATGTCCTGAGACATAACAGTCGGATTCGTTATGGGTAAGAAATCTATGCATTACCGAGAAATCGACAACTCTTACCAGATCACGATCACTGTTGACGTGGATAAACGTCCCCATCTTCAGTCCGCCACGGCCGCCATTGCCCTCTACTCCGTAGCGAACTGGCTGGAGGTGATGGAGACGTATGGCGAGAAAGAATACGACGCCTTCAATCATGGACAGATGGTGAACGGAATAGGATTTGCCTTTGGTGACCTGCTTCCTCGGCCTCATAACCATCTGTGGCCGGCTCGAACCGACAATGAAGTTGCAAAGATGGCAGACGACATCTTTGATGTCTACACCCTCCTGAGGCTG
>NZ_JBFBND010000073.1:0-3371 GCF_040702905.1 Kineococcus sp. NPDC059986 | reverse complement strand
GTCAGGTCCACACCCTCCTTGGCCGCCTCCGCCTTCGCGCCCTTCTGCATCGCCACGAAGAACGGGTTCGTCGAATCCTTCGTGATCAACGACACCGCGACCTTGTCACCCCCACCAGAACCGGTGTCAGCACCACCACCACACGCCGCCACGGTCGCCACCGCCGCCACGCAGGCGAAGAGCGCGGCCGCGCCGCGACGGGCGCTCCTGGTCGTGGTGGTCGTGGTCTTGAAGTTGCGGGTCACTCGGACTCCTCAGACTCATGGGGTTTGACAACGTTGTCGATCTGCAGCTGCTCATCCCTGGACAGCTAGCGGTGCAACAGGTAACCATGGAGTCGTGGAATTGACAACGGTGTCAGCCGAACTCGACCGTCCCGGTCAGCGGCGCGCGACGATGCGAGAGGTGGCCGCCCTGGCCGGCGTCAGCATCAAGACGGTCTCGCGGGTGGTCAACGACGAGCCGGGGGTCAGGGAGGGGGTGCGGCAGCGCGTCGAGGACGCCGTCGAGCGCCTGCACTACCGCCAGCACCGGGGCGCGAGCGACCTGCGACGCACGGGCCGGCGCACCGGCGCCATCGGGATCCTCGTGCAGGACATCGCGAACGAGTTCTCCTCCGCTCTGCTGCGGGCCCTGGAGGACGAGGCGCGCCAGCTCGACCTGACCCTGCTCGCCGCCAGCCTCGACGAGGACCCCGCCCGCGAGCGGGCGCTGGTGGAGGAGATGGTGGCCCGTCGGGTGGACGGTCTCGTCCTCATGCCCGCCTCGCCACGGCAGGACTACCTCGGTCAGGAGCTGCGCGCCGGCCTGCCCCTCGTCTTCGTGGACCGGCCGCCCCGCGGCGTGGAGGCCGACTCGGTCTGCGTCGACAACGTCGCCGGATCGCGTCTGGCCGTGGAGCACCTGGCGGCGAAGGGCCACCGGCGCATCGCCTTCCTCGGTGACCTCGACGAGATCCACACGGCCCGCGAGCGGCAGGAGGGCTGGCGCACCGCCCTCCTCGCCGCCGGCCTGCCGGTCGACCCGGCGTTGTCGGTGACGGGGCTGCGGGAGGCCCGGGACGCGGAGGTGGCCCTGACCCGGCTGCTCTCCGCGGACGCGCCACCCACCGCCGTGCTCGCGGGCCGCAACGTGCTGTCCGTGGGCGCACTGCGCGCGGTGCGCCGCCTGCGCGCGGAGGACCCTCGGGCCGCCCTGCCCGACGTCGTGGGCTTCGACGACTTCGAGCTCGCGGACCTGCTCGACCCTCCGCTGACCGCCGTGCACCAGGACGTCGGGGCGATGGCCCGGTTGGCGACGCGCATGCTCGCCGACCGCATGGTCGGGGACCGTTCCCCCGCGCGGCACGTGGTCCTGCAGCCCCTCCTGCACGTCCGCGAACGGTGACGGGAGGGCGGGCCGGGGGCATCGGCCGCCCGTCGGTGGACCACCTGCTGCTGCCCCCGCACCTGTCCACCGTGGCCACGGCGCGGCACTTCGCGGCGTCCTGGGCCCGGGGACTGCACCTGGGGGCCGAGACCGTGGACCGGCTGGAACTGCTCACCAGCGAACTCGTCGCCAACGCGGTGGCCCACGGGGTGGGCGGTGGCGCGAGCGGCCCCGTGCTGCTCGGCCTGTCCCACGTCCCGGCGGCGGGTGACGGACCGGCGACGCTGCTGCTCTGCGTCACCGACACGGGCCGGACGTCCCCGACGCCCCGCTCGGCCTCCCCCGACGACGAGCGGGGTCGCGGACTCGCCCTGGTGCAGCTCCTCGCCCACTCCTGGGGGCACACGCTCGGGACGCCACCGGGACGACCCTCGCCGCCGGTGCCCCTGGCGTCGGCCGGAGTGGCCGGGTCCGGGGGTGGGAAGACGGTGTGGTGCACCCTGCTGGACACCGCCGACCGCACACGCGCCGTGCACGCGCCGGCGTCGCGACGTCGGGAACCCGCCGCACGGTCAGGGCCGGCGGGGCGAGGCACCCCCGCGAACGCCTGAGGACCCCCGGGGACGGTGCCCCGAGGGTCCTCACCACGAACTCCGCAGCGCGCCGCGGGTGGTCGGTGTCAGCGCGTGCCGGCCTCCGCGTACTTCGAGACCGCGTCGATGTTCGAGGCGTCGATGAACGCGGGACCGGTGAGGACCGCATCACCACCACCGATGGTGTTCCCGTTCGTCAGGTAGAGCCAGAGGGCGTCGATCGCCTCGTACCCCTGGAGGTAGGGCTGCTGGTCGATGGCCCACTCGACGGTGCCGCTCTTGATGGCCGCCACGAGTTCGGCGTTCGTGTCGAAGGTGTCGATCTTCGCCTTGCTGCCGGCCTCCTTCACGGAGTCGACGGCGATGAGCGCGAAGGGCGCCCCGAGCGTGACGACGTGGTCGATGCTGGAGTCCTGCTGCAGCTTCGCCGTGATCGTCGACTGGGTGGCGGCCGAGTCGGTCCCGTTGACGTAGATGTTCTCGACCGACCCCGACGACCCCAGGCCGTCCTTGATGGCCTTGCACCGGTCCTCGAGCTGCGACTGCCCCTGCGCCTGGATGACGCAGAGGACCTTCTTCGCGCCCTCCTGCGCCAGGCGCGCACCACCGGCCTTGCCGGCGATGGTCTCGTCCTGGCCGAAGTAGCCGATGAGCTTCTCCTGCTTCCAGTCGTTGTACCCGGCGTTGAGCCCGATGACCGGGATCTTCGCGGCCTCGGCGTTGGCGAGGGCCGACGTCAGCGCGCTGGCGTTCGGCATCGTCACGGCGATGGCGTCGACCTTGGCGTCGACGGCGTTCTGGATGAGGGTCGCCTGCTGGGAGGCGTTGTCGTTGTTGACGTACTGCAGGTCGATGTTGTCCTTCTTGGCCGCGGCCTCGGCGCCCTTGCGGACGATGTCCCAGAAGGTGTCTCCAGCGGCGGCGTGCGTGACCAGCGTGATCTTGTACTTCGGGGTGCTCGCGGCCTGGCCGCCCCCGGAACCGTCGTCGCTGTTGTCGGCCGCACCGCCGGTGCTGCTGCAGGCCGCGAGGCCCAGTGCCGCCACCGCCAGCGCGGCGGCGGTGCGGAACCCTGCACGGGAGCTCTTCATGTGCTTTCCCATCCTCGTCGACAGGTGCCGTCCGCACGGTGCGGAAACGGCGATCGGAACCGGTCTCGCGGCGAGCCGGTGGGTGGTGCGGGGAGAGTTCAGGGGGTGGTGCTCACGGACGGGGGCCGAGGTCGACGACGACCCGCTCCCCGGTCCGCAGGGACTGGACCCCGGCGGCGCAGACGGCGGCCGCGGCGTACCCGTCCCACACGCCCGGGCCGTCGACGTTCGTCCCGGCGCGGACCGCGTCGACCCACCGCTGGAACTCGGTGTCGTAGGCGGCGCCGAAACGCTCCTTGAAGTCCTTCGGGATCGCACC
>NZ_JBFBND010000072.1:0-3775 GCF_040702905.1 Kineococcus sp. NPDC059986 | reverse complement strand
GAGGTAGAGTGAAGATGATTTCAAGAAAGCCTCCCACAAGAGCCCGTATTAATCGCATAGTCTTCGGACGCTTCCACACAGTCGGATTCGTTATGTGTGATGTATCAGGACATCGGTGACAGTTCTGCATCAAGACATTGGTGACACTTCATGTGTCAGGACATCGGTGACAGTCGCCGTGTCGAGCCGTCACGCACTTGCGGCCGCCGGTGAGGACGTACTCGGTGGCGTCCAGCTGCCAGCAGGCGTTCGGGGCCGGGTAGACGAACCGCCGCCAGGCCGCACGGGGCCGCTTCCTCGGCTCGGCGCGGGCCACGCCCCGCTCGCGCAGGATCCGCGCCAGGGCGCCAGGGCGCCAGGGCGGCCCGGACGGCGACGGCCTGGTCCTTGACGTCCTCCGTCAGCTTCGAGGGACCGACGGCAGGGCGCCGCGATCGGGGCTCCAGCACCGCCGCCGGGCCGTGCAGTCGTGCGCGTCGACGCAGCTCGTAGAAGGACTTACGGGAGATGCCGTGCTCGGCGCAGAAGGTCGAGACCGCTCTGCGCGGGGCGTCGTCGGGCCACTGCGCGATGGCGAGGCGGACACGGGGATCGATGGGGTCATGAGCAGCCACCGCCGCAGCCTCGTGGTCACGGTGATCTTGGATGCGAAGGAGGTCAATTGGGAGCCTGAGCGATGCGGGCTTCAAGCTTGTTGGACGTTCAACCTGTTGCGACACACCGTAACAAGACTTTTGGGGCGACTCACCGTAACGATGCCTGCTGGGCGATGGTCGCCCAGCAGGCACACAGGGGTGAGGCACCATGCGCAAGGTCTTCGGCCGGGCAACCGCAGCGGTTGCCCTCGTTCTGGGATTGCTCGTATCGACGGCCCTGCCGAGCCAGGCGGCGACCGGTCAGTGGTCGGACACGCAGAACACCAACCGTCCCGTCATCTATCAGACGAACTTGCAGTACGAAGGTGCAGCCTTCAGGGTCCCCACCAACGTCCCATCCACAGCGCAAACAGGACTCGTCCAGTACAACTGGCGCCTGCTCGACCAGCCGCCCGCAGGTACGACCCTCATCGTGTGGCTGTGCCGTGGGCCGGTAGGCACCACCAACCAGTGCCTGACTGCCTACCAGGGCACCCCCACGAAGTCCGGGTCGGCGAGCTGGGACCTCACCGGTAGCGGCCTGGCGGCCAACAGCACATGGCACCCTATGATCGCGCTGGCAGCTCCCACCACCTACGTCTTGAAGCCCTACCCGGTGAACTCCAGCCTCTACAGCATCTTCGTCAACTACACCTACTGACGAACCGCCGAAAGGGGCCATCCATGGAGATCAACCGTACCGCCGGTACCAGTGCCGCCACCGGCTACGACAGCCAGTCCTCGACTGTGAGATACCAGAGCACCTCCGGTGTCGACTATGACGCCCAGAACTACCAAGCCCTCACCGCCAGCGACCGCGACCTGCTCGAGAAGGCCACCGGTCAGAAGATCACTCCTGGGGGGTTCATGCCTCCCATCGCCAACTTCATCGCCGAGGACCGGCGCAACGGCGTCCTGACTGCAGGCCAGGCGATCGACTCCGGCTACCTGACGAAGTTGGCTGAACGCTTCACTAACCTCAGAGCAGGAGGCGGAGGTTCATCCCCGCTGAGCGTTGAGATTCTCCAGCGCGCCAGCGACTACCTCGCCAGCAATGGCGGGAAGGCCAAGACCGACTTCAACGCCTGAAGACGGCATGAGGCCCGCTCCCGTTGGAGCGGGCCTCACGCCGTTCAAAGCAGAGCGCTCAACAACACGCACGGCCACGAAGACGATGACGGGGCAGCGGTCATGTGACGGGCGAGTGCCACCGCCAGAATGACCGAGAGTGTCACCGATATGTCAGGACATCGGTGACAGTCACCGCGTCGAGCCGTCGCCGACCCGCGGGCCGGCCGTTGCCGACGTACTTTACTCCCGGGCCGGGGCGGGTGTGCTCGATGAGGATCTCGCCCTGCAGGTCGGTGACGATGATCTTGTCGCCGTCGGTGGTGACCAGGACCTTCTCGAAGCCATACTGCCCGTCGACCTTGTACTGGACCCGGTCGAGCATGAAGGTGCCGGCACTGGTCAGCGTCCGGAGGCAGGTGTCGACGTGCAGATCCATCGGCATGTCCACGGGCGTCTCGGTGATCGAGTCCACTGCGGACGGACCGGACTCGGAAGCAGCTCGAGGAGGCCGGGAGCCGGGCAGGCGTGAGGGTCGCCCGGAGGGCAGCTGGAAGTGCCTGGGCCGCTCGAAGTGCGGCCGCGGCGCCTGCGCCTTGGCGGTGGCCTGCCACGCCGTCAGGGGCGTGACCCGGCCGGGCAGCCCCTGATGGGGCCGCTGGGTGTTGTAGACGTGGTCGAAGGCGTCGACCTGCGCCTGCAGCTCGGCCAAGCTTTCGGCCAGGGGCTGCTGGTCGAGGTAGCGGAACAGCGTCTGGTGAAAGCGCTCGTTCTTGCCCTGCGTGGTCGGCTTGTACGGCTTGCCGGTGATCGCCTCCACCCCGAGGCGGGAGGCGTGCTCAACGAGCTGACCAATGCGACCGCGCCGGGTCGGGTTCAGCGCGGCGCCGTTGTCGGTCAGCAGCCGCTGCGGGACCCCGTGCGCGGCGACGGCCTTGTCGAAGGTGGCGATGGCTGCCGCGGAGGTCTCGCTGGCGGCGACCACGGAGGCGACGGCGTAGCGGGAGTGGTCGTCCAGGAGCTGGAAGATCACGCACTTGCGGCCACCGGTCAGGACGTACTCGGTGGCGTCCAGCTGCCAGCAGGCGTTGGGGGCGGGGTAGACGAACCGGCGCCAGGCTGAACGGGGCTTCTTCTTCGGTTCGGCGCGGGCCACGCCCCGTTCGCGCAGGATCCTGGCCAGGGCGGCGGTCGAGGGCACCACCGGCAGGCCCATCGAGGTCATCTTGTCGTGCACGCTGATCGGGCCGTGATCCAGACCAGAGGCTGCCAGCGCGGCCCGGACTGCGACGGCCTGGTCCTTGACGTCGTCGGTCAGCTTCGCGGGACTAGAGGCGGGGCGCCGCGATCGGGGCTCCAGGACCGCCGCCGGGCCGTGTAGCTGTGCGCGTCGGCGCAGCTCGTAGAAGGACTTGCGGGAGATGCCGTGCTCGGCGCAGAAGGTTGAGACCGCCCCGCGTGGGGCGTCGTCGGGCCATTGGGCGATGGCGAGTCGGACACGAGGGTCGATGGGGTCGTGAGCAGCCACCCTGCAGCCTCGCGGCCCTCACTGTGCGTGATAAATGCGCCCTCAACATTCACCCGTTCGGCCGATTTAGAAGAAGTTCTCAAGTTCCGAAGCCCCCTTGCCGATGGAGGGGCACGGACACGCTGAGCAACGGGACACTGCAGGCCCTCGATGATCAGCGGCGCACCTGTTCATGATCGACCAGTGGATCCCGCAGCATCCTCACCCAACCTGGAGAGCTCATGACGATTCCTCGCTTCCGTCGGGCAGCCGCCGCGATGGCCCTGTCGGCGATGGCGCTGACTACAGCCCTGACGACCTCCCCCGCCAGTGCAGCACCCACCTCCTCCGCCGAGGCTGGTGTCGTCGACGTGACCGACACTGCGGTGCTCACCGTGCTGCACAACAGCAAAAAGCTCACCTCGACCGAGGCAACGCAGAAGCAGCTCGCTGCGGAGAAGGCGAACAAGGAGGCCTTGTCAGTAGCGGCGTGAGCAACTACCGCATCCCCGGGGCAGAGGCGTTGGGGCACGTAGGGCCTGGCCGGTCACGATGGTGGCGACCA
>NZ_JBFBND010000071.1:0-4333 GCF_040702905.1 Kineococcus sp. NPDC059986 | reverse complement strand
AGAGGTCCTTCGAAGCATCACGCGGTGGCCGCCTTCTACGTCTCAGCCACGCCGGTCAGCGGGGGTGGTCATACACCACTCTGGTGGACTCCACTTCGCGAGGTGGACGACCCCGCCCCCGCACCGGCTCCCGAGCCCAAGCATCAGGTCCCTGCTGCTCCCGCTGGCAGTGGCCGGCGCGCTCGAGGTGCCCACTTCAGTCACGCTCACGGCCGACTCTTCGGCGTGCTGCGCGCTGTCGCCATCACCGCAGTCGTCCTGACCGTCCTGACCGCCGGTGGCGGCGTCTACGCCTTCCACAAGCTCCAGGGCAACATCAACGCCCAGGACCTCGACCCTCTGACCGGTGCGAAGCCGTCGGATGAGTCGACGAAGGACCCGACCACCGGTCAGGACGCCGTCAACATCCTCATCATGGGCAGCGACACCCGGGCCCTGTCCGATGGCACCGGCGATGAGTACGGCGGCCGCCCTGATCAACGAGGCCGACGGCGCCGTCAGCCGCTACGTCACCGGCCCCGACGCCGACCTGACCGCCGTAGTCAGCCTGACAGCCGACGGCACCAGCGGCCTGGCCTGGCAGGTCATCAACCTGCACGGCGACATCGTCGCCACCGTCCCAGGCGGTACTACGGCCACCGCCATCGCGGCGATCATGACCGATGAGTTCGGCGTTGTCCTGGACGCTACGCCCGGCCAGAACAACACGGCCACCTCCCGCTACGACTGGCTCGGCGGCAAGCAACGCTCCAGTAACGCCCGCGCTGGTCTGACATTGATGGGTGTACGTCTTTACAACCCGGCGACAGGACGATTTGCGTCTGTGGACCCCGTCCCGGGTGGTAACGCGAATGCCTACACGTATCCGTCGGACCCAGTGAATCAGTTTGACACTGACGGGCGGGCGTCGAAAGGCCGAAAGCTGTGGCGATGGGTGAAAAAGAACCGTGGCACCATCTTCTCGGTAGGCGCGACGCTCACCTGCCTCGTCCCAGGTGTTGGGTGGGCGGCATGCGCAGTTGCGCAAGGTGTCGCATACGGGGTTCGCGCTCAGCAGCGAGCCGCCAATGGCGGTGGCTGGAGAAAAACTGCCCGAGCAAATGCGCTGGATGGCATCTTCACTTTTGCGGCTCTTCACGAACGAGGGTGTAGCGGTGACGTTGGGCGACGGGCGCGTCGCTGACCGGGTAGGGGGCCGAGGCCTTCCAGGATGGGAGTTCTCACACAGCCCGACCGGAAGACCTCGACGTGCCCGACGCTACCTTCACCACCCCTGACCTGACGACCTTCACCGGCCTGGACGACCTCGGTCTGACCGTCGTGGGCCAACGTCTCGAACCCCACCGCGCGGTTCTGGACTGCCGTGTCACCGAGGCAGACGACTGGTGCCGCCGCTGCGGCTGCCATGGCCGGCCCATCGGCACCGTCGTCCGCCGCCTGGCCCACGTCCCGTTGGGATGGCGACCTACCACCCTGCACGTCCGCGTCCGCCGCTACCGCTGCGCCGACTGCGCCCTCACCTGGCGTCAAGACACCACCGCCGCAGCTGAACCCCGCGCGAAGCTGTCCCGGGGTGGCCTGCGGTGGGCGTTGATCGCGATCGTGGTCCAGCACCTCACCGTCGCGCGGATCGCTGAGGCGTTGGCCGTGAGCTGGAACTGTGCGAACGACGCAGTCCTGGCCGAAGGACACCGAGTCCTCATCGCCGATCCTCATCGCTTCGACGGGGTCAGCGCGATCGGCGTCGATGAGCACGTATGGCGCCATACCCGGCGCGGGGACAAGTACGTCACCGTCATCATCGACCTCACCCCGATCCGCTGCGGCACAGGCCCAGCTCGGCTGCTGGACATGGTCGAGGGCCGCTCCCAGCAAGCCTTCTCGGCGTGGTTGGCCGCCCGCCCGAAGGATTGGCGAGACAGCGTTGAGGTCGTGGCCATGGACGGCTTCACCGGCTTCAAGAACGCCGCAGCGCAGGAAATTCCCGACGCGATCACGGTGATGGACCCCTTCCACGTCGTCCGCCTGGCCGGGCAAGCCGTAGATGACGTCCGGCGGCGTCGGCAGCACGAACTGCACGGCCATCGAGGCCGCAGGGAAGACCCGCTGTATCGCGCCCGGCGGGTTCTGCACACCGGCGCGGACCTGCTCACCGACCGCCAACGAACCCGGCTGACCACCCTGTTCGGCCACGGCGTCGACCACGACGATCATGTCGAGGTCGAGGCGACCTGGGTGGTGTATCAGCGGATGATCGCGGCCTACCGTCACCCCGACCGCCGCGCCGGAAAGACTGCGATGAGCGACCTCATCGACTCCCTGAGCGGGAAGATCCCCGCCGTGCTGCGCGAGGTCCGTCGGCTGGGGCGGACGTTGAACCGGCGCGCAGCGGACGTGCTGGCCTACTTCGACCGTCCCGGCACCAGCAATGGCCCGACCGAAGCGATCAACGGGCGGTTGGAGCACCTGCGCGGGTCGGCCCTGGGGTTCCGGAACCTGACGAACTACATCGCCCGATCCCTGCTGGAGGCGGGCGGGTTCAGGCCCCGGCTACACCCTCGTTCGTGAAGAGCCGCTTTAGGGCCTGCCTCGGCGCTGTGCTCCTGTTCCTCGCGGTCGTGCTGCTCGTGAAGGCAGGCAACTCGCGTGACGTGGTGGGGAGCTGCATTCCCCTCGTGGTGGGGGCGGAGCTGATGCTGCCTCGCGAGGAGCGGAGCGGCCGTGCGGTGCGGGTGGTGAGGACGGTGCTCCTCGCGGTGGGGGTGACTCTGGTCGTCGTGAGCATCGCTGTGCTGTAACTCGGTGGTGGGCCGGGTGCAGCGAGGAGCGACGTCACGCAGGGGCGCACACACCGCGGGATGACCGGAAGGTCGTGGGTAAGCCTTCTGCGCCAACCGTGGGCTCCAACGCGCACTCCTGACCGCGCGGCGGGTTCGCGCCCTACAGTCGCGGGATGGGCGAAGATCACCACGAGCACCTTCCCGCGGCGATCGCGGAGCTGAAGGCGATGATCGCCGAGTACGGCGTCGCGGTGCGCCACGTCTTCCCTGCCCACGGCGAGCACCGGATGGACTACGCCTACACCGTCGGTCTGACCGCGGTGGGTCACCCCGAGATCGTCACCGAAGGCCTCCCACAGGAGTCGGCTCACGCCTTCCTCAACGCCGTCGCTGACGACGTGCACCAGGGCCGCACCTTCCCCGCCGGCACCGTCCGGAGCGACCTGACCGGTGAGCCTGCTCCCGTCGCCTTCGTCAGCGTGGAGGACACCGAGGGGTTGGACGCCATCAGCGACGTCTACCCCGACCTCGAGATGATCCAGGCCGTCCAGCTGATCTGGCCTGACTCAGCCGGGCGGCTGCCCTGGCACCGCGGGTACGCCAACCCGTTGAACCAGCAACGTCTGCGCGGGCCGGTGCCGGCGGAGGTGTTGGCTCTTCCCGCCCCGGCCACATCGGTAGGCGACGATGCGGCGGATGACCTGGCCGATGACCTGGTTGTCACTGAGGAGGGGGTCGTAGCGGTCAGCCCTGAGGTTCTCTCCGGCGCGGTCGCGACTAGCGCCTGGCACACCGGCAGCGGTCTGTGGTGCTTCACCACCGATTCCGCGCGGCAGTTGTCGATGGCCGGGCCGTTGGTGGGAGTGAACGAGGCGTACCTGCTCACTGTGGATCCTTCGCTAGCCGACGTCGTCGACCTGCCGGTGGGGGTGCGTGCTACTCGTCAGGCCGAGCACCGCCATCAGTGGGTGCGTTACCCGGAGGGCAGTGCCTGAAGCAGCTGAGATGCAATCGCCAGTCGTCCACGACGCGGGATGACCGCGAGGTCTGCTGACAGGATCGTCAGGTGTCCTGGAAGCCGCCGATGCAGGAGAGACCTCCCCGAGACGACCGCGTCGAGGCGTGCCGCGACCGCGGAGCTCACCTGCAGCACGCTGACGGTCGCCAGGCGGTCCTGTACTGCCGCGTCGACACCGGCTGGACCTGCACGGGTGGGCACCTGTGGTGGCGGCAATGGTCAGCCCCCCACTACCGGCTTGAGGGACTCTGGTTCGAGGACGATGACCTGGTCAGCGACTTCGTCACGGTCGGGCAGGAGTTGGTGACGACTCTCGACGACTTCGACCGGGGTGTCTTCGTCTTCGCCGGCGGGCATTGGCAGGTGCGGTGGATGGACGATGACGCCTCTCGTGCTTTCCGTGAGGGGCAGGACATCGACGTCTACGAATCCTGACCTCACGCGCACCGCGGGATGACCGTGAAGTCGCCAGCCGCGTGGGCGGCGGGATGATCAGATGATGCTGGGGTCGGTGACGTCCTTATTGAGCCGGGGG
>NZ_JBFBND010000070.1:0-4594 GCF_040702905.1 Kineococcus sp. NPDC059986 | reverse complement strand
GCGCGGGCGGCGCCGCCGCCGAGGGCGTGGACGCCGGAGATGTCGCGGGCGGCGATGCCGGCGATCTTGGAGACGACGGTGTCGGCGATGGTCGTGCTGCCGTGCTCGCTGCCCAGGCCGGTGGCCGAGGAGTTCCGGGTGGTCGCACCGGGACGGGTGGTGCTCGTGGTCGCGTCGGACATGGGTTCCTCCTCCATCTCGTCCGGCCGCACCGTGCGACCGGACCGCTCACGTTCAGTGGGTTGGAGTCGGGACCCCCGTGAACCTCACGCCCTCAACAACGTGATGTGCGTCACAGTAGGGGGGTGGGGTGTTGACCGCCTCCCGTGATCCGTCCCCGCCGGGGTGACCGGCCCACCGCGCGGTCGGCTGCGACCTCCCGCAGCGCTGCGCGGAACGCCTGCACGGCAGGGCGACCACCCGCTCCGCGACGGACCCCGGTGAAGAGGCGGCGCGTCGGGTCCTCCGGCAGGTCCACCACCCGCAGTCGCGGGCGGCCCGCCAGGGCGAGTTCGGGGAGGAGGGCGACGGCGTGCCCCGTCTCGACGAGGTGGACGTGCAGCAGTGCGTCCGGGGTGCGGATGCGGACGTCGGGTTCGAAACCGGCCCGGCGGCAGCGGGCCAGCGCCCAGTCGCCGGGGTCGGTGCCCTGGGGTTCGAGGACCCAGGGCGCCGTCGACAGGTCCTCGATGCGCGAAGCCCCCGCCCAGGGGCCCGTCGCCGGGACGAGCAGGCGCAACCGGTCGTGGAGCAGGTCCTCCTCGTCGACCTCGGCCGGGCGGGGGTTCGGCCGGTCGGGGTACTCCTCACCCAGGACGAGGTCGACGTCGTGGGCGGCGAGCGCGGAGAACGCCGGCGCCGCCTCGCGGTGGTCGATGACGACCCGCAGGGCGGGGAAGCGTTCGGTCAGCAGCGTCAGGGTGCGCGGGACGAGGGCGAAGAGGACGGTCTGGAAGCTCGCGACGCGCAGCACACCCGTCACCTCCCCGGCCATCGCGGCCAGGTCGGTCTCGGCCTGCTCCAGCTGGGCGAGGACGAGGTCGGCGTGCTGGACCAGCACCCGGGCCGCCGGGGTGAGGACCACACCGCGCCCGACCCTCTCGAGCAGCGTCGTGCCCGCCTCCACCTCGAGCTGGGAGAGCTGCTGGGACACGGCGGACGGGCTGTACCCGAGGGCGGCGGCGACGGCGGCGAGGGTCCCGCGGCGGTCCAGTTCGCGCAGCAGCCGCAGTCGGTGGACGTCGAGCACGGTCCTCCTGTTCGTCAGCAGAACTGAACGGTACAGCGGAGAAACGTTCGCTGGACAGGAGTGTCCTGAGAGGCAGACTGGACGTGTGGGTCCCGTCCTCCTCGTCATCGGCTCGTGCACGTCGCTCCAGATCGGCGCCGCGCTCGCCGTCCACCTCTTCGCCCTCGGGGGGAGCACGGGGACCACGCTGCTGCGCCTGGGCCTCGCGGCGCTGGTGCTCCTGGCCGTCGTGCGGCCGCGGGTCCGGTCCTGGACGGGGCTGCAGTGGCGGGCCGCGTTGGCGTTGGGGCTGAGCCTCGGAGCGATGAACGGCTGCTTCTACGCCGCCATCTCGCGCATCGACCTCGGCACGGCCGTGACGATCGAGTTCCTGGGGCCGCTGACGCTCTCGGCGGTCCTGAGCCGCCGGGTGCGCGACCTGCTGTGGGTGGGGCTCGCCCTCGCCGGCGTCGTCGTCCTCGGCCTGACCGGTGAGCACCACGGCGGATCGCTGGACCCCGTCGGTGTCGTGTTCGCGCTCCTGGCCGGCGGGTGCTGGGCGGCGTACATCATGGCGAGCGCTCGCGTGGGGCGGCTCGTCCCGGGCCACGGCGGTCTGGCCGTCGCCACCGCGGTCGGTGCCCTCGTCCTCGTCCCGCTGGGGGCCGGCGGGGCTCTGCGCGCGGTGACGGCCCCCCACGGGCTGTGGCTGGCGCTGGGCACCGCGCTGCTCGCGAGCGTCATCCCCTACTCCCTGGAGCTCGCCGCGTTGCGCCGGCTGCCGCAACGCACCTTCGGCATCCTCCTGAGCCTCGAACCCGTCATCGCCTCCCTCGCCGGCTGGGCTCTGCTGGGGCAGCGGATGACGCTGCTCGGCGGGCTCGGGGTCGTCCTCGTCGTCCTCGCCTCCGCCGGGGCGACGGCCTCGGCCGGCAGGGAACGCCGGGGAACCGGACGGGGCCGCGAGCGGGTCGAGCTCACGACACCCGCCGGCTGAGGCGCCTCAGATCGACTGCCCGCCGGACAGTTCGATGCGCGTCCCGGAGGCCCAGGCCATCCCGTCCCCGACGAGCGCCGGCAGTGCCGCGCCGATGTCGTCGGGCAGCCCCACCCGGCCGAGCGCGGTGGCTGACGCAAGGGCCTCGTTGACGGCCGCGACGTCCCGCACGACGCCGCCGCCGAAGTCCGTCGCGATCGCCCCGGGCGCCAGCGTGTTCACGCGGATCCCGCGGTCGCCCAGTTCGGCGGCCTGGTACCGGGTGAGGACCTCGACGGCCCCCTTCGCGGCGGCGTAGGCGCCGTAGCCGGGGCCGGTGAAGCGGGTGAGTCCCGAGGAGACGTTGAGGACGCGGCTGCCGTCCGCCAGGAGCGGGAGCAGCAGCTGGGTCAGCAGGAACGGCGCGGTGACGTGCACGCGGAGCATCTCCGCCAGCTGCGCGGCGGTCGTCTCGACGTAGGGCGCGTGCACGCCGTACCCGGCGAAGTGGACGACGGCGCGCAGGTGCTCGGCCCCCGCGTCGCCGAGCACGGTCCGCACGCGGTCGGCGAAGACCTCGAAACCGGACGCGTCGGCGACGTCGAGCTGGAGCGCGGTACCGGGGACGCCGTGCCCGGTCACCTCGGCGACCATCGCCTCCGCCTCGGCGGCGTTGGACTGGTAGGTGCCGATGACCCCGTAGCCGGCGGCCGCGAGGTGGCGGGCGGCGCTGCGGCCCAGGCCGCGGCTGGCGCCGGTGACGAGGACGATCTGCTGGGGAGCCATGGTGTTCCTCCTGGTGTCGGGGTCTGCCACGCCATCGTCGGTCGGCACGCGGTTCCCCCGGGCGTACGGCGGATCCCCGGACGGGTTGTCCGGGGCTACCGGCGGCCGCCCTGGTCAGACTGGGGGCATGAGCACCGGAGACCGGCAGGCCCTCGCCGCCTTCCTGCGCCACCGCCGGGAGCAGCTGTCCCCAGCCGACGTGGGACTCGTCCCCGGCGGCCGGCGGCGAACTCCCGGACTCCGGCGCGACGAGGTCGCCGTGCTCGCCGCCGTCTCCACGGACCACTACGAGCGCATCGAGCAGGCCCGCGGTGCCCACCCGTCGGTGGAGGTGCTGGGCGCGGTGTGCCGCGCGTTGCGCCTGACCTTGGACGAACGCGACCACGTGCACCGCCTCGCCGGTCACGAACCGCCGGCGCGGCACCGGTCCCAGGGCTACGCCGACGCCGGACTCATGTGCGTGCTCGACGCCTTGGCGCCCCACGTCCCCGCCCTGGTCACCGACGACCTCAGCACCGTCGTGGCGCAGAACCCCCTCAACGTCGCGTTGCTGGGGCCGATCGCGGCGGAACGCGGGCTGCGCCGCGCGTTCGTGTACCGCTGGTTCACCGACCCCGACCTGCGCGGACGGTACGACCCCGCCCAGCACGAGCAGCTCGGGCGCGAGTACGTCGCCGACCTGCGCCTGACCAGCGGTGCCCGGCCCGGCGACGCCGACGTGCGCGCACTCGTCGGCGCCCTGGAGACGGCCAGCGAGGAGTTCCGCCGCCTCTGGGCGTTGCAGGAGGTCGCGATGCGGCGCACGACGCGCAAGGTGCTGCACCACCCGCAGGTCGGACGTCTCGACCTCGAGTGCGACGTCGTCGTCAGCCCGCCCTCCGGGCAGAGCCTCGTGCTGTTCCGGCCCGCGCCGGGGACCGGGACGGCAGAACGCATCGCGTTGCTCGGGGTGGTGGGTGTCCAGGACCTGACGCCGTCGGCCTGACCCTCCTCCTCCTCGTCGCCACGTCCCCTCACCCGGCACGGGCCCGGCGTTCGGGCAGGGTGGGGTGTCCCAGCACCGGCGGTGGTTCGCGCTGGTACCGGTGCCCGGTCCTGACCGTCAGCACGGTCCGGCCGCGGTCGTCGCTGCTGGTGCTGAAGCCCGGGAGGTCCTTGGTGTAGTTGCAGGACCGGCACAAGCCCTGCCCGTTCGTCACGCTCGTCCTGCCTCCCCGCGCCCAGGGGGTGACGTGGTCGATGTGGCGGATGGGGGCCTGGCACCAGGGGGTGGCGCAGACCTGGTCCCGCCGTCGCAGGTAGCGGGCGAGCGCGGGTGGGAAGAGGCGGGACTTCGCGTCCATCGCGACCAGGTCACCCGCAGCCGGTGAGGTGTCCGGGGCGGTGTACAGCCTGCGCACCCACGTCTGGTCCCGTTCGGCGGCGTCCAGGACCAGCTCCCGGGCTTGGCGGGCGGGTAGGGGTCCGCCGTCGATGCCCTCGCACCACACCCGCGCGGAGGTGCTCCCCCCGCGCAGGAGGGCGGCTTCGTCCATGACGAGTTCGAGGGTGACCGGGAGCGGGTCGGTGACGAGGTCGAGGCCGGTGACGCGGGCGAACAGGAC
>NZ_JBFBND010000069.1:3736-5288 GCF_040702905.1 Kineococcus sp. NPDC059986 | reverse complement strand
AGCTGGTGCGTAGTAGACAAGTGATCGGCCTATTAGTACCGGTCAGCTCCACAACTCGCTAGTCGTTGCTTCCACACCCGGCCTATCAACCCCGTCATCTCCAGGGAGCCTCCCACCCCTCACAGGGCACGGAAACCTCATCTCGAAGCAGGCTTCCCGCTTAGATGCCTTCAGCGGTTATCCCTTCCGAACGTAGCCAACCAGCCATGCCCTTGGCAGAACAACTGGCACACCAGAGGTTCGTCCGTCCCGGTCCTCTCGTACTAGGGACAGCCCTTCTCAAGTTTCCAACGCGCGCAGCGGATAGGGACCGAACTGTCTCACGACGTTCTAAACCCAGCTCGCGTACCGCTTTAATGGGCGAACAGCCCAACCCTTGGGACCTACTCCAGCCCCAGGATGCGACGAGCCGACATCGAGGTGCCAAACCATGCCGTCGATATGGACTCTTGGGCAAGATCAGCCTGTTATCCCCGGGGTACCTTTTATCCGTTGAGCGACCGCGATTCCACACTCCACGGCCGGATCACTAGTCCCGACTTTCGTCCCTGCTCGACCTGTCGGTCTCACAGTCAAGCTCCCTTGTGCACTTACACTCAACACCTGATTGCCAACCAGGCTGAGGGAACCTTTGGGCGCCTCCGTTACTCTTTAGGAGGCAACCGCCCCAGTTAAACTACCCACCAGGCACTGTCCCTGATCCGGATCACGGACCGAAGTTAGACATCCAGAACGACCAGAGTGGTATTTCAACGATGACTCCACCAACACTAGCGTGCCAGCTTCACAGTCTCCCACCTATCCTACACAAGCCGTCCCGAACACCAATACCAAGCTATAGTGAAGGTCCCGGGGTCTTTCCGTCCTGCTGCGCGTAACGAGCATCTTTACTCGTAGTGCAATTTCGCCGAGTTCGCGGTTGAGACAGCAGGGAAGTCGTTACGCCATTCGTGCAGGTCGGAACTTACCCGACAAGGAATTTCGCTACCTTAGGATGGTTATAGTTACCACCGCCGTTTACTGGCGCTTAAGTTCTCAGCGTCCCCACGACAAGCGTGAGTAACCGGTCCCCTTAACGTTCCAGCACCGGGCAGGCGTCAGTCCGTATACATCGTCTTGCGACTTCGCACGGACCTGTGTTTTTAGTAAACAGTCGCTTCCCCCTGGTCTCTGCGGCCCTCAAACGCTAGCCCGCAAGGAGCTTCACGCCTCAGGCCCCCCTTCTCCCGAAGTTACGGGGGCATTTTGCCGAGTTCCTTAACCACGATTCACTCGCACGCCTCGGTATTCTCTACCTGACCACCTGAGTCGGTTTAGGGTACGGGCGGCTCGAACCTCGCGCCGAGGCTTTTCTAGGCAGCATGGGATCACCCTACTTCCCCCCTACGGGGTCACCATCAGGTCTCAAGCTCAGCATCAAAGCAAGAGGAGCGGATTTGCCAACTCCTCGCCCTACACCCTTGGACGTGGACAACCATCGCCACGCGGAAGCTACCCTCCTGCGTCACCCCTGTTAATACGCTTGACTACTACCGGATCGGGTCGCACGCTG
>NZ_JBFBND010000069.1:1732-3640 GCF_040702905.1 Kineococcus sp. NPDC059986 | reverse complement strand
ACCAAACACCACCCGAAGGTAGCGCCGGCTTTGGGTGCTCAGCATCCCCGGCCTCGCCATTGGCGGTTCTACACCGGTACGGGAATATCAACCCGTTGTCCATCGACTACGCCTGTCGGCCTCGCCTTAGGTCCCGACTTACCCAGGGCGGATGAACCTGGCCCTGGAACCCTTGGTCAATCGGCGGACGGGGTTCTCACCCGTCATTCGCTACTCATGCCTGCATTCTCACTCGCGTGCAGTCCACCGCACCATCACCAGGCGGCTTCACCCCACACACGACGCTCCCCTACCCATCCACACACCTGCACCAACGGTGCCCACCCGCTCCGAAGAACGAGAAGGTAGTCAGTGAGGTCAACATGTGAATGCCACAGCTTCGGCGGTGTACTTGAGCCCCGCTACATTGTCGGCGCGGAATCACTTGACCAGTGAGCTATTACGCACTCTTTCAAGGGTGGCTGCTTCTAAGCCAACCTCCTGGTTGTCTGCGCAACTCCACATCCTTTCCCACTTAGCACACGCTTAGGGGCCTTAGCTGATGATCTGGGCTGTTTCCCTCTCGACTACGAAGCTTATCCCCCGCAGTCTCACTGCCACGCTCTCACTTACCGGCATTCGGAGTTTGGCTGACGTCAGTAACCCGGTGGGGCCCATCGGCCATCCAGTAGCTCTACCTCCAGCAAGAAACACGTGACGCTGCACCTAAATGCATTTCGGGGAGAACCAGCTATCACGGAGTTTGATTGGCCTTTCACCCCTACCCACAGCTCATCCCCCAGGTTTTCAACCCTGGTGGGTTCGGTCCTCCACGCGGTCTTACCCACGCTTCAACCTGGCCATGGGTAGATCACTCCGCTTCGGGTCTAGAGCACGCGACTAAAAACGCCCTATTCGGACTCGCTTTCGCTACGGCTACCCCCCACGGGTTAACCTCGCCACGCACCACTAACTCGCAGGCTCATTCTTCAAAAGGCACGCCGTCACCCACCACAAGGACAGGCTCCGACGGATTGTAGGCACACGGTTTCAGGTACTATTTCACTCCCCTCCCGGGGTGCTTTTCACCATTCCCTCACGGTACTTGTCCGCTATCGGTCATCAGGAAGTATTTAGGCTTACCAGGTGGTCCTGGCAGATTCACACGAGATTCCACGAGCCCCGTGCTACTCGGGACATGCTCCCAAGGAGGCCGCAATGTTTCACCTACGGGGGTCTCACCCACTACGCCGGACCATCCCAGGCCCTTCGGCTACACCACGACTTTCTCACTCCCCGACCAGGTGGTAGCCCAGTCCAGAACACTCCCACAACCCCCACACCGCAACCCCTACCAGGTATCACACGATGCAGGTTTAGCCTCATCCGCTTTCGCTCGCCACTACTCACGGAATCACTATTTGTTTTCTCTTCCTGTGGGTACTGAGATGTTTCACTTCCCCACGTTCCCTCCACACACCCTATACATTCAGGTGCGGGTGACCGCCCATGACGACGGCCGGGTTCCCCCATTCGGACACCCTCGGATCAACGTTCGGTTGCCAACTCCCCGAGGCTTAACGCAGGCTCCCACGTCCTTCATCGGCTCCTGATGCCAAGGCATCCACCATGCGCCCTTACACACTTGCCCACCACACACCACCCACCACCACACCCAACCCCCCACCCGAAGGCGAAGAACCGAGCAAGCAGCAACAGGTGCGAGCGCACAACGCGTGCAACAAACATAAAAACGAACCACAAAGACCACCACAACGCCTCAGCCACCGGCCCGAAGACCGAAGAACCTCAACGCGTGATGATTAGAGGATCTACTCGACGAACACCACTACAAAGATGTTCGCGTCCACTGTGCAGTTCTCAACAGACAACCCGACACCCCACCCCATGCGACCCACACCAGACCCG
>NZ_JBFBND010000069.1:0-1634 GCF_040702905.1 Kineococcus sp. NPDC059986 | reverse complement strand
AGAGGTTCAGACACCCACCCCGCAGACTCACGTCCACACGATGAGAAGCCCGGTCCCTCAGGACCCAACAGTGCGCCAGACACCCACCCACCACGACCTCTCCGTTCCACCCAGCAGAGCTGGGGTACTAAGTGAGGCCGCACCAGGCCGTGGTGCCATGTTGATGTTCCACCCTTGAGCACCAGCCGCCGAACATGTGCCGGCAGAAACTGGCCCACCCACACCCCACCACCCAGGCACGAAGACCCGAGTCAGTGTCAGACCATGTCTGCAGGTGTGGTTGATGCTCCTTAGAAAGGAGGTGATCCAGCCGCACCTTCCGGTACGGCTACCTTGTTACGACTTCGTCCCAATCGCCAGTCCCACCTTCGACAGCTCCCCCCCTTACGGGTTGGGCCACCGGCTTCGGGTGTTACCGACTTTCATGACGTGACGGGCGGTGTGTACAAGGCCCGGGAACGTATTCACCGCAGCGTTGCTGATCTGCGATTACTAGCGACTCCGACTTCACGGGGTCGAGTTGCAGACCCCGATCCGAACTGAGACCAGCTTTTTGGGATTCGCTCCACCTCACGGTATCGCAGCCCTCTGTACTGGCCATTGTAGCATGCGTGAAGCCCAAGACATAAGGGGCATGATGATTTGACGTCATCCCCACCTTCCTCCGAGTTGACCCCGGCAGTCTCCCATGAGTCCCCACCACTACGTGCTGGCAACATGGAACGAGGGTTGCGCTCGTTGCGGGACTTAACCCAACATCTCACGACACGAGCTGACGACAACCATGCACCACCTGTACGCGACCAACTAAATGACACCCCATCTCTGGGATTCCACCGCGCATGTCAAGCCTTGGTAAGGTTCTTCGCGTTGCATCGAATTAATCCGCATGCTCCGCCGCTTGTGCGGGCCCCCGTCAATTCCTTTGAGTTTTAGCCTTGCGGCCGTACTCCCCAGGCGGGGCGCTTAATGCGTTAGCTGCGGCACGGAATCCGTGGAATGGACCCCACACCTAGCGCCCAACGTTTACGGCATGGACTACCAGGGTATCTAATCCTGTTCGCTCCCCATGCTTTCGCTCCTCAGCGTCAGTAACTGCCCAGAGACCCGCCTTCGCCACCGGTGTTCCTCCTGATATCTGCGCATTTCACCGCTACACCAGGAATTCCAGTCTCCCCTACAGCACTCAAGTGTGCCCGTACCCACTGCAAGCTCAGAGTTGAGCCCTGAGTTTTCACAGCAGACGCGACACACCGCCTACGAGCTCTTTACGCCCAATAATTCCGGACAACGCTTGCACCCTACGTATTACCGCGGCTGCTGGCACGTAGTTAGCCGGTGCTTCTTCTGCTCCTACCGTCACTTTCGCTTCTTCGGAGCTGAAAGAGGTTTACAACCCGAAGGCCGTCATCCCTCACGCGGCGTCGCTGCATCAGGCTTTCGCCCATTGTGCAATATTCCCCACTGCTGCCTCCCGTAGGAGTCTGGGCCGTGTCTCAGTCCCAGTGTGGCCGGTCGCCCTCTCAGGCCGGCTACCCGTCGTCGCCTTGGTGAGCCTTCACCTCACCAACAAGCTGATAGGCCGCGAGCCCATCCCCAGCCGAAAAACTTTCCACCCACAACAGATGCCTGTG
>NZ_JBFBND010000068.1:0-5743 GCF_040702905.1 Kineococcus sp. NPDC059986 | reverse complement strand
TTGGCGCCGGTCACGTAGGTGGCGTGGTGCTTGTCGTGGTGCAGCTCCATGATCGCCCCGGAGATGTGGGGCTCGAGCGCGGAGTAGTCGTAGGGGAGCTCGGGCAGCGTGTACGCGGTGGTTCCGTCGGTCATGGCGAGCACGCTGCCACCTCCAGCGCACTGGAGGTCAACCCGCGGAGTTCAGGACTCGGCGAGTTCCCCGCGGTGCCGGCGCAGGAACCGGGCGAACTCCGCTGCGGCCGGGGGCAGCTCGTCGAAGGTCCGGGCGGCGAGGACGGTGTGCCGGTGCGAGGACGCCCAGGGTTCGCTCAGCGCGGCCAGGACCGTCGGGGCGACGCCGTTGCGCCGGGCGACGGCCTCGGGGACGATCGCGCGCCCGACCCCGGCGGACGCGACGGTGCAGACGGCGGCCAGCGTGGGGAGTCGGATCCGGTACAGCGGGCGCAACCCGGCCCGGGCCGCCTCGGCGTCCACGAGCCGCTGCAGCGAGGTCGTGCCGGTCAACCCAACCATGGGTCCGCCCATCACCTCGGCCAACGTCATCCACGACCCGGGCGGACGGCCGCGGGCACCGGCGTCGATGACGACGAGCGGGTCGTCCCACAACTCCTGCACCTGGCAGCCGGGGATCCGTTCGCTGAGGACGGAGACGACCGCGAGGTCCACCCGTCCCTCCCGGACGGCGTCGAGCGCTGCGGCGCTGCCCATCTCGGTGAGGTCGATCCGCAACGTCGGTACGGCGCTCAGCGCCGCGGCCAGGAACTCCGGGAGGGCGTCCGCCGCGGCGCTGTTCGTCGCCACCCGGACGCTCTCGCGCAGCCCGTGCCCGAGGGCGAGCAGTTCTTGCTCGAGGTCGCCCGCGCGGTGCAGCAACCGCTCGGCGTCCTGCACCCACGACAGCCCGGTGTCGGTGACGGTGACGCCCCGTCGGTGCCGGCGCAGGAGCCGGACGTCGTACCGGCGTTCCAGGTTCGACAGACGGGCGCTCGCCGCGGCCAGGGACAACCCGCACTCGGCCGCGCCGGCGCTGATGGTGCCCGCGTGCGCGACGGCGACGAGCAGGCGGAGGTCGGTCAGCTCGAGCACGGGGCCATCATCACCGTCGCTGCACGCCCGTGTCAGCCTTCGGCCCCGCCGAAGCCTGACCCCGTCCCGTCGAACGACCAGACCACCCGGTCACGGGCAGACTGGCCGAGACCGAGCAACCACCCGTTCGAGACCGGAGGACAGTCGTGACGATCCAGGACCTGGTGCTGCTGCTCACGGGCGCCGTCGTGGCGGCCCCCCTGGTGCTGCGGGCCCGCTTCGGCGCTCCCGACGAGGCTCTCGACACGGGCGCGGACACGGACGCGGTCGCCACCGACGCGGAGATCGACGCGGAGATCGACGCGGTCATCGCGCGGATCCTCGCCGAGGACTCCCCGGCCCCGCGCGGCCACTGACCCGGCGCCCCGTCACGGGGCCAGCACGACGACCTTCCCCGCGATCCGTCCGGCGGCCCCTTCGGCGTGCAGGGCAGGCAGTTCCGCCAGCGGGATGCGACGGGTGACCTCGACGTGCAGGTCGCCCGCCTCCACGAGCCGCACGAGGTCGGCGAGCCGCTCGCGGTCCGGGCGGACGAAGACGGTGCGGGCCTGCACGCCGCGCGCCTCGTCACCGGGGGTGGTGAGGAACGCCGTCGTGCTGACGACCCGGCCGCCGTCGCGCACGAGCGCGACGAGGGCGGCGAAGCGTTCCGGTTCCAGCGGTGCGAGGTTCAGCAGGACGTCGACGGGTTCGGTGACGGCGTCGAACAGGTCCGCGCGGGTGTGGTCGACGACTTCGTGCGCCCCGGCCGCCCGGACGTCGTCCGCGCTGCGCGGGCTCGCGGTGGCGACGACGTGGACGCCGGCGCGGACGGCGAGCGCCACGGCGTACTTGCCGACGACTCCGCCCGCCCCCACGACGAGCAACCGCTGCCCCGCCACCAGGTCGCCCTCGTCGACGAGCGCCTGCCACGCGGTCAGTGCCACCGACGGCAGGGCGGCGGCGTCGGTGAGGGGGATCGTCGTCGGTGCGGTGACGAGCGCGTCGGCCGGTGCGAGCGCGAACTGGGCCGCCCCGCCGTCGCGCTCCATCGGCAGGAACCCGATGACGGCGTCCCCGACGGACAGGCCCTCCACCCCGTCACCGATCGCGTCGACCGTGCCGGAGACGTCGTACCCCGGGACGTGCGGCAGTTCCACGGGGATCGGCAGGAAGCCGCCGCGCATGCCGTTGTCGGCGGCGTTGTACGCGGACGCCGCGACCCGCAGCCGCACCTGACCGGCGCCCGGGGTGGGCACCGGGAGTTCCTCGTAGCGGAGGACCTCGGGTCCGCCGGTCTCGTGGAAGCGGAAGGCCCACGCCGTGGTGGGGACCTCGGCGGGGGAGTTCTCGGTCGTCGTCGTGCTCGTCACGGTGGTCCTCACAGGCGTCTCGGGTCCTGCCGGCGTGTTCCACGCCCGGCGAGCACCACCGTGGCAGGGAGGAGCCGTCTCATCCTGGGCCGATCTGGCCCACCTCCACGACGGCCGGTCCGGGGGCACCGTCGACGACCTCCGCCAGCCGTGACGCGTCGGCCGATCCGGGCGCGGCGGTCAGCAGCAGCGCGCCCAGGTCGTCACCGGGGATGGCCAGCAGGTTGCCCACGAGGGTCACGGGTTCGCCGTCCGAGCTCAGGAACGTCGCGCTGCTCTCGTACGCGGTGACCGGTCGCGGGGCCCGCCAGAGCGCGTCGAACGCCCGGCTGCCGGTGCGCAACGCGTCGACCAGGGCGGCCAGCGAGGCGTCGGTGGGGTAGCGCAGCCGGGCGTCCTTCAACCGCGCGACCAGGACGGACCGGTGGTCGGCGGCGTCCGCTTCGCCCTGCTGGAACGTGGCGAAGGGTGAGCAGAACGAGCGCCAGGCGATGTTCCACTCCCACTCCTCACCGGTGCGGTCCCAGTGCCCCAGCGCCTGGAACGCGCCGTTGACCGCGAGGAGGTTCATCGCCGCGTCGGCGACGAACATCGGGGTGTCGGGGAACCGTTCCAGCAGCCGGACGACGCCGGGGCCGAGGTCCGTCGGCACCTGCCCGTCGGCGGCCGCGTACCCCGCGAGCGCGGCGAGGCGTTCGTACTCCGCCCGCGGTGCCCCCGCGGCTCGCGCGACGGCGTCGACGACGGCGGCGGACGGGTGGCTGCGCCCTTGTTCGAGCCGCCGGACGTAGTCGGCGGACAGGCCCGCCAGGTCCCCGAGTTCTTCGCGGCGCAGCCCCCGCACGCGGCGGGCGGTCGCGGGCAACCCGACGGACTCCGGCGTCGTCGCCTCCCGCAGGCGCCGCAGCGCCATCCCGAACTCGTGGCTCGTCACGGGGTCAGTGGGCCCCGGTGGAATCCGTTCCGATCAGGGGCGGTGGCGTTCCTCGTACCGTCGGAACGGCGCCTGCGGGTCGGGGTGCCGGCCCTGGCCCAGGGGCAGGGCCCGGTCGGCCTCGGCCTTGGCGTACTCGTCGTAGAAGCTGTCGAGGGTGAAGTAGCGGCCGCCGTCCTCGTAGTGCTCGCCCTCCTGCTCGCGCGTCGCGGCGTAGACGACGCGGTCGGGGGCGGCGTAGTACAGGGCGCCCAGGCACATCGGGCACGGCGAGGCCGTCACGAAGACGTCGCACCCCGCGAGTTCCTTGCGTCCCCTGGTGGCGAGTTCCCGCAGCGCCGTGATCTCGGCGTGGGCCGTCACGTCGCCGTCCTGGACGGTGCGGTTGACGGCCTCGACGAGCACCTGCCCGGACGCCCGGTCGACGACGACGCAGCCGAAGGGCTTCCCGCCGTCCTCGACGTTCGCGGTGGCCAGGTCGACGGCGCGGGCGAGGTGCTCCCGGTCGGCGTCGGGGCTGTCGGTCACGGGGTGCTCCTCGGGTGCGGCGGGTCGGTCGGGCCGACCCTAGGTCGGGTCCCGGGTACCCGCACGGCCTGGCACGCTGGGGTGGTGAGCGCGCACGCCGTCGTCCGCCAGGTCCTGCCCGTGCCGGCCGCCGTCGCTTTCGACGTGGTGCACGACTACGCCCACCGGCTCGACTGGGACACGTTGCTGCGCGCGGCGTCCACCGTCGACGGCGCCGCGCCGGCCAAGGGGGTCGAGGCCGTCTGCCGGGCCCGTTGGTCGCTCGGCGGGATCTCGTTCCGCACGCGGTACGTGACGTTCCGCCGCCCCGACCTCGCGGCCGTCACCCTCACCTCGCGGTCGCCGCTCTTCGCGGCCTGGGCTGCCTCGATGCGGCACCGCGACCTCGACGACGGGCGCAGCGAGGTCGTCTACACGCTGACGTTCACGGGGTCGCCCGCGGTCCTGCGGCGCCCGGTGGAGTTCGTGGCCCTGCGGGCGTTCCGCTGGGAGACGGGCCGTCGCCTGCGGGCGCTGGCCGAGCACCTCGACCCCGCGACCGGTGGGTCCGCGACCCGTGGAGGAAGCTGAAGAGCACGACGAGTCGACACCAGCGACGTCACCACGGCGACGGGCGCGTCTCGTTGAGCAGCTGTTATGTCTCAGGACATCGGTGACACTTCTGCATCAAGACATCGGTGACACTTCAGGCCGTCTTGGTGGTGACACTTCTAGCTCCTCCGGCCCCGCCCTGCGGCACTCCGCCAGCCACCGCGGAGCGCGGACCTTCCCGGCGCCAGGCGACCCGCGCGCGGGGAGCGCGTAGCCGGCGGGCAGTCACAGCCAGGCGAGCAGCATCAGCGGAGCCGTGAGCGGCTCACCCGCACCGCCTCGACTTCACGGTCACGGACGTCACGGTCATGGCGATGTCCGGGTGCAAGTCGAGAGCGAAGATCACCTGCATATCCCGCGGTGGGGGCGCACGGTCCCGCAACCCGGTCCTACGCGCCTGCACTCAACCCACGATGGCGAGCAGGGCGTCCCCAACGCCTTCAACCGTCCGGACAGCCGAATGATCAACGGCGGCATCCGGGTCCCAAGAGCGCCGACAGGAGCTTGCTCGCACCCGGGACGTGCGAGCGTGGATACATGTCCGACCCTGCGGAGAACCAGCGACGGACCATGCCCCTTTGGCTCTGGCTACCGCTCGTGATCCTCGTCTTCGCCGTGATCACCGCCACCCTCAGGGAGATCGGTGACTCCCTCGGCTGGCCCCACTGGGCACACACCCTCGTCAGCGGCGGAAGCTTCGCCATCTTCGCCCTCACCACCTCGCCTCGGATCACTCGTGCCCAGAAGTCCTTCAAGGAGCGGCGACGCCTGCGGAAGGCACCACGGCCGTAGCGCGCTGCGCCTGATCGGACGTAGCGCGCCGACGCTCGGTCGTGCCACGGAGCGCACGGTCATCCCGCGATACGCGCTCGAATCTCGTCGGCGGAGAGTCCACGGCACCCCGGCTAAGTCCTGCTGCGACCTGACTGGAGCCTGCGGCGAGTAGTCACGCCAGCCAGAGCGCCGAGCCCGATGCCGAAAGCGGCTATGAGGACCGGGAGGAGCCAACCGGGTGCCGATGGGACGATGAGCGCCACCACGAGTCCCAGTACAGCTCCCAGAGCGGCCGCGATGGCGCCAACTATCGCGGGGAGCCAAGCTTCGATCTCGTTCACGAGACCACCCTCTCAAGACGCGGAGACCGTACGGTCATCCCGCGCTGTCGCGGGCTACCGGCGACGTCGCGCTCCTGACGAAGAGCGGGCAACAAGTGCCTGCGCCGATCACGCTGCGACCACCGCTCGGCACAC
>NZ_JBFBND010000067.1:0-5893 GCF_040702905.1 Kineococcus sp. NPDC059986 | reverse complement strand
ATGCTGGACTCCGTGGTGCACGAGGTGGACGCGGTCCGTTTCCTGACGGGGGAGGAGGTCGTGGCGATCCGTGTCATCGCGCCGCGGTCGACGTCCTCGGCGCCGCAGGGTCTGCTGGACCCGCAGTTCGTGATCATGGAGACGGAGTCCGGTGTCCTGGTGGACGTGGAGATCTTCGTGAACACGACGTTCGGGTACGAGGTCCGCACCGAGCTGGTGGCCGAGAGGGGGCAGGCCCGGATCGGGCTGCCCGAGGGCATGGCGGGGGGCATGGTGACCCAGTCGGGTCGCGGCTGGGGCGGTGCGATCCCGAAGGACTTCAAGGAGCGTTTCGGCGCCGCCTACGACACCGAGTTCCAGCGGTGGGTCGACGCGGTCCGCGCCGGGACGAACGTGGACGGCCCGGGTGTGTGGGACGGGTACGCCGCGGCCGCCGTCTGCGCCGCCGGGGTCCAGTCCCTGCGGACCGGGGAGCGGGTCGTCGTCGACCTCGGCCCCCGCCCCTGAACACCACTCACCGACTGAACTCCACCACTCCCTGCTCGCACCGGCACGCGCCCGGTCGCGAGTGCGCCACCCCACGGATGCACCGCCCGGCCCGACCGTCGGCGCAGGTGTGCAACACCCGATCGGTCGGACTGACAACCGGTCCGCAGAGTGCGGACGGAACCTGTCGAAGAGGATGGGAACAACCAGATGAACAAGTCTCGTGCAGGACTTCGGACCGTGGCGATGCTGGCGGTGGCGGCGTTCGGCCTCGCGGCCTGCAGCAGCACCGGCGGTGCGGCCGACAACAGCAACGACGGTTCCGGAGGCGGTCAGGCGGCCAGCACACCCAAGTTCAAGGTCGCGATGATCACCCACGGATCGGCGGGTGACACGTTCTTCGACATCGTCCGCAAGGGCGCCGACGCGGCGGCCAAGAAGGACAACATCGAGTACCAGTACTCGAACAACGACAACGCGACCCAGCAGGCGACGCTCATCCAGAACGCCGTCGACGCCAAGGTCGACGCCATCGCGGTGTCGATGCCCAACGCGTCGGCGCTGGCCCCGGCCATCAAGAACGCCGAGGACGCAGGCATCCCGGTCGTCGGGTTCAACACGGGCAAGAACGACTGGAAGGACCTCGGCCTCATCGGGTACTTCGGTCAGGACGAGACCGTCGCCGGGACGGCCGCCGGTCAGCGCCTCGTCTCCGAGGGCGCAAAGAAGGTCCTCTGCGTCATCCAGACCCAGGGCCAGAGCGCGTTGGAGGAGCGGTGCAAGGCGGTGACCTCCGGTGTCGGCGCCAACGGCTCGGTCGAGACCATCTACGTCAACGGCACGGACGCCCCGTCCGTCCAGTCGACCATCACCGCGAAGCTGCAGCAGGACCCCTCGATCGACCACGTCATCACGCTCGGGGCGCCGATCGCGCTCATCGCGACGCAGTCGCTGGCCGAGGCGGGCAGCAAGGCCAAGCTCGCGACGTTCGACACCAACGCGGAACTGGTGGACGCCATCAAGACCAAGAAGGTCGAGTGGTCCGTCGACCAGCAGCCCTACCTCCAGGGCTACGAGGCCATCGACTCGCTGTGGCTGTACCTGAACAACGGCAACACCATCGGAGGTGGGCAGCCCACCCTGACCGGTCCGGCGTTCATCGACTCGACCAACATCGACGCGATCGCCACGTACGCCAAGGCGGGCAACCGCTGACCGACCGCGACCGCGAGACCCCGGTGGGCATCCGCCCGCCGGGGTCTCGTCGTCCACGGGCGCCTCCGGCGCCGCCGAACTGGTCGACGCCGACCGGGAACCCCGACTCCCGCAGTTCTGAACGGCCGACCGGGGTTCAGGTCGGGGGTGATTTCGACGATGAAAGGGGAGCGGGAGTCGTGCTCGTCCACCACGGAGGTGGTCCCGGGCACCACAGGCTCGATCGCCTCTCCGGGGGCGGCTCGGTGCGACGCCACGCCCCCACCGATGAGGAGCCAGACGATGACGTTGATCCGTGACATGACGGTTGGCCGGAAGCTGACCAGTGTCGGAGTGATGGTCCTGGTCATGACCGGCGGGCTGACCGCGATGTCGGTCAGCGTCGCCCACGACCTGTCCGCCGGGCAGCAGGAGATGTACGCGCACAACGTCACGTCGGCGGTCTCACTGGGCCGGGTGCGGGCCTCCTTCAACTCCTCGGCCAAGGACAACACCGACATGCTCATCACCCAGGAGCCGGAGGTGAAGACGGCGGAGGTGCGGGACAAGAACCGCGCCGGGCACGACGCCGAGGTCGACGCGGCCTGGAAGGACTACCTCTCCTCCTCCCCGAGCAGCACCCAGGCCCAGCGGGACAGCTTCCAGGCGAACCTGCTGACCTACCGGAAGGCCCGTGTCGACGACCTCGATCCCGAGGCCATCACGGGGGACAACGCCGCGTGGGTCGCGGCCTACCGGGCGTCCCCCGCGCTGAAGGCGTTCGCGGACATCAACACCACCCTGGACGACATGCAGTCGGCTGAGTCGAGGGCTGCGGCGGCGGCCGCCGACGACGGTCAGGCGGCCTACCACCGATCGGTCGTCGAACTGTTGTCGGTAGCCGCTCTCGGCCTGGCTCTGGTCTCGGCGCTGTTCGTCCTCATCGCACGGTCGGTGGTGCGACCCCTCACACGCACCGTCGCCGTCGTCGAGGGCCTGGCCGAGGGGCGTCTGGACCAGCGCGTCGACTACGACAGCGGAGATGAGCTGGGGGCCCTGTCGCGGGCGCTGGACACGTCCACGTCGTCGCTGGCGCAGGTCATGCAGCAGCTGTCGGGGCACGCGGGGAACCTCGCGACGTCCTCCCAGGAGCTCACGTCGGTGGCCGGCACCCTGTCCGCCGGAGCGGCCGAGTCCGCGGCTCAGTCGCAGGTCGTCTCCGCGGCGACCGAGGAGATCAGCGCGAACATCGGGACGGTGGCAGCGGCAGGGGAGGAGATGACCTCGGCGATCCGCGAGATCGCGACGTCCACGGCACAGGCGTCCGAGACGGCGGCGACCGCCGTGGCGGCGGCGCAAGGGGCGGGGGAGACCATCGCCCGGCTCAGCACGTCGAGCCGCGAGATCGGCGACGTGGTCAAGCTCATCACCTCGATCGCCGAGCAGACGAACCTGCTGGCCCTCAACGCGACCATCGAGGCGGCCCGAGCCGGCGACGCCGGCAAGGGTTTCGCCGTGGTGGCCGGTGAGGTGAAGGAGCTGGCGCAGCAGACGGCGCGAGCGACCGAGGAGATCGTCGCGAAGGTGAACGCGACGCAGGCCGATGCCGGAGCGGCGACCAGCGTGATCGCGCAGATCGCCGACGTGATCGCGCAGATCGACGGGTTGCAGGCGACGATCGCCGCGGCGGTGGAGGAGCAGTCGGCCACGACGAGCGAGATGGTCCGCAACGTCACGGAGGTCTCCACGGGCTCGCGGGAGATCGCCGCGAACATCTCGGGCATCGCCTCCGGTGCGCAGGAGACCACGCGCAGCGCGTCGACGACAGCGGCCACCGCGGCGAACGTGTCACGCGCCTCGCAGGACCTGCAGGCCCTCGTCGGGCGGTTCCGGTTCTGACGGCGGCGTCGGCCGCCCGGAGTCGACCCGGTCGTCTCCCGTCCAGAGGGCAGAGGTCACGGGAGGGCGCGGAGCAGCGGAGTCGTCGACCTCCGGGTGCTGGAGGAGGTCGCGGTCGCACGAGACCGGATCCGGGTCCGGCACGTCCGGCGGTCGGTGGGTTGCGACAGGTCAGGCGACGGAGAACCCGCCGTCGACCTTGAGGTCGACGCCGTTGACCATCGCCGAGGCGTCGGAGGCGAGGTAGACGACGGCGCTGCTGACGTCGGAGGGCTGAGCGAAGTGGCCCAGCGGGATCCGCGCGACCATCGGGGCCGCCTTCGTCTCCTCACCCCACACCCGCTGCCCCATCTCGGTCATGACGACCGTGGGGCTGACGGAGTTCGCGCGGACACCGGACGGACCCAGTTCCAGGGCCAGCACCTTCGTCGCCATGAGCAGACCGGCCTTGCTGGCCGAGTAGGAGAAGTGCTCGGCCAGAGCCAGGGACCCGGCGACGGACGACACGTTGACGATGCTCCCGCGGCCCGCGTCCGCCATGGCGCGGCCCACCCGGGAGCCCAGCAGCGCGGGCGCCCGCAGGTTCACCGCCAGGACGCGGTCCCACGTCGCCGCGTCGACGTCGACCACGCGTTGCGGCACGGAGATCCCCGCGTTGTTGACGAGGACGTCCAGCCCGCCGAACGCGGCGAGGGCGGCGACGGCGAGGGCCTCGGTGTCGTCGGCGTCGGAGAGGTCGGCCGGGACCACCTCGACGCGGATCCCGTGCTCCCCGACGAGGGTCTGCGCGAGCGCCTCGAGCGCGTCGCGGCTGCGCGCGCTGAGGACCAGGTCGCAGCCCGCGGCGGCGAGCGTCCGCACGACGTCGGTGCCGAGGCCCTGCGTGGCGCCGGTGACGAGGGCTCGCCGGCCGGTGAGGTCGAACGGGGAAGTCACTGGCCCTCCAGGGGGTCGGGTGTGGTCGTCAGCAGGGCCGACGCCGTGGCCGGGTCGGTGACGAGGTGGGTGAAGTGCCCGCCACGGGCGCCGGCGACGATGCTCGGCACCTTCAGCGCGCCGTACGCGACGGCGATCCGGACCGGAACCCTCGCGAGGACGTCGAGCGGGATGGCGATGAGGCGGTCCGCCCCCTCGTAGGTGATCTCGGCGCCGGAGGCGTCGTAGAACCGGGACGCGACGTCGCCGACGGCACCCGCGAGCGGAGCCTCGCCCGTCGGCACGAACCCCGGCAGGGACGCGCGGCGCAGGGGCGGCGCGCCGACGCCCATGAGGGCGCACCGCGCGTCGGCCCACAACCCGGTGAACCGGCGGAACTCGGGGTCCTCGACGAGGCTGCGCCGCAGCCTCCTCCCCGGGAAGGCGGGAGCGTGCAGGAACCGGGGAGTCCCACCCACCGCCGCCGCGACCCGCCGGGTGATCTCGTTGGTCTGGTACCAGGGTTCGGGCTCGTCCTGGCCGCCGACCATGGGCACCACGACGACCCCGGTTAGGGAAGGCAGTTCCCGCTCGGCGATCTCGTGCAGCGTCCGGCCCGAGGAGACCAGCAGGACGTCTCCGGCGGAGAGGCCGAGTCCGGCGAGGACCGCGGAGACCGTGGGCGAGACGGCCTCGACGACGTGCGCCTCGGACGTCGGCGGGCAGAGCCGGACCTCGCGCAGGCCGAGGGCGACGCGGACCTTCTCCGCCAGGTCGCCGGGGTCCTGCTCCGGCAGCGGCAGGACCTCGATGCGCACGAGCCCCCGGTCGCGGGCCTCGCGCAGGAGCCGGCTGACCGTCGCCCGGGACGTCCCGATGCGCTCGGCGATCTCGGCCTGGGTCGCCTCCTGGAGGTAGTAGAGCGTCGCGGCCGTGTGGGCCAGTGCCAGGGGGAACCGCTCGGTGTGGGCCACCGGCACCCCTCCCGTCCGTGCGCTCGTGGGCCGGTCGGCTCCGTCGCCGGGCCGGTCACCAGATCGTTGCACGCATGTGCTGGACAAGTGTGCCGTACTGGTCCTAGCGTTCGGAAGACCACGGAGGAACCCGGTGAGAACCGGCCCCCGTGGGGCTCGCACCACGACGACCCACCGACGAGTTGTCCGACAGCCGACCTCACACTTCCGCTCCCGGTCCACCCGGAGCGTGCTGCGAAGGAGCAGTTCATGGCAGACACGATGAAGGCGGTGATCGTGCACGGACCGCACGACTACCGCTTGGAAGAGGTCCCCGTCCCCGTCGCCGGGCCCGGTGAGGCGTTGCTGAAGGTCGAGGCGGTGGGGATCTGCGCCAGTGACCTGAAGTGCTACCACGGGGCGGCGAAGTTCTGGGGGGACGAGAA
>NZ_JBFBND010000066.1:0-6772 GCF_040702905.1 Kineococcus sp. NPDC059986 | reverse complement strand
CCGCTCGGCCTCGGTGAGCTGGATCTCTGGTGGTTTCGGTCCGCGTACGCGTGCCATCGCCCCAGCTTACTAAGCCGACAAGGAATTAACGACTCGCGACACTAGAAGGTCTTCGGCGGGTGGTCGGGTGGACCGATCAGGTGAACAACGTCAACGCCGGCGCGTAGCACTCGCCGGTGTCATTGGCCCAGCGCTTCTTCCTCCGAAGGAGCTCATCGAGGGCCAAGCGCCCTTCCAGGACGTGCAAGAGGTCCTGGCCGTCCATCGTCATGAAGGGAGTCGAGTGGTCGTACGTTCGACGTGCAGCGTCGGAGATGCCGTTGATGCTGACGATGAGACCGAGCGCGTTCTTGCCCTTGCGATTGACTTTGGCGGCGAAGGCGTCGGCCTGCTCTCGGCTGAGCGGCTTTGCCGTCCACTTGGCTTCGACGATGTAGTCGTCGGTGTCGAAGCTCAACGATCCGTCGATCTGCTCGTCCTGCAGGCTGTAGCTCAATCTGGGGCTGAGGCTGAAGAGGTCGAAGAGGTCAGCGAGGAACCGCTCGAAGCGCAACCCCCGCGACTGCGGCGAAGAGTCGCTTCCCATGCTCAAGAAGCGCTGGTGCATCTCCTGGAGGGCATTCCTGCGCGCGCTTCTCGTGGCCTCTGACGCGGCCTCCTCCGCCGCCTGACGTGCCCGGTCTGTCACGTCGACGACGACGTCGAGTTCGTCCAAGCGCCGGGCGAGCTCCTCGCGCGCGTGGAAGCTCATGTCCTCGCGGACGTCGGGGTCCTCGCAGCGCGCGAACTCTCCTGACGAGTCGAGATTGGCCAGCTCCTTCATCATCAGGAAGGTTGCCTCGCGACACGTCGCCTCTTCCGCGGCGAGTCTGTCGACGAGTGTGGTGGCTGACTGACGCTTGCTGGGGGGACCTTCGAAATCGATGTCGCGCCAGAGGTGCGGGTGCTCCCGAAGTGCCAGTGAGACGAAGCGGTGCAAGGAAGCCTTGTACCAGAAGCCGACAGCGAGTGCCTCAGTGAGCGCCTGGTAGGCAGGGGTCGAAATGCGCTTCGGGATGGATCCCATGCTGACCCCCTAGTTGGACCGCTCCTGTCGATCTTGCATACCGCTCTCGCCGATGAGTCGCAAGGTGTCCTCGTGTTCACCGGTGAAGACCACGGGTTCACCTACCGTTGAGTCGTGAACGCTCAGCTCCCCGGCAGCACCCTCCTCGACCTCGTCGCCGTCATGGACCGGCTCCGCTCGCCCGGCGGCTGCCCGTGGGACGCGCAGCAGACCCACGTGTCCCTCCTGCCCTACCTCGTCGAGGAGAGCTACGAGGTCGTCGACGCCGTCGAGAACGGCACCCGCGAGGAGCTGCGCGACGAGCTCGGGGACGTGCTGCTGCAGGTCGTCTTCCACGCGCGCGTCGCGCAGGAGGACCCCGAGCAGCCGTTCGACATCGACGACGTCGCCGCCGCGCTCGTCGCGAAGCTGGAACGTCGCCACCCGCACGTCTTCGCCGGGGAGGCCGTCGCCGAGGACCTGCAGGCCGGGTGGGACGCCATCAAGGCGACCGAGAAGCGCCGGGACAGCGTCCTGGACGGCATCCCGCTGCAGCTGCCGGCGCTGGCCCGCACCGACAAGGTCCTGGGGCGGTTGCAGCGCAACGGGCTCGACGCCCCCGCGGAACCCGAGGCCGGGCTCACCGAGGAACGGGTAGGAACCGAGCTGCTCGCCCTGGTGCGCCGCGCCCGCGCCGCGGGGGTGGACCCCGAGGCGGCCCTGCGCCGGGCCACCCG
Organism: Kineococcus sp. NPDC059986; assembly: GCF_040702905.1. Classification (NCBI taxonomy): domain Bacteria; kingdom Bacillati; phylum Actinomycetota; class Actinomycetes; order Kineosporiales; family Kineosporiaceae; genus Kineococcus; species Kineococcus sp. NPDC059986. The sequence goes on along the minus strand of NZ_JBFBND010000066.1, from coordinate 4,990 downwards.
GGCCCTCGAGGTCGACGCCCGCCGGGCCGAGGACGCAGCTCGGTAGGGTCGCGGCTCGTGACCCACGTGCTGGCCATCGACATCGGTGGCACCAAGATCGCCGCAGGACTCGTCGCCGACGACGGCACCGTGCGCCACGACCGCGAGGTGCCCACCGACGCCCGCGACGCCGCCGCGGTCGGGGCCGCGCTGACCGGGTTGGTCACCGACGTGGTGGGCGACGCCCGCGCCGCGGGCCTGGAGGTCGCCGACGTGGTCGGCATCGGCTCGGCCGGTCCGGTGGACACGACCACGGGGACGGTGCACCCGGTCAACATCGTCTCGCTGCGGGGCTTCCCGCTCGTCGACCACGTCGCCGCGGCGGCGACGGGAGCGCTCGGCCGGCCGGTGCGCGCGGCCCTCGCCCAGGACGGCCAGTGCTTCGCCGCCGCCGAGCAGTGGATCGGCGCAGCGGCGGGGTCGCCCGCGGTGATGGGCGTCGTCGTCTCCACCGGCATCGGCGGCGGCATCGTGCTCGACGGGCGGATCCTGGCGGGCAAGACCGGCAACGCGGGGTTCATCAGCCACGTCGGCGTCGTCCTCGACGGCGAACTCCTGCCCGGGTCGGGCGCCTTCGGCGTCGTCGAGGCCTACGCCAGCGGTCCGGCGATGGTCCGCGCGGCCCACGCCCAGGGCTGGCGCGTGGGGGAGCAGGCCGACGCCAAGGCCCTCACCGCCGACGCCCGCGCCGGTGACCCGGTCGCCGTCGCCGTCATCGCGGCGGGCACCCGCGCCCTGGCCTCCGCCTTCCTCTCCACGGCCGCGCTCTTCGACCTCTCGGACATCGTCGTGGGCGGGGGCGTCGCCTCGGCGGGGGACGTCCTCATGGACCCGCTGCGCCGCGCCTACGCCGAACTCGCCGTGTACCCGCACCTGGCCGACGTGCGCATCACGCCGTCCACGCTGCCCCGCGGGTCCGGTCTCGTGGGCGCGGGCCGGCTCGGCTGGACGGCGCTCGCCGGCTGAACGGGAGGCGCAGGGGCTCAGCGGCGCAGGGGCTCCACGTGCCGTCCGTCGAGCCGCAGCGAGGAGCGGGTGGAGAAGCCCGCGTGGGCCAGGTCGACGTCGACCTGCACCTCGTGGCCCTCGAGGGCGAAGCGGATCTCCTTGTCCGAGAACCAGATGCGGTCCTCCTCGAGCACCTCGCCGTCCAACCGGACGACGATCTTGCCCGTCATCGCGGTGACGTCGACGTCCACGTCGTGCTCCACGCCGCCCACGTCGATGCGCCACGCGTTGTCGCCCTCGCTCATGCCCGTCGTCCTCCCCGTCGGTCTCCGGTCCGTCCGCACCCGACCCACAGGGGACGCCCGGGCTCGGGCGGTGGTTCCCGCGACGGGGGAGGCGACTAGGCTCGCCCCGCACCATCCCGAGACGACATCGAGAAGCACGAGGAGTGCGCGTGGCCACCATCGAGGCCGTCGGAGCTCGCGAGATCCTTGACTCGCGCGGCAACCCCACCGTCGAGGTCGAGGTCCTCCTCGACGACGGGACCTTCTCGCGGGCGGCGGTGCCGTCCGGCGCCTCCACCGGCGCCTACGAGGCCAACGAGCGCCGCGACGGCGACAAGGGCCGCTACCTGGGCAAGGGCGTCGAGCAGGCCGTCGAGGCCGTCATCGAGGAGGTCGGTCCGGCCCTCGTCGGCCACGACGCCCACGAGCAGCGCCTCATCGACCAGGTCATGCTCGACCTGGACGGCACCCCGAACAAGAACCGCCTGGGCGCCAACGCCATCCTCGGCGTCTCCCTGGCCGTCGCGAAGGCCGCCGCCTCCACCGCGGACCTGCCGCTGTTCCGCTACCTCGGTGGCCCGAACGCGCACGTCCTGCCCGTGCCGATGATGAACATCGTCAACGGGGGCGCGCACGCCGACACCGGCGTCGCCATCCAGGAGTTCATGATCGCCCCCGTCGGTGCGGCGTCGTTCCGCGAGGCCCTGCGCTGGGGTGCGGAGACGTACCACGCGCTGAAGTCGGTCCTGAAGTCGCGCGGCCTGGCCACCGGCCTGGGCGACGAGGGCGGTTTCGCCCCCGACCTGCCGAGCAACAAGGACGCCCTCGACCTCATCCTCGAGGCGATCGGCAAGGCCGGCTTCCAGGCCGGTTCCGACATCGCGCTCGCGCTCGACGTCGCGGCGACGGAGTTCCACGGCGACGGCGGTTACGACTTCGAGGGCTCGAAGCGCTCGGCGGAGTGGATGACCGGCTACTACGAGGGCCTCGTGGCCGAGTACCCGCTCGTCTCCATCGAGGACCCGCTGTCCGAGGACGACTGGGACGGCTGGGTGCACATCACGAACGCGCTGGGCGGCAAGCTGCAGCTCGTCGGCGACGACCTGTTCGTCACCAACCCCGAGCGCCTGCAGAAGGGCATCGACCTGGGCGCGGGCAACTCCATGCTCGTCAAGGTGAACCAGATCGGCTCGCTCACCGAGACGCTGGACGCCGTGGACCTGGCCCACCGCAGCGGGTTCTCCACGATGATGAGCCACCGCTCGGGCGAGACCGAGGACACGACGATCGCGGACCTCGCCGTCGCCGTCGGCTCGGGCCAGATCAAGACCGGCGCCCCCGCGCGGTCCGAGCGCGTCGCCAAGTACAACCAGCTCCTGCGCATCGAGGAGGAGCTGGACGACGCGGCCCGCTACGCCGGGGCCAAGGCCTTCCCGCGCTCGGCCGGTTTCACCGGGCGCGCCTGACCGATCGATCGACGCCTCCGGGAGAAGCTGGACCCCATGGCGACGCGACGTCCGACTGCGCCCCGCGGCTCCCGTTCGACGGGAACCGCGGGGCGCACCGGCGCACCCCGGCAGAGCGCCCGCCCCGGTGCGGGCCGCAGCCCGGGCAGCACGACGCGCAGCGGATCGCGGCCGGCGCCCGCGGCACGGGGGCGCTCCGCCGCGACGATGAGCCCGGCCGAACGTCGCCGCACCCGGGGACCCCGCGCCCTCGTCCTGTCGGCGGTCGTCCTGCTGCTGGCGATCTTCCTGGTGCCGAGCCTGCAGAAGTGGCTGGAGCAGCGGTCGGAGATCGGCCGGCTCGACGCCCAGATCGCCCAGCAGCAGCACGACCTCACGGCCGCTCAGGCCGAGCAGGCCCGCTGGAACGACGACGCGTACGTGATCATCCAGGCGCGCGAACGTCTCCGGTACGTCATGCCCGGCGAGGTGCCGTACGTCGTCGACGGGAAGAGCGACGCCGACCAGGTGTCGCCGCAGGAGGCCGCCACGACGGTCCCCAAACCCTCGGCGGCCTGGTACGAGAACGTCTGGGAGTCGTTGCGCCTGGCGGGGAACCCCGGCGACGCGCCGCCGCCGACCACCCCCGGGTTGGGCTCCTCCGGCTCCAGCTCCAGCACCACCCGCTAGCCGCACCCGTTCGAGAAGGCAGGCCGTGAGCTCGACCCCCGCCACCCAGGCCGACCTGGACAGCATCGCCGGCCGGCTCGGCCGGGTCCCGCGCGGTGTCGTCGGCATCGCCCACCGCTGCTCGTGCGGTCGGCCCGACGTGGTCGAGACCGCGCCGCGGCTGCCCGACGGCACCCCGTTCCCCACGACGTACTACCTCGTGGACCCGATCGCGGCGGGCGCCATCAGCACCCTCGAGGCCTCCGGCCTCATGCGGGAGATGACGGACCGCATCGCGGCCGACCCCGAGCTCGCGGCCGCCTACCAGCGCGCCCACGAGGACCTGCTGCGTCGCCGCGCCGCCCTCGGCGACGCGGACGTGCCCGAGATCGCCGGCATCTCCTGTGGCGGGATGCCGACGCGGGTGAAGTGCCTGCACGCCCTCGTGGGGCACGCCCTCGCGGCGGGTCCGGGGGTCAACCCGATCGGCGACGAGACGCTCGAGCGCCTGGCCGCCGACGGCGGCTGGCCGGCCACCTGCCCCCACACCCCGGCCGACGCGTGAGCGCGAGCACCCGGCGGGTCGCGGCGCTCGACTGCGGCACGAACTCGCTGCGCCTGCTCGTGGCCGACGTCGACCCCGTCACGGGGGCGGCGCACGAGCTCGAGCGGACGATGGAGGTCGTCCGCCTCGGTCAGGGTGTCGACCGCACGGGGGCGTTCGCGCCCGAGGCGCTCGAGCGCTCCTTCGCCGCGCTCGACCGCGCCGCCGAGCTCGTCGGCCGGCACCGTCCCTACGCCGTCCGCTTCGTCGCGACGTCCGCGTCCCGCGACGTCTCCAACCGCGACGCGTTCGTCGCGGGCGTCCGGTCCCGGCTGGGCGTCGACCCCGACGTCGTCACGGGTGAGGAGGAGGCCGCGCTGAGCTTCGCCGGTGCGACCGCCGACCTCGACGACGACGAGGCGCCGTACCTCGTCGTCGACCTCGGCGGGGGTTCCACCGAGCTCGTCCTCGGTGACGACGTCGTGCACGCCGCCCGGTCCCTCGCCATGGGGTCGGTCCGGATGACCGAGCGCCACCTGCACTCCGACCCGCCGACGGCCGGGGAGGTCGCCGCGGCCCGGGCCGACGTGCGCGCCGTCCTCGCCGGCAGCGACGTGCCGCTCGAGCGCACCCGCACGCTCGTCGGTGTCGCCGGGTCCGTCACGACGATCACCGCCGCCGCCGTGGACCTCACCGAGTACGTGCCGGGTTGCCTGCACGGCGTGCGGCTGCCGCTGGAGCAGGTCCTCGCCGCGTGCGACCGGTTGCTGCGCGCGACCCGCGCCGAGCGCGCCGCGATGCCCTTCGTGCACCCCGGGCGCGTCGACGTCATCGGTGCCGGGGCGCTGGTCTGGGCGAGCGTGCTCGAGCACGTCGCCGAGCGGGCCGGGGTCATCGAGGTCGTGACGAGCGAGCACGACATCCTCGACGGCATCGCCGTCGCCCTCGCGCGCACCCTCTGACGGCGCCCCGGGGGTGGGCTCGTTGACGCATCCGGCTCGTAGGCCGGCTCGTCGTCGACAAGCAGTTCCGCACCGAGGTCGAGCACATCTACGCCGTCG
>NZ_JBFBND010000065.1:0-8294 GCF_040702905.1 Kineococcus sp. NPDC059986 | reverse complement strand
AACATCACCGGCATCGCCGCCGCCGCCCACCAGACCACCACCAGCGCCGGGCACACCGCCACCACCGCCGAAGACGTCGCCCGCTCCGCCGCCGAACTCAACGCCCTCGTCGGCACCTTCCGCCTCTGACACGCCTCTGAGGCAACCGGTCCGGGCGTCACCCGCGCAGGAGGAACTCCTGCACGACGACGAGTCCGTCCCCGGTCCACCGCAGACCCCGCAGGTCCTGCACGACGACGGTGGCGTCGGTCTCCAGTGCCCGGTCCCCCACGCCGACGACCGTCGCACCGGCCTCCAGCCCGGCCAGGACACCGGCCGGGCTGTCCTCCGCGACGACGCACTCCGCGGGGTCGACCCCGAGGCGCGCGGCAGCGGCGCGGTACCCCTCGGGCGAGGGTTTGCCCGCCGAGACGTCGTCCGCGGTGACGAGGACCTCCGGCAGGGGCAGGCCCGCCGCACGCAGGCGCGCGGTCGCCAAGGCGGACACGGCGGAGGTCACCACCGCCCACGTGCCGGCGGGGAGCGTGGCCAGCAGGTCGGCGCTGCCGGGCATCGCCGTCACCTGCCGCGCGTCCTCCACCTCGAAGCGGTCGATCTCGGCGAGCGCGTCGCGCTGGAGCTCCGGCGTGATGAGCAGGGCGACCGTGTCGGCGGAACGCCGGCCGTGCACCATCGCGCTCACGTGCTCCGGATCGAGGTCGTGGGCGCGGGCCCAGCGGCTCCACGCGGAGTGCACGCTGGCGTCGGAGTCGACCAGGACCCCGTCGGAGTCGAACAGGACCCCTCGCTGGGGCAGTTTCACCACGGGGTGCCTCCTGGGCGGGGTGCGGGGGTGAGGTTCACGTGACGGGGCGGTTGCGGTAACGGCCGACGAGTTCCCGGGCGGCGACCTGCATCCGCACCGGGGGCAGGCCACGGCCGATGAGGTCCAGGTCGTCCAGCACCATCTGCCCGATCTGCTCGAAGGCCGCGGGGATCCCCCCGGCGCGGTGTCCCGAGAACACCAGCCCGTCGATGCCGCGGGCGGGGTGGTCCGCGGGAACGGGTTCCTCGGGCCAGACGTCGACGGCGGCGAGGAAGTCGCCGCGGGCGACGCGCGGGAGCAGTTCGTCGTAGTCGACGACGGCGGCCCGGCTGACGAGCACCAACCGGACGCCCGGGGCGAGAAGGTCGAACTGCGGACCGGCGAGCAGGTGTTCGCTGTCGGCCGTCACGGTCGCCAGGACGAAGACGAAGCGGCTGTGCCGCAGCACCTCCTCCAGGGACGCGGGGAGGACGCCGTGCTCGCGCAGGTGGGCGTCGGGCAGCCACGGGTCGTACACCCGCACGGTCGCGTCGAACGGGACGAGCAGACGGTGCAGCGCGCGGCCGAGGTTCCCGAACCCCAGGAGCCCGACGGTCGAGCCGCGCAGCAGGACGCTGTCGGTGTTCCCCGCGGCGACGTAGGACTCCTCCCCGCGACGGAAGGCCCGGTCCTCGCGGCTGATGCCGCGCGCGATGTCCAGGGCGAGTCCGAGAGCGTGTTCCGCCACCGCCTGCGCGTAGGCCGGACCGCACCCCAGGACGTGGATCCCCTGGTCGTGGCACGCCTCGTAGTCGACGTTGGGGAAGAAGTTGCCCTCGACGTTGCACAGTGCGCGCAACTGCGGCGCGCGGCTCAACCGGTCACGGTCCAGGTCGGGCTGCCCGATGACCGCGAACGCCCGCGGGAGGGCCTCCTCCAGCCGGCGGGGGTCGTCGTCGTGCTCGAGGTCGACCACCTCGTAGCGCTCCTCCAGCACCGCCCGGGTCTGCGGGGTGAAGATGCGGGCGGCGCTCTGCGGTTGGGGTCGGAGGACGACCGTCGGCCGGCTGGGGTTCATGGTGCTCCTCGGGGAACTGCGCGAACGGGTGGGCACCCGGCCGGAACTCCGACGTCCGCGTCGGTGCGGTCCGTCCTGGAACGGGGGGGGTGTCCTCAGAACTCCGGCTCGACAGCCGCTCCCCCGGTCCGGCCCCGCGTGAGGCACTGCGACGACATCGGTGACCTCCTCGTGGACGCGCCCCACGATAGGGCGGTGAGGTCCCCGGAGCAACCGTCGCGACGACCCGGTCGTCCTCCGCCGCAGCGGTTCCGCCCGCCCTGCGCAACCCGGGAGGAGTGGCCGGTGGCCGGCGCCGACCGGCTCACGGGTCCACCCGGCGACCGGCCGACGACGACGGTCCACCGGCGTTCCCCGCACCGGCCTCGAGGTACTGCAGGATCTGCTGCTCCCAGACGGCCGCCGGTCGCCACGCCGGGTCGGGCACCGGTCCGAGGACGTCCCACATCCGGGCCGCGTTCCAGGCCAGCGCCGCGGTCGCCGCCCGATCGACGTCCTCGGACCGCGCGACCGGCAGGCCGTGCGCCGTGCGACGGCTCGCCACCACGGCGGCGAGGTTCCGCCACCCCGCTCGCGTGGGATCGGAGTTCAGCACCTGGGCGTACCCGGACTCGACGACCCAGGGCGTCCGGCAGGGTTCGGCGTCGACGAGGACGGCCGGCGTGAGGGCCGGTGCGGGCTCGCGCACCAAGGCGTTGGCCAGGTGCAGGTCCCCGTGGCAGACCTCGGGCGGACAGACCTGCGTCACGAACGACCAGTCCTCCTCGAGGCGGGCGAGCACGCTCTCGACCGGCCCCGGCGCATCGCGCTCGGCGCCGGCCAGGAGCCACCCGCGGACCGTCTCCAGGGTGAGTTCCCCGCTGGACGCGTCGACGGACCGGGCCGCACGCTGGAACCGGGCGGCGGCGTCCGCGAGCAGCGTGAACTCGGCGCCGCACCAGCTCGCGTCCAGACCGTGCTGGAGGCGTTCCAGCACCGACCACCCGACCTCGACGTCAGCGAGCCGCGCTCCGTCGGCCAGCGTCCGCGGGACCAGGGAGGGGTCGCGGACGGCCAGCTCCCGGTTCCACAGGCGCTGCCCCGGTGAGACCCCGATCTTCAGCAGGACCTCCTCCTCACCCGACCACCGTCCTGCCGAGAACAGCGCGGAACTGCCCCAGGGCAGGGGTGCGGGACGCGTACCGGTGAACCTCCGGAGCGCGGGTTCGGCCCGGACCAGGTCGTGGAGGTGCGCCAGCGCCTCCGGCGTCCGCACCAGGCGGCCGGACGCGTCGAGGACGTTCACCGCTGCGCCCGCCGGTGTCTGCACACGGACAGTCCGGCGCAGCGGCCGGCCCGGCCGTGGGACAGACTCCTCCCGTGGACGACACCGCGCGCCGGTACTGGGACGAGCAGGCCGACACCTTCGACGAGGCCCCCGACCACGGTCTGCGCGACCCCGGGGTCCGGCGGGCGTGGGCCGAACTCCTGCTCCCCCTCGTCCCGCCGGGAGCACGGGTCGCCGACCTCGGCTGCGGCACGGGCACCCTGTCCGTCCTGCTCGCCGGGGCGGGGCACGACGTCCACGGGGTGGACCTGGCTCCCCGCATGGTCGAGGCCGCCCGGGCGAAGGCTGCCGCCGCGGGCTGCACGGCACGCTTCACCGTGGGGGACGCGGCGCACCCCCCGCTCGACCCCGGGTCGGTCGACGTCGTCCTGGCCCGGCACGTGCTGTGGGCGTTCGAGGACCCGGCCGCCGTCCTCGGGACGTGGACGGGTCTGCTGCGCCCCGGCGGACGGCTGCTCCTCGTGGAGGGCCGGTGGTCGACGGGGGCAGGGCTGACCGCCGCCGAACTGAGCCGGCTCGTGCTGCGGCACCGCGAGGAGGCGGAGGTCCGGGAACTCGCCGAGGCGGTCTACTGGGGTGGTCCGACCACCGACGAGCGGTACCTCCTCGTCAGCCCCCGCTGACCCCGAGGGTCCGGGTCCCAAGGGTCTGAGGTCGGGGGTCACAGTCGTCGCCAGCCGTGCAGCACCCGCCGGTCGGCGGTGTCGACGGTGAACCAGCTGCCCTGCCCGGGCTGGTCGAGGCTGCGGGAGACCGGAACACCCCGCAGGGCGCACTGCAGCAACGTGCCGACCCCGCCGTGCGTCGCGATCACCACCGATCCCGACGGCGGGACCGTGCGGGCCGCCAGGTCCAGCACCCGGTCGACCGCCCCGACGATGCGCGCCTGCGCGGCGGCGGCGGTCTCCCAGCCCTCGACGCTCACCTCCGGGTCGGCGAAGAAGGCGTCCGCCAGGACCTCGAACCGTTCCGGCGGGACGAACCCGGTGGCCGAGCGGTCGTTCTCGCCGAGCTCCTCCTCGACGTGGACGTCGCGTCCCGCCGCGGCGGCGACGGCCTGCGCCGTCTGCAGGGCCTTGCGTTCGGCGCTGGACGCCACGAACCCGGCGGTCCGCACCCACGGCAGCACCACGAGCCGGTGCAGCCGCTCCCGCCCGGCCGCCGACAGCGACCACTGCGGGACGGGACGGGCCGGGTCGACGGCGACCTCGGGGTGCGTCACCACGTGCAGGAACACCCGGCGAGCGTTGCACAGCGGGTGACAGGAACCGTCGGGCGGGGCAGGGTGACGGGATGGACAGCGGGTTGCCCGCGGACGACCACACGCACACGCAGTTCTCGTGGGACGCGGCGTTCGGGGACATGGAGGGCAGTTGCCGGCGCGCGGTCGACGTCGGCCTGCCGGCGGTCGCCTTCACCGAGCACCTGGACTTCACGGTGTGGAACGCCCCCACGGGTGGGTGGAACTGGGACGAGGGGATCCGCGGGACGTACGACGACGCGGTGGGCCCGGGCGGCCACGGGCACTTCCGGGGCGCCCCGCTGGACGTCGACGCGTACCATGCCGAGATCGCGCGGTGTCGTGACCTGTTCCCGGAGCTGACGATCCGTTCGGGCGTGGAGGTCTCGGAGGTGCACTGGCACGCCGAGGACGTTCAGGCCGTGCTGTCGCGGGGTTTCGACCGCGTGGTCGGGTCGGTGCACACGCTGGACGACCTGCGCGTCCCGGGCGAGGTCCTCCTCGTCGACCACGCCGAGGACCAGCGTCAACCCCTGGACCTGTTCGAGGCGTACCTGCGGCAGGTCGAGGACATGGTCGCTTCGGATGCACCGTTCGAGGTGCTGGGCCACGTCGACTTCCCGTTGCGGCACTGGCCCGCCACCGCCGGGCCCTCCCCGTGGGGCCGCGTCGAGGAGCAGACCCGGCACGTCCTGGGACTGCTCGCCGCCTCCGGCCGGGTCCTGGAGGTGAACACGTCCATCCCCCTGGACCTGCGGGTCGTGCACTGGTGGCACGAGGCCGGTGGCGCCGCGGTGTCCTTCGGCAGCGACGCCCACGAACCCGACCGCGTCGGGCGGCGGTTCCGCGAGGTCTCGCGGGCCGTCGCCGCGGCCGGGTTCGCGGTCAGCGGCGACCCCACGGCGTTCTGGGGCCGCCGCTGATCGTCACGCGGTGCGGGGCAGCAGGTCCCGGGCCGCCATGAGCACACCTTGGACCGTGACCCCGAAGCGCTCGAACAGCGTCGCGGGCGGAGCGGAGGCGCCGAAGTCCTCGATGCTCACGGTGCGGCCGTCGAGGCCCACGAGGTCGTGCCAGCTCTGCGCGGCGGCAGCTTCGACCGAGACGCGGGCACGGATCCGCGCGGGCAGGACCGACTCCCGGTAGGCGTCGTCCTGTTCGGCGAACCACTCCCGGCACGGCATCGAGACGACCCGGGCGCGGACGCCCTCGCCGGCGAGGGTCCGGGCGGCCTCGACCGCGAGCTGGAGTTCGGACCCGGTGGCGATGAGGACGACCGCGGGGTCACCCTCGGGTCCGCCCTCCCAGCGGACGTACCCGCCCCGCAGGGCACCGTCGGCCGAGGTGAACCCGTCCTCGTCCTCGGGCAGGACGGGCAGGCCCTGCCGGCTCAAGGCGAACGCCGCGGGGCGGCCGCGGTGGCCGAGCACCTTCCACAGCACCACGGTGGCCTCGTTCGCGTCCCCCGGGCGCAGGACGTCGAGGCCGGGCATGGCACGCAGCGAGGCCAGGTGCTCGACCGGCTGGTGGGTGGGCCCGTCCTCCCCCAGACCGATCGAGTCGTGCGTCCAGACGTACAGCGTCGGCAGCCCCATGAGCGCCGCGAGCCGGACGGCGGGCCGCATGTAGTCGGAGAACACGAGGAACGTGCCGCCGTAGGGTCGCGACAACCCCGAGTGGGCGATGCCGTTGAGGGCCGCCCCCATGAAGTGCTCGCGGATGCCCCAGTGGATCGTCTGACCGGCGGGGTGCGCGTTCGGTTCCGTGCTGCCCGCGGGCAGGAACGACGTCGGTGCGATGTTCGTCCCGTTGCTGTCGCCGAGGTCGGCGGATCCACCCCAGATCTCGGGCAGTTCCGCGGCCGCCGCCACGAGACCACGGCGGAAGGCCTTCCGGGTCGAGACCGACTCACCGGCCATGAACGTCGGACGCACCGCGGCGAACGTGTCCGGCACCGTTCCGGCCTCGAGACGCTGCAGCAGTGCGTGTTCCGCCGGGTGTTCGGCGGCCCACACGGCGAACCGCTGGTCCCAGTCGGCGCGGGCGGCCGCGCCGCGGTCGCGGGCGTTGGCCTGGGTCCAGGCGACGAGGTCGGGGTCGACGTCGAAGGTGGCGGTGGGGTCGGCACCCCACAGCTCCTTGGCCGCGGCCACGGCCTCCGGTCCGAGCAGGGAACCGTGGGACCCGGGGGTGTCCTGCCGGCCGGGCACGGACCAGGCGATGACGCTGCGCACCACGACCATCGAGGGTCGTTCCGTCTCGGCGTCGGCCGCCTCGAGGGCACGGGACAACCCGGCGACGTCGACGTCACCCCCGGGGAGGAGGTCGACGGTCTGCACGTGCCAGCCGTAGGCGGCGTAGCGGGCGGCCGTGTCCTCGCTCGTGACGAGAGCCGTGCTGCCCTCGATGGAGATCCGGTTGTCGTCGTAGACGACCGTGAGGTTCCCCAGGTGCTGGTGACCCGCGAAGGCGCTCGCCTCGGACGTCACGCCCTCCTGCACGTCACCGTCGGAGCAGAGCACGACGACACGGTGGTCGAAGGGGCTGGTGCCGGCGGGGGCGTCGGGGTCGAGCAGACCGCGTTCGCGGCGGGCGCCCATGGCCATGCCCACCGCGGTGGCGAGACCCTGCCCCAGCGGGCCGGTCGTCGTCTCGACGCCCGGGGTGTGGCCGAACTCGGGGTGCGCCGGGGTCTGGCTGCCGGCCTTGCGGTAGGCCTTGAGGTCGTCCAGCGTCATCGGGTACCCCGCGAGGTACAGCTGGATGTAGAGCGTGAGGCTGGAGTGCCCGCAGGACAGCACGAACCGGTCCCGGCCGCGCCAGGTGGGGTCGGACGGGTCGTGCCGCAGGTGGTGCTGGAACAGCAGGTGCCCGATGGGGGCGAGCGTGACGGCGGTGCCGGGGTGGCCGTGGCCGGCGTTCTCGGTGGCGTCCATGGCGAGGACGCGCGCGGTGACGACGGCCTCGTCGTCACGGCTGGACCAGCCGGTCGCGGTGGTCGGTTCAACGGTGGTGGTCACGGGAGTGGCTCCAGAGGTCGAGAGGTCGGAGAAGCGCGCGTCAGGCGAGGCGCGGGTCCGGCGCGAGCCGGACGATGCGGTCGGCACGCGGACGCGTGCGGGTGATGAGTTCTGCGTTGTCCTGGTCCGGCCCCCAGGACCGGGCCTGGGCCTCCTCGGGCGACCGGCCGTACCGGACGTGGCGGGCCACGAGCCGTTCCAGGCGGGTCGTCTCCCCCGGGTCGACGAACCAGCAGGTGTCGAGCAGACCGGGGACCTGGTCCCACACCGGGGTATCGAGGAGCAGGTAGTTCCCCTCGGTGACGACCAGCGGCACGTCGGCGGGAACCGGGATGCTGCCGGCGATGGCGGCCTCCAACCCACGGTCGAAGGACGGGGCGTAGACGACGTCGTCCGTCCGGTCCCGCAGGCGCCGCAGGAGGTGCACGTACCCCGCGCCGTCGAAGGTGTCGGCCGCTCCCTTGCGGGGGTGCCGTCCGAGGCGGCGCAGTTCGGGGTCGGCGAGGTGGAACCCGTCGAGCGGGACGAACACCGCCTGCGGTCCGACGGCGGCCGTCAGGGCCTCGGCGAGACGGGACTTCCCCGAACCCGGGGCCCCGGTGAGTCCGAGGATCCGGCGGTTCCCGGGTTCCACGAGGGAACGCGCGAGGTCGACGAGCTCGTCGAGGTCGGTCGTGATCGGAACGCCGGTCGGAACGCTGGTGTCGGAGGCCTCAGGCACGGACGGTCTGGTCCTCGGTGGGGACGGTCACGGCGCCGGTCATGATGGCCACACCCTCACCCATCGTGTGCGACTGCGGAGTGATCACCGCCGCCCGACGACCCAACCGCTGCACATGGATCCG
>NZ_JBFBND010000064.1:0-15535 GCF_040702905.1 Kineococcus sp. NPDC059986 | reverse complement strand
CTTGGCGGTGTAGGCGACGCGTTGGTCGAGGCGGCCTTGGGCCAGGCCTTCCATGACGACGACGGCGCGGCCGAGGGGGCCGGCGATGGACCGGGAGATGAGGACGGCCACCGTCAGGGCGAAGGCCACCGAGAGGGCTCCCAGCGCGATCATCAGGGTCAGTGCGGACCGGTAGGCGGCGGCGCCAGCGTCGCGGGTGGCGGCGGCGGCCGTGTCCTCGGCGTCCGCGAGCTCGTCGAGGGCCGCGACGACCTTCGCCGTGAGCGGGGTGAGGTTCTGTGCGCGGTAGGCGATGAACTGGGTCGGGTCGTCGAGCGTGGCCAGCGCGATGGCGTCGGGCCGGGCGCGGTCCTGCTGGTCGAGCAGGTCGCGGGCGGTGGCACGCAGGGAGGCCGATGCCCCGGACGCGGAGGCCTCGTACGTCGTCCAGGCCTTCTCGGAGCCCTGGTCGTCCCGCGTCAGCGACTGTTCCGCGGCGCTCGTCGCGGCGTCGTCCTGCGCGAGGGCGATGTCGGGAAGGTCCTGGTTCATCTGCAGGAAGTTGGCCTTGACGTCGTCGACGGCGCTCACCGACGCCATCGACGACGAGTAGAGGTCGTCCAGGTTCGACTGGGCGTTCGCCAGCCGGGTGGCGGCCACGACGATGAGGACGACGAGCAGGACGCAGACCACCCCGAAACCGGCGGTCAACTTCGTGGCGACCCTCAGGTCGCGCAGGCGCGTGAGCACGGCTGTCCCCTCTGCGGCGGTCGGTCGGGCGGTCGTGTCGAGGCGGGTTCGAGGTGGGGTCGAGGCGGGGTGCAGGCCTCTGCACCGTTCCATCGACCGGTCGCGGGCCATCGTGAGCCGCTACCGCGGGGCGGTGGTGCCGAACCACCGACGGCGGGCTCGCCGGTGCTGTCCAATGGAGCATGCGCAGACGCAGTGCGGTCACAGCCGCCGTGACGGCCGGGGCCCTGGTGCTCGTCGCCTCCTGCGCAGTGCCCGCTGCCCCCGCCGCACCGGCGCCCGCGCGCGGCGGGGGACTCGTCGCCTTCAGCGGCTGGGTGGGGGACGACACCGAGCAGAGCCTGCGGACGGTCGATCCCGGCACCGGGCAGGTGCGGACCGTCGCCCCGGGCCGACCCGGCGACGTGTCCTGGAGCGCCGACGGGCGGCGCCTGGTCTGGATCGGGTTCGACGGCCGCACCGACGGCGGCTCCACCCTCTACAGCGCCCGCCCGGACGGCAGCGACCGTCGCGCGCTGATGAGCGGGTTCGACCTGCGGGCCGTGGCCACCGGGCCCGACGGGTCGATCGCGGTCGCGCGCTCGGCGGTCCAGACCGACGCCGACTGCGCCACCCGTCCTCCCGTTCCGGTGGCGGAACTCGTCCTGCTCTCGCCCGCCGGCGTCGTGCACAGCCTGGGGCACGTGCCGGTGAACACGGCGGACCTCACGTTCTCCCCCGACGGGGCGACCCTGCTGTGGCGGGCGCAGGCCGGTGACAGTTGCACCGGGGGTGACTACGAGGTGTTCCTCACCGACCTCGCGAGCGGCCGGACCCGGCAGGTGGCGGGGGACGCCCGGCGCAGCGGGTGGGCCTCCTTCTCGGCGGGGGCGACGACCGTCGTCGCTGCCCGCTCGGACGAGCTCGGGCAGGACCTGGTGCGCATCGACGTGGCCACCGCGACCTCCCAGCGCGAGGTCACCCCCGCGTTCGCCGAGGAGTTCCCCGTCTTCTCCCCGGACGGGACGAAGCTGGCGATGGTCCGCACCCCCGAGGCGCCGGCAGCGCCGGGGGAGGGGGTCAGCTTCCGCCCCACCGGCGCCCCGCGAGTCGTCGTCACCGACGCCGGTGGCCGGTTGCTGCAGGACCTCGGGCCGGCGCCCGTCCGCGTCGAGCACCTGGTCTGGGCCCCCGACGGCACGTTCCTGGCCCTGGACGGTTTCACGTCGGTCTCCGCGTGCGAGGGGTGCGACTACGGTTCGGCCGACCCGGCGGTCTGGAGGTTCCCGCTGGACGGCGGTGCCCCGTCCCTGCTCACCACGGCCGGAGGGTTCGACAGCGCGGACCTCGTCGTCCAGCCGACCGTCCCGGACGCACCCGCCCTCGACCGGGGGGCGCGCCGACTCCGGCCCTGACCGGATCAGGCGGTGGTGAGGTGGAACTCGTTGCCGTCGGGGTCGAGGAGTTCGTGCTCGGAACCGTCGGCGGGTCCGGACGGGCGCGCCCCGAGTCCGAGCAACCGGTCGACCTCGGCCCCCGCGGAACCCGACGCCACCGCGACCTCGAGGCGCTGCCGGTTCCGGGCGACCTTGGGCGCCACCGGCGGCCCACCCCACGCGACCTTCGTGCCGCCTTCCGGGGACTGGACCGCCGTCTCGCCCTGCTCGTCCCAGACCAGGGGCCACTGCAGTGCCCTGGACCAGAAGTGCCCGACCTCACGGGTGCCGTCGCCGGCGAGTTCTCCGAGGGGACCGCACCCTTCGAGGAAGGAGTTGTCGGGTTCGACGACGCAGAACTCGTTGCCCTCGGGGTCGGCGAGGACGACGTGCCCCTCCTCCGCCGTCTGACCGACGTCGAGGTGGCGGCCGCCGAGGGCGAGGACCGTTGTGACGGTGGCCTGCTGATCGGCTGCGCTGCTGCTGGTCACGTGCAGGTGCACCAGGCCCGGGCCGGTCCGGACGCCGTCGCTCGGCACGAAGCGCAGTCCCACCTGGCCCCCACCGCCGGCCAGCAGCGGCCCGGAGGGCTCGTCGTGGACCGGTCGGCGCAGGAGGCGTCCCCAGAACGCCGCGAGCGCGAGGGGGTCGTGGCTGTCCACCCGCAGGGCGACCAGTCGGCAGGACACCCCGGGCACGGTAGACGCACGGCGTGTCCGGCGCAGCCGAGTTCTTCCGTGTTCGCGCGGGAACCACGCCGCCCGGGAGCCGCCGGCAACGTGCCGGCACGGACGAGCCCTGCCGTCAGGCGTCGGCGAAGTCCCCGGTGCTGTCGGCGGCTGAGGGGGCGGCGGGGCGGGTGGAGGGGTGGTCGAAGGACGCGGCGGCGGCTCGGTCCCGGCCGGCACGTTTCGCGGTGTAGAGCGCGACGTCCGCTTGGCGCAGCAGTTCCACCACGGGTGTCCCGTGCGTCCGGGGGCTGGCAGCGACGCCGGCGGACGCGGTCACGCTGATCTGCAGCACGCCGGTGGGGGTCGAGGCGGGGATGACCGTGCCGCGGACCCACGCGAGCACCTCCTCGGTGACCCTCACGGCCTCGGTCTGGACCATCCTGGGCAGCAGGAGGACGAACTCCTCCCCGCCCATCCGTGCCGCGACGGCGCCCCGGGCGGCGTGAGCCGCCTCGACGTCGGCCAACACGTCGGACAGGACGCTCAGCACGGTGTCTCCCACGTCGTGGCCGTAGGTGTCGTTGACGGCCTTGAAGTGGTCCAGGTCGAAGACGACGACGGCCCGCGGGGTGTGGTCGGCGACCTCGGCGGCCGCGGTCTGGAGACCTCGACGGTTGAGCAGTCCGGTCAAGGGATCGCGCTGGACCTCCTCGGCGAGCAGTTCGGAGGCGCGTTCGGCCGCGAGTCGTCGTTCGACGACGTCGCTGATGTCGTTCAGCAGCAGGGCGTAGCCCCGCAGTGCCCCCTGGGAGGAGCGGATCGCCCCGGTCCGCACCCCGAGGTGCAGGCCGGGCCGGGGGGAGACCGTTCCGGCGTCGACGGTGCCGGGCGCAGCGCCGACGCGGCCCGCGGTGCCGTCGACCGCACCTGCAGCGGCCTCGGCAGCGCAGACGGCCGGTCTGAGGAACGGCATGACCTCCCACACCGGCTGTCCGACGGGCGTCTGGGCGGACGCGACGCCTCGTGCCGCCAGGTCGCGCAGCAGCGCGGTCGCGGAGGCTTTGAGGTCGACCACCATCCCCTCGGCGTCGGTGGCCACGACCGCGTCCGGGAGCATCTCCACGACGTGGGCACGGGCCAGCGGGACGACCGAGAGGAGCCGGTGGCGCACGAAGCCGCGGATGCTGGAGGCGGCGGCGAACGCCAACCCCACGGGCACGACGTCGACGTTCCGGTCCGGACGGGACAGGGCCAGGGAGACGACCACGGCTGCGGCGACGACGACGGCGCCGCAGAGCAGGATCCCCAGGTGCGGACGGAAGTGCGCCGGGGAACGGGACGGCCCTCGTGCCAGGTGCACCATGCACAGCGTGGCGGGGACGGCCAGGAGCGCGACCACGAGCGGGTACCACGGCCCCTCGTCCCACAGATCTGCCCCCGAGCCCGCCACGAGGTCCCGGTAGACCAGGTGGTGCCAGGGGTTGGTGACCACCGCGCCGAGCACCAGGACCGGGGGGACGGTGAGCACGGCGAGGTCCGCGGGGACGGGCCGGCGGTGGGGGTCGTCCGCCGTGCGCGCCATCCAGCAGGCGGAGGCGGCCACGGTCAGCGCGCCGGTCGTGGCCAGGACCCGCAGGGCGTCGGTGACGGCGAGGGTGGGGGTGGTGCTGAGTCCGGCGGCGGCGGCGCACCACCCCACGGCGCCGGTCATGCCGATCGCGAAGGCCCGCTTGGGGCCGCCGTGAGCGCCGCGCCAGGCCAGGGGGGTCGCCGCGAGGCAGCAGAGGGTGCAGAGCGTCAGCACCGCTGTCCACACCGGAGTGGCCGAGTCCACCGTCGTCCCCTCTCCCGCAGACCGGTGGTCCGGTCCGACGGATGGTCTTGGGCACCCGTGACCCGCAGGACGAGCGTCGACACCCGAACGGGTGGCCCTTCCTCGCTCCCCGGAGCCGGCACGGGAACCGGCCTTGACCTCGAGCGCTTGAGGTCTGGTGAGCTCTCCTCGTGACCACGTACAGCATCCAGGACGTGTCGCGGCAGAGCGGTCTACCGGAGGCGACGCTGCGCTACTACGAGGACGCCGGCCTGCTCGGTCCGATCGCCCGCGACGACCGCAGCGGGCACCGGCGGTACGGCGAGAGCGACCTCGACGACGCCCAGGTCCTGGCGTGCCTGCGCGTCATGGGCGTCGGCATCCAGGACATGCGGACCTACCAGGCCAACCGCGCCCGCGGCCGGGCCGCGGCCGCGGAGCAGCGCGACATCCTGCTGCGCCACGCGGCGCGGGTGGAGGAGCAGATCGCCACCCTGACCGTCCACCTGGACTACCTGCGGGTGAAGGCCACCCTGTGGGACGCCCGCGACCGGGCGGACGACGCCGCCGAGACCGCGGCCCGCGACGAGCTCCAGACCATCGTTCCCCGCTTCGAGGAGACCCACCGATGACCAGCACTCTCGTGACCGGCGGAACGGGGTACCTCGCGACCCGCCTCATCGCCGACCTGCTCTCCGCGGGCACGGCCGTCCGGACGACGGTCCGTTCCCTGGACCGCGCCGAGGAGGTCCGCACCGCGGTCCACCGGGCCGGCGTCGACGCTGCGCGCCTGAGTTTCGTCGAGGCCTCGTTGACCGAGGACGCCGGGTGGACGGCCGCCCTCGACGGCATCAGCGAGGTGCACCACGTCGCCTCACCCATGGTGCAGACCGACGACCGTGACGCGGTCGTCGTCCCCGCCCGGGACGGTGCCCTGCGGGTGCTGCGCGCCGCCCGGGCAGCCGGGACGCGCCGCGTGGTGCTGACCTCCTCGTTCGCGGCCGTCGGCTACTCCCCGAAACCCGTGCGCGACTACGACGAGGACGACTGGACGGACCCGGAGACCCCGGGGCTGCCGGCCTACCCCTTGTCCAAGGCCGTCGCCGAACGGGCGGCGTGGGACTTCGTGGGGTCGCAGGGTGGCGACCTCGAACTCGTCGTCCTGAACCCCACGTGGATCGCGGGCCCCACCCTGACGGTCGCCGCCCGGTCCTCGCTGGCGTTCTTCACGGCCCTCCTCAGCGGGGCGAGGACCGTCGTGCCGCGGCAGCGCTTCGGCATCGCGGACGTCCGCGACGTGGCGGCCGCCCACGTCGCGGCGATGCGGACCCCGGCCGCCGCGGGGCACCGGTACCTGCTCCTGGCCGACGGACCGACCATGACGTTCCGGGAGGTCGCGCGCGCGGCGGGCGGGGACGTCACCGAGGCCGAGGGTGAGGAACCGGTGCCGCTCGTCATCCGCAACGACCGCGCCAAGGCAGAGCTGGGGTTCCGCCCGCGCCCTGTGCTCGAGACGATCACCGACACCGTCGCGTCCCTGCGGGCGCTGGGACTGGCCTGAGCCGCCGCCCGCGCGTGGGCGGGTTCAGTGTCGGGCGAGAGCTTCCCGCACGGTCGAGGTGACCACGAACTCCCCGTCGACGAACTCCCCGCACGGTCCGCCCACCGGCACGAGGTCGAGCGGTGTCGACTCACCCTCGAAACTCATGACGTCGGGGTACCACTGGGAGATGTGTTCCGCCCCACCGGTGGCGTAGTGG
Source organism: Kineococcus sp. NPDC059986 (assembly GCF_040702905.1). Classification (NCBI taxonomy): domain Bacteria; kingdom Bacillati; phylum Actinomycetota; class Actinomycetes; order Kineosporiales; family Kineosporiaceae; genus Kineococcus; species Kineococcus sp. NPDC059986. The sequence continues at coordinate 9,147 of NZ_JBFBND010000064.1, read as the reverse complement.
CCGACGACGACTGTCCGGAACCGGTCGTGCGTGGTGTTCGGGTCCGATCCGTGGATGAGGTTGCCGTGGAAGAAGAGCACGTCTCCCGGCTCCATGACGACGTCGACGACGTCCATCCCCTCGGGAACGGGGACGGTCTCGCTCGTGAAGGACCGGGTGGTGTCGCTGGGCACGGGGCACAGCACGTCGATCGTGTGCGACCCCGGCACGACCCGCAGGCATCCGTTGGCCGGGTCCACCCGTTCCAGCGCCAGCCACGCGGCGACGCACGTCCCCGGTGACACCTGCAGGTAGCGCTGGTCCTGGTGCAGCGCCTGCCCCCGGGCCCCCGGAGGTTTGAAGTAGATCATCGTCTGGACGGCGAGGGGTTCTTCGCCCAAGAGGTGCACCAGGGCGCGGCGCAGGCGTTCGTCGAGCAGGAACCGCAGGCTCTGGTCGTCGCCGAGGTGGGGTTGCATGAGCCGGGGGTGGCGCCGCAGCGGGTCCTGCGAGGTGGGGTCGTGCTCGGCGGGCGAGGCGAAGTCGGCGGTCCGGGTCTCCCCGAGGCGGTGGGCGTGCGCGTACCAGTCGGCGGCCTCGTCGGGGGAGAACAGTCCCTTCACCAGGACGTACCCGTCGCGCGTGTAGCTCGCCACGGCGTCAACGGTCTGCACCACGTCGTTCGTCATGTCCTCCAGCGTCGACCACCCGAGCCACCGGCACCATCGACAGACACGTCGCAGGCATGGAAGATCCTACTGTGGGAAGTCTGCCCGACGACGAGGTGCCGGGGGAGTGGTTGCCCGCACCCGGTCGTCGCGTCGTGGTGGGGGCGTCGGACGAGGTCGCCGGGTACCACGTGCGCAGACCCCGAGGGCGACCGGACTGGATGTTCACGCTCACCGTCGGCGGGTGCGGCCGGTTCGTGGCCGCAGGGGCGGAGGTGGTGGCGGCACCGGGAGACCTGGTGGCGGTGCCGCCCTTCGTGCCGCACGACTACGCCGTGCGGGAGGGCCGTGCTCGGTGGGAGTTCCTCTGGGCCCACGCCGTCGTCCGGTCGGAGTGGGACCCGTTGCTCGACGACTCCGGGATCCAGCGGACGTCCGTCCCGGGGTCGCAATTCCCCGCCGTCCTCGAGGCGTTCACCGAGGCGCTGACCCACCGCCGCACCGACCGGCCCGTGGCGGACCGCCTGGCGATGAACTGCCTGGAACGGGCCTTGTTGCTGGTGGCCGATGCGCGGCAGGTGCCGGAAGGGGTCACGCCGGTCGTGGCCCGCGTTCTCGAGCACGTCGAGACCCACCTGGCCGACGACCTCTCCGTGCGGACGCTCGCCCGGCGGGCGCAGATGTCGGTCTCCCGTTTCGCCCACGTCTTCACCGCGCAGGTGGGAACACCCCCGCACCGGTACGTCGAGCGCCGCCGGCTCGACCTGGCCGCCCGCCTCCTGGAGGAGACGACCCGTCCCGTCTCCGACGTCGCGGGCACGGTCGGTTTCACCGACCCGCTCTACTTCTCCCGCCGGTTCCGAGGAGCCCACGGCTGCAGCCCGACCGCGTTCCGCGAACGAGCGGGACACGGCCGTTCTCCGCGCTGAGCCGGTGCGACGTCAGCCGGCGAGCGGCGTCGCGCAGTTCGTCCGGCCCGCTAGGGGTTCCACCGGGAAGGTGAGGCTCTGCAGCACGTAGCCGTCGGCGGGGGTGGACTCCAGGAAGATCCCGGGGGGACCGTAGGTGGCCTCCGCGACGACGTGGTGCTGCTGGTCGAAGGCGGTCAGGAGCACCGAACTGCCCCGGACCACGCGGTGGGTCCCCGGGCGGCTGAGGGCGAGGGCTGCGTCCGCCTGGGCGCGGAACTGCGGGTCTGCGTGCTCGTCGGCCGCTGCGGTGAGTTCCCGGGCCTGTCGCGCGAGACCCGCCTGCGCTGCGTCCAGGTCGGGGAAGGCGGCCGTGCTGTCCGGGTCGTACCCGTAGTCGTAGGCGCTCGTGACGAAGCAGTCCACCGGGATGGGCTGGGCCGACGGGGGTTCCGCGGCCGAACCGTCGTGGTGCCGACCGACGAGCAGGACGAGCAGGGGGAGGGCGGCGGCGACGACCGTCGCCGTGCGGGTCGCGCTCGGCATGGTCACTCCTCGGCAGGTCCGTGTCGGTCCTTGAGGCCGCGTCCTTGAGTGCGCCGTCCGGGTGGTTCGCGGCAACGAGGAACAAGACCCCCTGGCGGCCTACCCGACGTTCGGCACCGAGTACAGCGGCGGCTCGAGGAAGGAGGAGGCGATCCGCCACGGTTGACCGTCGGAGTCCCGGACCAGGACGACCTGCCCGTCGACGGGTGCTTTGCCGGTGGTCAACCCGGGACCGGAGTCCCAGGTCATCGTGACGGGGACCGACACGGCCTGCTCCCACCCCTGGGCGGGGGTTCCGGGGCCGGTGGGTTCGGGGTGGGGTGCCCCGACGTCGATGCGGTCGGCGGACAGCCGTTCACCGGTGACGTCGATGCGGGCACCGACGCCCGGGACCCAGTAGTCGTCGAAGGCCCGGGCGTTGTCCCCGGCCCGACGGGCGGCCAGGTAGTCGCGGACGACCTGGTCGGGGTCTCCACCGACCGACGGTGCGACGGTGGTGGTCGCGCTGTTCCACGGGCAGCCGGCCCCGGTCGTGGCGACGACCGCACCGGCGCCGGCGACGAGGAGCAACCCCGCCACGACCGGCACGGCGCGCGCACGGGTCCGGCGCCGCCGGCCGCGGCTCTTCATCCTCTGCAGGTCCCACGTCGGCGGTGGGGCGGGTCGGTCGTCCAGCGCCGCGCGCAGGCCGGCCGAGACGTCGAACTGCAGGCGGTCGTCGTCCTCACCGGGATGGTCGTGGTGGTCCGGGTGGGTCATCGCCGGGCTCCATCGGGGGTGTGTGGATCGGTCAGGTGTTCGTGCAGGAAACGGCGGGCGTGGTGGGCCTGGCTCTTGACGGTGCCTTCGCTGCACTGCAGCAGGTCGGCGACCTCGCCGACGGGGAGGTCCTCCAGGAAGCGCAGGACGGCCACGGCGCGCTGACGCACCGGCAACCGGCGCAACAGGTCCAGCGCGTCGAGACGTTCCAGGGCGGGGCCGGTCGCGTCGGGTGCGGTGTCGTGCCGGGACGCCGGGACGGCCTCGAGCCCGGTGTCCTCGTGACGTCGCCAGGCTCGGCGGTTCTCGGAGATGAGCCTGCGGACCAGGGTGGTGCGGGCGTAGGCGTACTCCTCGCCGCCGCGACGCACACGGGGCCACGCGGCGTAGACGCGTTCCATGGTGTCCTGCACGACGTCGTCGCTGTGGTGCCAGTCGTGGCACCAGGCGTAGGCGACCCGGCGCAGTCGCGGCATGGTCGCGGCCGCGAAGGCGTCGAAGCTCTCGTCGCGGTCGTCGTCACGGTGGCGCACTCGGGCCCCCCTTCTCCACCAGCATGTACGCCGCGGCCGGGTCGGGAGGTTGCACGCGGGCGCGGAGGGGACGACAGCGCGTGCCGCGAGACCACCGGACACCCGCCCCGTGAGCCGCGAGGATGGGGCGGTGGGGACGAGGCAGGACAGGGCGGGGCGGACCGGGGAGTGGGTCTGGCTGGAGTACCTGGAACGTCTCGCCAGCCCCGACGGGGCGGTCTACGAGGTCCGACTGGGGCCGGGTCCTGCCCTGCTGAAGGCGTTCCTCCGGGGCGGGGCCCTGCTGCTGGAGGAGGTGCACAGCGACCGGGACGTGCACCTCAGCGGCCGCGCGGAGGACCTGGTGCGGCCGGTGCGGCGCAGGTCGCCGGAGGGGGTGGTCGACCCCGCGAACGGGGCGACGGGGACGTTGTGGGAGCTGCGCGGCGAGCACGATCCGCGAGACCGGGCACTGCTGGTGAGCTGGGGCTGTTGAACCCCCCGGTCCGCGGGAGGATTCGCTGCATGGACGCCGTCGAGGACCCTCAGGACGTCGAGCACGTGGCGCGCCGCTTCGCCGCAGCTGTCGACGCGCAGGACTGGCACGCCCTCAGCGAGCTGCTGAGTCCGACCTTCTCCGCCAGGTACGTGCACACCGGTGAGACCTTCACCCGGGAGTCCTTCGTCGCGGCCAACCGCGACTACCCCGGCGCTCAGCGCTTCGTCCTCGAGGACGTCGTCGCCTCGGTGGACCAGGCGGTCCTGCGGGCCCGCGTGAGTCCGGTTTCGGGGACCGGCGACACGTACTACGTGGCCTCCTTCGCCACCGTCCGGGACGGCCTGGTCGAGGACTTGGTGGAGGTCTGGACAGACGTCGTCGCCACGGAACCGCCGCCGCACCGGGCAGGGGGAACACCGGCCTGACGGGTGTCGGCGTACGGGGGCTCGAGCGCAACGGGGTCAATAGCTCCGGGCCACGACGGCGACCAGGTCGTCCTCGTCGTCGGCCTCGGGCAGGGAACCGTCGGGACGCTGCAGGCACCGCACGGTCACCGCGTTCTGGGCCAGCTGCGCCTCACCGTCCACCCCGAGGGTCCGCCAGGGGATCCGCGCGAAGCCGGACCGCGCGGCCTCAGCTGCCTCCGGCGTCGAGGTGACGTCTACCGTGCGAGCCCGGAGACGTTCTCGCCCCCGTCGCAGCAGGTCGTCCTGCATCCGCTGCAGCAGCGGGGGCACCAGGGACGCCGCCGCCTCCACGGTCGGACGGTCGCGTTCGACGCTGTCCCGCCGAGCCAGGGTCACCACCCCGTCGCCCAGGTCGCGGGGACCCACCTCCAGCCGCACCGGGACACCCTTGAGCTCCCAGTCGGTGACCCGCCGCCCGAAACCCAGGTCGGTGCGCCGGTCGAGCTTGGCGCGCACCCCGGCGGCCGACAGTTGTTCGTGGAGCCGTTCGGCGGCCGCGACGGTCGCGTCGTCGTCCTTCACCACGAGGACCACCGCCTGCGTCGGAGCCAGGACCGGGGGCACCACGAGTCCCTTGTCGTCGCCGTGGCCCATGATGAGCCCGCCGATGACGCGGGTGCTCAACCCCCAACTCGTGGTCCAGCACAGCGACCGCCGCCCGGCGGCGTCGGTGTGGGTGATGCCGAAGGCGGTGGCGAAGTTCTGGCCCATCTCGTGGCTGGTGGCCACCTGCAACGCCTTGCCGTCGCCCATCATCGCCTCGCAGGCCAACGTGTTCACCGCGCCGGCGAACCGTTCGCGGGCGGTCTTGAGGCCGACGTGCACGGGCAGGGCCAGGACGTCGTCGAAGAACTCCCGGTAGACCTGCAGGTGGATGCGGCGGGCGTAGGCCGAGGCGCCGGCCCGGGTCGCGTGGGCGGTGTGCCCTTCCTGCCACAGGAACTCGGTGGTGCGCAGGAACAGGCGCGGACGCAGTTCCCAGCGCACGACGTTGGCCCACTGGTTCAGCAGGAGGGGCAGGTCGCGGTGCCCCTGGATCCACCTGGCCATCAGCTCACCGAAGACGGTCTCGCTGGTGGGTCGCACGACCAGCGGCTCGGTCAGTTCCTTGCCGCCGGCGTGGGTGACGACGGCCAGTTCGGGGCTGAACCCTTCGACGTGGTCGGCCTCCCGCTGCAGGTAGCTCTCGGGGATGAGCAGCGGCAGGTAGACGTTCTCGGCACCGGCTCGTTTGATGCGGGTGTCGACCTCGGCCTGGACCCTCTCCCACAAGGCGTAGCCGTAGGGTCGGACGACCATCGTGCCTCGCACAGGCCCGTTGTCCGCCAGTTCGGCCTTGTCGACGACGTCCTGGTACCACCGCGGGAAGTCCACGGCCTGGGGGGTCAGGACCGGACTGCGCTTCTCGGTGACCGACGCCATGGGCAGGCAGCCTAGTGACCGAGGCGATGGCAGGCACGGGATTTCGAGCCGACCCCTCCGAGTGGGTACGGCTCAGCCCGTCCACGTTTCACAGGCATTCCAGATCCGAGTCGCTGGGAGCCGTCGCGAGTCGCCGGAGGCGACACCCTCTTCCGACGATGCCTGCACCACCGGGTGAGCGGCCGGTGGCTCGTCGCGGTCGTTTCGATGGCCCGACCTCGATCTCCTCCCGCTCGGGATGGTTTCGAGAGGTGCGGGCTTACAGGAACGCTGCACCCATCGGCCGACACGCCGAGGACTGGAGCGGGGTCTCGGGCGGGTCGCTGGATGGATGCAGCATCCCTGCACGCCCCGGCGAATCCTCGGTGGTCCCGTCCTGGGGGCGACGAGGTCCCACCGCGAGCGACCTGATCGCAGGTTCGTCGTGAGCGGCGTCCTGGAGCTGACCTCGTTCACCACCTCGACGCTCCTCACGCGACCACGCCCGGCCTCCTGACGACGTCACGGTGGTGCCGAGCAGCGGATGCATCGACACCGCGCCGTGACGGCGCAAGGATGCCCGTCGTGACCGAGCGACCACCCGTCGAGCCCTTCTACGACGGCGACGGCGTCGCCCACAGCTACAGCCGTCACCGGCACAGCGGGCCCAGCCCCAACCACGTCATGGAGGAACCCGCCTTCCTCGCCGCCGTCGGCGACCTCGGCGGCCTGGCCGTCCTGGACCTCGGCTGCGGCGACGCGCACTTCGGTCTCGTCGCTCTGCAGGCCGGAGCCCGCAGCTACCTCGGAGTCGACAACTCGCGGGCGATGCTGGAGCAGGCACGGCAGGTGCTCACCGGGACCGAGGCGCACGTGCAGCACTCCAGCATCGAGGAGCTGCAACTGCCCGACGGCACCTTCGACCTCATCGTTTCGCGGATGGCGCTGCACCACGTCGAAGACCTCGACAGCGTTCTGAGCGCATGCCGTCGCTGGGTGGTTCCCTCGGGACGAGTGGTGTTCACCGTTCTGCACCCGGTCCTGACCTCTCCGATCTCGGTACCCCCCTCCACCGAGCGCCGCACCGACTGGACCGTGGACGACTACTTCAGCACCGGAGCACGGCAGCGTAGCTGGATGGGCTCCAGAGTCACCTGGTACCACCGCACCCTGGAGAACTACGTCACCAGCCTGGCTGCGAACGGTTTCGCCCTGTCGCAACTGCGCGAGTGCGCGCCGGAACCGCAGCGTTTCGTGGACGCCGACGACCCTGAGCTGGCGCGGCGACGACGCGTTCCGATGTTCCTGCTCCTGGCCGCCGCGGCGACCTGACCCGGTGCCTCGGGCCCGAGCGGACCCCAGGGTCGTGCCGCGGTGCTCGCAGTCATCGGGCGTCCAGAGCTGTGATGGCGCTGACGAGCTCGGACACCCGTTCCAGGTCGTTCGTGTCCTCGGCGGCGACGATGAGCGCGTTCTCGTCCACCGGCGCCTCGAAGCTCGCCGCGTGCTCTTCGAGAACCGCGTCGGTGACGTCTCGGCGGATCTGCTCGTCTCGGTTCGCTCGCACCCGCTGCAACTGCAGTTGCGGGGTGATCTGGACCCAGACGAGAACGAAGACGGAGCCGGCGGCGTCCGCCGTGCGACGCCACTCGTCGCGGATGAAGCGCGGTGACCCGGTGTCGTCGACCACGACGTGACGACCGTCCGCGAGCAGGTCGCGACCTCGCTCGTGGGCGATGCGGTTGGTGGTGGCCCACTCCTCGAGGGGAATGCCTCGGCCGCCGTCGAGGCCGCGTTCTTCGTTGATGCGGTCGAGGCTGATCAGTTGCGCGCCGAGGCTGTCGGCCAGGCGCCGGGCCACGGTGCTCTTGCCCGCGAAGGAGAGGCCACACGTCAAGACCAGTGCCATGCGGAGACACTAGGGGTTGCGCCGGCAACCGGGTGCTCCCTCGGGAGAGCGAGGAACGTCAGGTCGCGGGGCGGCACGCCGCCTGCACCAGTGCCAGCCGGCGCTGCCCGGCGTCCACGGCGGCCCGAACTCCCAGTGGCATCGGCAGGTTCGGACCCGCGTGCCCGAACTCCACCCCCGCCAGGACCGGGATGTCGCGGTCGCCGAGGACGTCCAGGACGACCTCACGCAACGAGGGGGACGACTGCGGGTCCTCGAGGCCACCGATGGCGTGCGGCACGCCCACCACCATGCCGCCGATCCTGTCGAGGATCCCCGCGTGACGCAGCACCTGCAGGTAGGTCCACACGTGGGAGACGTGACCTCCCATCTCCTCCCAGAACAAGATCGCGCCCTGGAAGCGCTCGACCGGCAGGGCGTACCTCGTGGCCTGCACCAACGCGATGCGGTTGATCACCCCACCGATCAGAGGGCCTTCGGCACGTCCTGGTCGCCAGCACTCCCACGACGGCGAAGCAGGGAGTGCGCCGATCGGCTCGCTGCGCGTCAGCAGCCTGCGGTACAGGTCTTCGAGCTCGGCGCGCCGCGCTGCAGGCACCCTCCGCCAGGCACCACCGAGACCGGGCGTGGCCAGATCCGCGTGGAACCCCACGAGGCCCGTACGTCGATGGAGGACCAGGTGCAGCAGGGAGATGTCGCTGTACCCCAGGACCGGCTTGGGGTCGGCCCTGACGGCCTCGACGTCGATGAGGTCGAGGTACCCGAAGGCCGTCTGCCCGCCGTCGTGGGCGATGATCGCGCGCACCTGGTCGTCGCGCAGCAGTGCGTTGAGCTCCTCCGCGATGCGCTCGGGTCTGGCCGCGCTCCACCAGTGCGCCGGGCTGACCTGCAACAACGGGGCACGTCGCACACGGAACCCCATCCCCTCCAGGGTCCTCTCGGCTTCCTGGAGGTCGGGTTCGAACTGAGCCAGCAGCGGTCCTGACAACGAGGCGATGACCACGAGGTCGCCGGTCCCCATGGCGCGGGGTCGGAGGAGTTCGGTCGAGTCGTCAGTGATCACCAGGTCAGCCTCGCGCCCTTCCCCGCCCACCCGCCACTGCTGCGCGGCACCGTCGCCTGTCCCGAGGCATCGCACGACACATCGCAGGGTGGCGACCCGCGACTGTGATGTATCAGGACATCGGTGACAGTTGTGCGTCAGGACATCGGTGACACTTGATGTGTCAGGACATCGTTAACAGTCACCGGGCTGAGCCGCGCAGTCGGCAGGGTGCCGTGCGAGTGCGCTGGGGCATGCAACGGCTAGCTACGTGTCTGTCGACGAGTGAAGATCCGGAATGCAGACACAGGTGGACCCAAGGAGAACCCCAGCTCGGCTTCCCGTCGTCCGTACAGTCGCGAGGGGTCAAGTCCTCAGAGGTGGTGTACGACGTTCGCCGCGTGATGCTCCGTGCAGTCAGGCAGTCAAGGCCTGCATCGTGAGGTCAGAGTTCACC
>NZ_JBFBND010000063.1:0-15639 GCF_040702905.1 Kineococcus sp. NPDC059986 | reverse complement strand
GGAAAACACCCTTTCCGCCCTCGGAACACGTGTTCCGAGGGCGGAAAGAGTGTTTTCCGCGCGGGGATAGGCGGGGCGTGACGGGTGGTCGTCAGAGGGTGAAGGCGCCCGTGAGCTGCTTGAGGCGGGCAGCCGCCTGCGACACCTCGGCGGCGGTGGTGGCGGTCTGCTGCGCCCCGCTCGTCGTCTGCTCGGCGGCCGAGGCCACGCCCGAGATGTTGAGGGCGATCTCCTGGCTGCCGGTGGAGACCTCGCTGACGTTGCGGACCATCTCGCCCGTCGTCGCCGACTGCTCCTCGACGGCCGCGGCGATGGTGGCCTGCAGGGCGTCGATGCGGGTGATGACGTCGGTGATCTCGCCGATGGCGCCGGCGGCCTCGTCGACGTCGTGCTGGGTCGCGGCCACCCGGGTGGTGATCGACTCCGTCGCGCGGGCCGTCTGCTGGGCCAGCTCCTTGACCTCCCCGGCGACGACGGCGAACCCCTTGCCCATCTCCCCGGCCCGGGCGGCCTCGATGGTGGCGTTGAGCGCCAGCAGGTTCGTCTGCTCGGCGATCGAGGTGATGAGCTTGACGACCTCGCCGATCTCCCGGCTCGAGGTCGACAGGCGCTGCAGCGTCCGCCCGGCGCCGTCGGCGGCGCTGACGGCGGAGGCGGCGGTCGCGGACGCGTCCGCGGTGGACGTGGCGATCTCGCCGATGGCGGCGGTCATCTGCTCGCCGGCGGCGGCGACCGTGCCGATGTTGGCGCTGATCTCCTCGGCGGCCGCGGAGACGACCTGCGTCTGGGCGGCGGACTCCTCGGCGCCGGCGGACAGCTGCGTCGCGACGGCGGACAGCTCCTCGCTGGAGCCGGCCAGGACGTCGGCGGTGGCGGTGATCTCCGTCATCGTCGCCGACAGCTTGTCCATCGTCTCGTCCACGGCGCGGGAGAGGTCGCCGATCTCGTCGCCGGCGCTGTACGCGACGCGCTGGTCGAGGCGGCCGTGGGCCAGGCCCCGCACCACCGAGGCGGTCCGGGCCAGCGGGTGCGTGATCGAGCGGGCGACGAGCACGGCGACGGTCGTGGCGGCGAGGAGGGCGACGATCCCGAGCCCGATGAGCAGGGCGAGGGCCTCGCGGTAGCGGGTGGCGCCGAGCTGGCCGGTCGCGGTCGCGTTGTCGACCTCGGCCTTCTGGATCCGGTCCAGCGTCGTGTTGATCCGCACGGCGACCGGCGTGGTCTTGGCGTCGCGCACGCGGATGAACCCGGCGACGTCGTCGGCCGTGGCGAGCGTGACGAGTTCCTCGCGGCCGCTGCGGTAGGTCGCGAGGTCGGCGGCGAAGCTGTCCCGGTCGGCCTTCGTGGAGACGGGGAACGTCGCGAGGTACGTCGTCCAGGCGGCGTCGAGGGCCGCGTCGTCCGCGCGCATGGCGTCCAGGGACGTGGCCGTGGCCTGCTCCCCGGAGGCGAGCGCCGCCGAGACGAGGTCCACGCGCGACTGCGCGAAGGCGTACTTCACGCTGCCGATGCTCTGCACCCCCGGGACGACGACGTCGGACATCGACGACACCGTGTCCTGGGCCGTGTGCAGCTGCTTGACGCCCAGGCCGACGGCGGCGGCCAGCAGCAGGCAGACCACGCCGAAGCCGGCGGCCAGCTTGCGGGAGATCCGGAGGTCGCGGAGACGGGTGAGCATCCCCGAGCATCGGCGGGACCCGGTCCCGCCTTGAGTCGGACGGGTGGTCCTGCTCAGCGCAGGTCGACCCGCGCCCCGCCCGCCGGAGTCCACGTGATGGAGCCGCCCTGGAAGTCGGAGCGGCGCACGCCGTCGCGCACGACCTCCTCACCCGTCGGGAAGCCCAGCGCGGACGTCTCCCAGCCCAGCCCCGCCCACGCCGCGCGGATCGCCCCGTGGACCGCGTGCGCACCCGTCGCCGGGCTCCAGTAGACCGACCCGTCCTCGAAGTGGCCGGCCCGGCCGCCGCGCACGGCGAGCTCGTCGGTCACGGGCAGGCCGATGACGTCGACGAGGTCCTCCCCGAAGTACGTCGCCGCGATCGCCCCCGAGACCCCGCGGGCCTGGGTCCGTTCGGACCACAGGATCGTGCCGTTCTCGTAGTTGCGGGCGTCGGCCCCCGCGTACCGGAAGGTGCCGGAGACGGGGTCGCCCAGCGCTGAGCGGTCTGCGCCGAGGGCGACCCAGTGGCCCTCGACGGGATCGGTGCGTCCCGTCCACCACGACGTCTCACCCGCGCCGCCGCGGCGGGACAGGGAGACGTGGACGTGGTCGGTGTGCGGGCTGGCCCCGCGGTAGGGCTGCCACCCCTGCGCGGCCCGGTAGGACTTCCAGACCTGTCCGTCCCAGATGACGTACATGACGCCGAGACGCCGGGTGTTGCGCGCGTCGTCGGCGAGGAGCCAGTCGAGGAACTCACGGGCCGTGGCCGCGTCGGCGGGGTCGCCCGCGTCGAGCATCCAGTCCAGCGCCCGGCCCTCGTGGTGCTCGGAGTCCACCGACGCCCCCACCGGGCACGACCGCGCGGTCCCGATGGTCTGCCGCCCGTACGTCTGCAGGAGCAGGTCCCGCAGCGCGCGGGTGCCGGGTTGGACGTCGGCGCAGGTGGTGGCGCCCTCGTAGTCGGCGAGGTCGTCGACGGCGGCGGGCAGGTGCGCCGGTGGGCGAGGGGCTGCGCCGGCCGGCGACGCGCCGGTGGCCAGGAGCCCGAGGGTGGCTCCGGAGGCGAGGAGCGTCAGGAGAGCGCGGCGCATCAGACCTCCCGGACGCGGCCGGTGGACGCGTTCCAGCGCATCCCGCCGCCCTCGAAGTCGCCGGCCCGGCCACCGGGCACGTCGTACTCGTCGGAGACGGGGAAGCCGAACCGGGACCGTTCCCAGCCCTGCGCGGCCCACGCCCCGCGGATGGCCCCGAGGACGACGTGCGGGGCGGATCCGCTGCGGCGGTAGACCGATCCGTGCTCGAAGTGCGTGAAGCTGCCGACGAGGGCGGGCAGGTCCGTCGTGTCCTCGGTGGGGAAGCCGAGGGCCGACCACTCCCAGCCCACCGCGGCGTACTTCTCGCGGTGGCTCCCGCGCACGACGTGCGTCCCGGTGTCGGGGTGGTGGTAGATGGACCCGCGCTCGTAGTGCCGGAACCGGCCGCCGCGCAGCGCCTCCCCCTCCTCGCTCGTGGGGGCACCCAGCAGCGTGGGGCCGTCGACCGCGGCGTACTTGCGCGCCACGGCCGACCCGCCGCCGGACCGGGGGGCCGAGCCGAGCAGGGCGGCGACGCGGTCGCGCACCTCGCCCATCCGTCCGTACCCGACGTCACCCGGGCAGGCGGTGAACCCGAGGTCGCGGTGGGCACTGATCGCCGCGACCTCGACGGTCCGGCCGGCCGCGTACCGGGCCGTGCCGCCGCCCGCGGACGTGAGGACCGCCCGGCCGCGGGCGTCGAGGTCGTGCAGCGCGAACTTCCACGCGATGACGGCCGCGACCGACGCCAGGCACTCCGACGTGGGGGCGACGGAGGAGAAGTCACCCATCATCGACACGCCCACGGTCCCGCTGTTGAAGCCTCCGGCGTGGGCCCCGACGACGGGCCGGGTCACCCCGCCCGCGCGTCCCTCCCAGACCTGGCCGAACCGGTCGACGACGAAGTTGTAGCCGAGGTCGTTCCAGCCCAGCGTCTGCGTGTGGTACCGGTACATGCCCCGGATGACGGCCGGGACCTCGGCGCGGGAGTAGGAGCCGCCGTCGGCGGTGTGGTGGACGACGGCCGCGTGCAGGGTGTCCGCCACCTCCGGGTCCGCCAGGCGCAGCGACTCGTCCGCACCCCACTCCGCCCGCGACCGGACGGCCGGTGCCCCGACGCCCGCCGCGGTCGTGGTGGCGGCGGTCGTGGAGAGCGTCTGCGCCGCGCGGGTCGCGGCGACCGGGTCGGCGTCCGGGCCGGGGTCGACGACGGCGAGCCGGGCGCCCGCGGCGGACTGCCGGGGCAACCGGACGTCGACGACGGTCCCGGGCGCGAGCGCGCCGGTCCACACCGGGTCGGTCGTGCCGTCCTCGAGGGCCAGCGGGACCCACGCGCCGGGAGCGGTCCCGGGGCGGGTGACGCGGACGGCGACCGAGGCCGGCGCCGGTCCGGTGAAGGTGACGCCGAGCATGCTGCCGCCGTCGACGGGCAGCGAGACGACGGCGAGGTCGGTGGGGGAGCCGGCCGCCAGGAGCGAGCGCACGGACGGCAGGGGCAGGGACGTCACCCCGCCGGCACCGGGGACCCGGCGCAGCTGGGCCGGTACGGCCGCGACGGCGGGACCGGCGAACGTCGACCCTGCGACCGCGGCCAGGGCACCGCCGGCGCCTGCGAGAGCGGCGCGCCGGGACAGCGTCGCGCGGGAGGGCGTGGGCGAGGGCATGGGGTGGAGCGCTCCGTCCGTCGGGGGATGTGACGGAACGTAGGCGATCTGTGAGTGAGTTGTAAATGGAGTGACGGGTGGTGCGCGTGTGACGTCTGTGTGACGATCAGGTCAGCGGGCGGTGGCCGAGCCCTGGTCGAGGACGTACAGCTTCACGCTGAACGCGCGCTTCTCCTCCGTGGAGACGAGCTGGTAGTCCTGGTCGAGCAGGCGCTTGACCTCGCGGTCCTCGGGGGTCTTGGTGACCACCGGGCCGACGCCGCCGATGACCCAGATCCGCCCCACGCCGGCGACGTGCTTCCACAGCTGCGGGGTCTCGACGGTCGTCCCGACGAGGGTCGAGGACTCCGTCGCGGTCTGGTCCAGCGCGATGTCGTCGAGCCCGGAGAACGCCTCCGGGTACAGCTGCGTGAGCACGCGGTAGCGGTACTCCCCGTCGGGCAGGAAGAGCAGACCGTCCCCGGGGCGGGCGTGCGCCTCGACGTAGGCCGCCGTCCCGCGCAGGTCCTCGGCGTGCCCGATGGTGGGGGAGCGGAACACGAACTGCATGTGCAGACCCGTCACCGTCATGACCGCGACGAGTCCGGCGGCGACGCCGGCGACCAGGCGCGGCCGCAGGGCGACGGTGACGACGGACGCGAGCGCCAGGCACGTGCCGGGCGCGACGAAGACGAGGTACCGCGTCGTCCAGAACGGCGAGACCTGCGAGATCGTCCACAGCAGGGGCCACGGCAGGACGCCCCACAGCAGCCCGACGAGAACCAGCCGGCGGGCCCGGCCGCGCCACACCCCGGCCGCGACGGCGAGCGCCGCGACGGCGACGGCGATCCAGGAGGAGCCGAGCGCGAAGAGGACGTGGGCGCCCAGCTCGGCCACGGTGGGCCGCTGCAGGAACGCGACCTGGGCGCTCTGCGCGTCCTGCGCGAGGAGCAGCGGCACGGACACGACGAGACCCGTGACGGCGGCGACCGCGCCGCGGACGAAGGTGCGCCGGCCCGCGGCGAGCGCCCAGCCGGCCTGCGCGACGAGCACGAGCGCCGCGACCGTGTTGAGCGCGACGAGGAGGGGGATGGAGGCGGCGTACGCGATCCACCAGCGGCGTCCGGCCCGGCCGGTCCCGGCCCGCACCAGCAGGTAGGTGCCCAGCGTGGCGACGAGCGTCGCGAGGGCGTAGGGCCGGGCCTCCTGGGCGTAGCGGCTCACGAAGGGCATCGAGACGAAGAGCGCGGCCGCGACGGCCCCGGTGAGGCGGGCCGTGCGGGGGCCGACGGCGCCGGTGGCGAGCCGGCGGCCCAGCCCGTACACGAGGGGTGCCGTCAGGGCGGCCGCGACGACGGAGATCGAGCGGGCCTGGACGATGTCGACGTCGGCGCCGAAGAGCGCGTGGGCCAGGAAGTAGAACGGCGCGTGGACGAGGTCCACCTTCTGCACGAGCGCCCAGATCTGCTCGGTCGTCCGCGAGGCGACGGCGATCGTCACGGCCTCGTCGCGCCACGGGCTCGGCGTGCCGATCCGCCACGAGAAGACGACCCACGCCGCGACGGCGGCCACGAGGCCGGTCAGGACGTCCGGCCACCGGCGCACGGCCCGCTGCACGGCGGGCGGCGCGGCCCGGTCCGCGTCCTGACCCGGACGACGCCGGGCGGCGGGGACCTCAGCCGGGACCTCGGCGGGGCCCGGTGACGGGACTCCGGCCGGGACGTCGGGGCGGGCGTGCGTGCTCGACAGGGTGACCTCTCAGATCGGCTGGGCGGTGCGGGTCGGGCGGTGCGTCGGGGTCAGATGGGCAGCTTGCGGAACACCGGGGCGGGGACGTGCCGCAACGCCGACATGACCCAGCGCATGGGCTCGGGAGCCCAGACCGTCTCCTTCCCGGAGCGGACCGCGTCGACGGTCACCTCGGCGACCTGCTCGGCGGACACGGACAGCGGGGCCTTGTCCAGCCCCTGGGTCATCTTGGTGGTGACGAAGCCGGGCCGCACCACGACGACCCGCACGCCGCTGGGGCGCAGCGCCTCGCGCAGACCCGTGAAGAAGGCGTCGAAACCGGCCTTGGAGGAGCCGTAGACGAAGTTCGAGCGGCGGGCGCGTTCCCCGGCGACGCTCGAGAGCGCCACGAGGACGCCGTGCCCCTGCGTCCGCAGCCGCGTGGCGAGGTGGACGCCGAGGTTGACGGGCGCGGTGTAGTTGACGGTCGCGACGTCGACGGCGGCGCGCGCGTCCTGCCAGGACACCTCGTTGTCGCCGAGGACGCCGAAGGCCAGCACGGTCACGTCGACGTCACCCGCGGCGAAGGCCTCCTCGAGCACCCCCTCGTGCGCGGGCAGGTCGGTGGCCTCGAAGTCGACGGTCCGGACCTGGTGGCCGCGGCGGTGCAGGCGGGCGACGGCGTCGTCGCGCCGGGCGCCCGGGCGGGCGGCCAGGGTGACCTGCAGCGGACGCTCCGGGCTGAGGCGCTCGACGATGGCCAGGCCGATGTCGGACGTGCCCCCGAGGAGGAGGACGGAGGAGGGGTTCCCGAGGGCGTCGATCACGGGGCTCGACCCTAGCAACGCCGTCTGGGGGTCCCCTGCGAACGACCCGTCGACGGGCCCGATCGTGAGCCGACCGTGACCGGAGGACGCTCGCCGGCCCCCACCGTCCGTCGACCGTCCGGGGGTGGGACCCGGCGCCGGTAACCTCCTGCGGTGCCCCGCCCCCGGTCCCGCGCGCGCTCGGGCAGGCCGTGAGCGGCGTCCTCACCGGCTTCGTCGTCGTCGCCACGCTCATCGCCGTCGGGTACGTCCTGGGCCGCACGGGCGTCCTGGGCCCCACCGGTCAGGTCGTCGTGTCCCGGCTCGTCTTCTTCGTCGGCTCCCCGGCCCTGCTCGTGCAGACGCTCGCGGGGGCCGACGTCCACGTCCTGCTGTCGGCGCAGCTCGTCGTCACGGCGGCCGGGGTCGCCGTCGCCCTCGGCCTGTGGCTCGTGCTGGCCCGCTGGCGGCTGCGGCTGGGCCGCGAGGAGCTCGTGGTCGGGTCCCTCGCCAGCTCCTTCGTCAACGCGGCGAACATCGGCCTGCCCGTCGCCGCCTACGTCCTGCAGGACCTGACCGCGGTGCTGCCGGCGATGCTCCTGCAGATGGTGGTGCTGACGCCGCTGGCCCTCGGCGTCCTCGACGTGGGGCGGCACAGCGGCGGACCGAGCGTCCGGCGGCTGCTGGCGCCGCTGGCCAACCCGGTGCTGCTCGCCAGCGCGGTCGGGATCGTGCTGTCGGTGACGGGCTGGAAGGTGCCGACGGCGCTGGCCCAGCCGCTGGACCTGCTGGCCGGGTTCGCGATCCCGGGGGCCCTGGTCGCCTTCGGGATCTCCCTGCACGGACGCAGCGCGCACGGCTGGCGCGCGCCGGAGGTCCTGCTCGCGAGCGTCCTCAAGGCGTTCGTGCAGCCGGCCGTCACCTACCTCGTGGCCCGCTTCGCGCTGCGGCTGGACGACCAGGCCGTCTTCGCCGCGACCGTCGTCGCCGCCCTGCCGACGGCCCAGAACGTCTTCACCTACGCCGTCCGGTACGGCGTCGGGCGCGACCTGGCCCGCGACACCGTGCTGGTGACGACGGTCCTGGTCGCGCCCGTGCTGCTGCTCGTCAGCGTGCTCCTGCCGCACTGACGCGCCGGCCGACCCCGCGGGTCAGCGGCGCCACGCCTCCCAGGCGCTCGTCACGATGTCGTGCAGGCTCTTCGTCGCGCTCCAGCCCAGCGTGCCGGTGATGCGGCTGACGTCGGCCACGAGCTGCGGCGGGTCACCGGCGCGGCGTGCGTGCACGACGGGCTCGACGTCGACCCCCGTCACGGCGCGGACCTCGGCGAGCACCTCGAGCACGGAGGCGCCCGTGCCGGTGCCGACGTTGAAGGTGTCGAACGGACGGTCCTCGGTCCCGAGGTGGTCCAGCGCCGCGAGGTGCGCCTGGGCGAGGTCCAGGACGTGGACGTAGTCGCGGATGCAGGTGCCGTCGGGCGTCGGGTAGTCGTCGCCGAAGACCGCGGGCGCCTGTCCGGCGTCGAGCGCGGAGAAGACGATGGGGATGAGGTTCATGACGGCCGAGTCGCCGAGGTCGTCCCAGCCCGCGCCGGCGACGTTGAAGTAGCGCAGGTTCGCCGCGCGCAGCCCCCACGCCACCCCCGCGGCCCGGCTCATCCACTCGCCCACGAGCTTGGTCTGGCCGTAGGGGTTGATGGGCTCGGCCGGGCCGTCCTCGCGCACGACGTCGGACGAGGGGGCGCCGTACGTCGCGGCGGAGGAGGAGAAGACGAGCTTGCCGACCCCGGCGGTCTCCATGGCCTGCAGCAGGTTCGCCATGCCACCGACGTTCTGCGACCAGTACCGGGCGGGTTGGGAGACGGACTCGCCGACCTGCTTGCGGGCCGCGAAGTGGATGACCGCGTCGACGTCGTGCTCGCCGAAGGCCTTCGCCAGCGCGGGGGCGGCGGCGTCGGTGCCGAGGTCGACCTCGACGACGGGGGCGCCGCCGACGCGCTCGACGCGCCCGTTGGAGAGGTCGTCGACCACCACGACGTCGGTGCCGCGCTGCTGCAGCAGCCGCACCACGTGGGACCCGATGTAGCCGGCACCGCCCGTCACGAGAACGCTCATGCCAGCGACCGTACTGGAACGCCTCCCGACCTCCCTGTGGGAGCCTCGCGGGGTGCTGAGACTGACCAACACCGTCCAGCCCTACGCCTGGGGCTCGACGACGGCCATCCCGCGGCTGCTCGGCCGCGACCCCGACGGCCGTCCGCAGGCCGAGCTGTGGATCGGTGCGCACCCGGGCGCGCCGTCGCTGGCGGACGGGGTGCCCCTCGACGAGCGCATCGCGCAGGCCCCGGCGCAGTTCCTGGGGCCCGACGGCGGCGAGCGCCTCGGGTTCCTGCTGAAGGTCCTCGCGGCGGGTGCGCCGCTGTCGCTGCAGGCCCACCCGGACAGCGCGACCGCGGCCCGCCGGTACGCCGAGGAGGAGGCGCAGGGGGTGCCCGCCGACGCCCCGCACCGCCTCTACAAGGACACCTCGCACAAGCCCGAGCTGCTCTTCGCCCTCGAACCCTTCGCCGCGATGGCCGGGTTCCGGTCGCCGGCCGCGGCGCACGCGCTGCTGGCCGGGCTCGACCTGCCCGCCCTGCCGCCGGACGTCCGGGAGGTGTTCGACGGGGTGCTCGCCGCGCTCGCCGGGCCCGACCCCTCCGCCGCCCTCAAGGAGGCGACGCGGCTGCTGCTCACGGCCCCCGCCGACGCCGTGGCCCCGCTCGTCGAGGCCGTCGCGAACGCGTGCGCGGGGTCGGACGACCCCTCCGCCGAGTGCGTCGTCGAGCTCGCCGGGCACTACCCGGGCGACGCGGGCGTGCTCGTCTCGGTCCTGCTGAACCAGGTGCGGCTGGCGCCGGGGGAGGTGCTGTACCTGCCCGCCGGCAACGTGCACGCCTACCTGTCGGGCACCGGTGTGGAGCTCATGGCCAGCTCCGACAACGTCCTGCGCGGGGGGCTGACCCCCAAGCACGTCGACGTCCCGGAGCTGCTGGACGTCCTGGACTTCCGGGAGCTGCCGCCGCCGCTGCTGGCGCCCCTGGACTCCTCCTCGCCCGACGAGCTGGTCTTCTCGCCGCTGCCGGACTTCGCCCTGACCGTCGCCACCCTCGGCCCCGAGCGCCGGTGGGAACGCGCGGTGCCGCGGGCCGTGCTCGTGCTGGAGGGGACGGTCACGCTGTCCTCGACCGCGGGGACGCTGGAGCTGGGTCAGGGCGAGTCGGCGTTCGTCACGGCCGCCGAGCACCCTCTGACGGTGAGCGGGTCAGGTCGACTCGCGTCCGCGTCCCCCGGGACGCCCGCCGGGTGAGGGCGTACAGGACCACCCCGACCGCGAGCAGGACGGCCGCGCGCAACCACACGCCGGCCTCCTGCTGGGTCAGCAGTGCCACCGAGGCGAGCACACCGAGCACGGGCAGCGCCGTCGGGGCGCGGAAGTGCGCGTGCTCCACCCGGTCCCTCCGCAGCACCAGGACCGCGACGTTGGTGCTGACGAAGACGACGAGCAGCAGCAGGACGACGGTCGCGGCCAGCGTGGCGAGGTCACCGCTGAGCACGAGCGCCATGGAGACGAGCGTCGTCACGACGATCGCGACCCACGGGGTGCGCCGGCCGGGCAGCACGCGGGCCAGGACCGGCGGGAGCAGGCCCTCCGTGGCCATGCCGTAGGTGAGGCGGCTGCACATGATCGCCGTCAGCAGTGCCCCGTTGGCGACCGCGACGAGGGCGACGAGGGAGTACAGCCAGCTCGGCACCCCGACGTCGGCGACGCGGACGACCTCGAGCAGCGGGCCGTCGGAGCCGGCGATCTGCGCGGGGGCGACGGCGGTGGAGACGGCGAGGCCGACGAGCACGTAGACGACCCCGGCGACGGCGAGCCCGCCGAACAACGCCCGCGGGTAGGTGCGGCTGGGCTCCACGGCCTCCTCGGCGACGTTGGCCGACGTCTCGAACCCGACGAAGGAGTAGAACGCCAGGACGGCCGCGCCGAGGATCCCCGCGACGGGGGAGTGGTCGGGGGAGAACTCCAGCACGCGGCCCGGGGAGCCGTCCCCGCGGCCGAGGACGACCGCGGCCAGGGCGACGACGAGCAGCAACCCGCCGACCTCGACCACCGTCATGACGACGTTGGCGCGCAACGAGTCCTTGATGCCCCGGGCGTTGAGCAGCGCGACGAGGACGAGGAACACCACCGCCGCGGGCAGGGCGGGCACGTCGAGGAGGGCGCCGAGGTAGTCCCCGGAGAACGCCAGCGCGAGCCCCGCCACGCTCGTGACCCCCGCGGCCAGCATCGAGAAGCCGACGAGGAAGGAGACGAGCGGGCGGCGGAACGCGCGCTGCGCGAACACGGCCGCCCCGCCGGCCCTGGGGTACTTCGTGACGAGTTCGGCGTACGAGGACGCCGTCAGCAGCGCCATGACGAGGGCGACGGCCAGCGGCACCCAGATCGCCCCGCCCACCTCTCCGGCGAGTTCCCCGACGAGGGCGTAGATGCCCGCGCCGAGGACGTCGCCGAGGATGAACAGGAACAGCAGCTTGCCGGTGATCGCCCTCTTCAGGGGCGTGTCGGCCGGCGCCGACGTCGCGGTGCTCTCGGGGTTCAGGCTCACCCCGGCGGACTACCCCGCGTCGGGCCCCGCAACCGTCGTTCCCGCGACCGTGGTCGTGGGGGTGGGTGTGGGCTGAGGGGTCGTCGGGCGGCCGGGCTGGCCCGTGAGGTTGCGCAGCAGTTCGGTGACGTCGACACCCGTCGTGCGCTTGACCACCTCGAGGGTCTCGCTGAGGTTCGACCCGACCTGCCGGGACAGCTGGGAGGCGCCGTCGGTGGAGATGACGGTGAGGTCGGAGATCGCCGCCATCGGCGCGGCGAGTTCGTGGGCGACGCGGGGCAGGACGTCGACGACCATCTGCGCGACGGCGGCCTCCCCGTACTGCTCGAACGCCTCGGCGCGCAGCCGCATGGTCTCCGCCTCGGCCTCACCGCGGGCGCGGATCGCCGCACCCTCCGCCTCGCCCTCCAGCCGGGTGGCGTTCGCGAGCGCCGTGCGCCGGTCGAGTTCGGCCTGGCCGGCCAGGCGCACGCGCTGGGCGTCGGCCTCGGCGGCGAGCTTGATGCGGTTCGACTCCGCCGTCGCCGACAGTTCCACGCGCCGGGCGTCGGCCTCGGCGTTGGCGATGTCGGACGCCTTCTTCGCCTCGGCCTCGAAGATCTCCGAGTTCCGTCGCGCCTGGGCCTGCTGCTCGGCGTCGTAGCGCCGCGCGTCGGCCGGTTTGCGCACCTCGGTGTCGAGCTGGCGTTCGGTCAGGG
This sequence comes from Kineococcus sp. NPDC059986, assembly GCF_040702905.1. NCBI lineage: Bacteria > Bacillati > Actinomycetota > Actinomycetes > Kineosporiales > Kineosporiaceae > Kineococcus > Kineococcus sp. NPDC059986. The sequence continues at coordinate 3,383 of NZ_JBFBND010000063.1, read as the reverse complement.
CCGCCTGGCGTTCGGCGACGCGTTCCTGCTCGAGCAGGACCTCCTGGTCCCGGGCGGCCTTGGCCAGCACCCCGGCCGCGGCGGCCCGGGCCTGGGCGGTGTCCGTCTCGGCCTTGAACTCGGCCTGCCGCAGCGACAGGTCGCGCTGGGCGGCGGACACCTTCTCCTGCGCGCGGGCCTCGGCCTGCTGGGACTCCTGCAGCGAGTTCGCCTCGGCTATGGCCGCGTTCTGCGCGGCGATCGCGGCCTCGGGCCGGCCGAGGTCGCGCAGGTAGTTCACGTCGTCGGACACGTCCTGGATCTGGAACGTGTCGAGGACGAGGCCCTGGTTCGTCAGCGACGTCTCGGCCTCCTCCGCGACGCGGGAGGCGAACGCCGCGCGGTCGCGGATGATCTCGTCGACGGTCAGCGTGCCGACGATGGAGCGCAGCGACCCGGCGAGGACCTCCTGGGTGAAGGACTCGATCTCGTCCTGCTGGTGCAGGAAGCGCTGCGCCGCAGCACGCACGGAGTCCTCGGTGCCGCCGACCTTGATGATGGCCACCCCGTCGAGGTTCAGCCGGATGCCCTTGGCCGAGACCGCACCGCGGATCTGCACGGAGATGCGGCGCGAGGCCAGCGACAGCGAGTACGCCTGCTGCACGAACGGCAGGACGAAGATGCCGCCGCCCATGACGACCTTCTGACCGGACAGGTCGGTGGAGACCTTCCCGGTCTCGGGGTTGGTGACGGGTCTGCCCTTCTTGCCCGTCACGACGAACGCCTCGCTCGGCCCGGCGATGCGGTACCGGCGCACGATCGCGACGGCCAGCAGCAGGACGACGACGACGGCCGCCGCGACGAGGATGACGGCAGGGGTCAGGAACTCCACGAGCGGTCCTCTCCTAGGTGGTGCAGGTTTCCAGCGGGTTCTGAGGGTTTCGGTGCGGACTCAGGGGAGGGGTTTCACCCGGACGGCGGTCGCGGACACCTCGGCGACGACCTCCACCTCGGCGCCGCGCACGAGGGCGACGTCGCTCACCGCGCTGCGCTTGACGGTGGTCCCGTGCAGGCGCAGGTTCACCTCGCCGTAGGACCCGGGGTTCGCGGCGGGGGTCGTGACGTAGCCCCGCACGCCGAGGATGGTCGTGTGCACCTCGGGTTCCTCGCGGCGCAGGGTCCGCACGAGGGCACCCACGCCGGCCATCGTCGCCAGCCCCACGCCCGCCCCGAAACCCGTGGCCTGCAGCGTGGTCCACCCGAACGACGTCTGCGCGAGGGTGGCCGCGAGGCCGAACAGGGCCAGGCCCCCGGACAAGGAGGTGAGCGACAGGAAACCGCCCGCGATGTCGACCTCGAACGCCTCGAAGACACCGTCGAAGACGAAGGACACGAGGCAGACGACGAAACCCACGACCGCGAGCACGACGAACACCGTCACCCCGACGCCGTGCACGGTCACTGTCGACCACCCCTGCCCCGGACCCTAACAGGGTCACAGCCACCGCACGGGGAGCTCCGAGGTCACCGGTTGCGGGACAGCGCCTTCGCCAGCACCGGCGCTGCGAGCAGCATGACGAGCAACCGCAGCACCTGGACGGAGAGGACGAACGTCGCGTCCGCGCCGGACCCGACGGCGGCGGCGAGGACCGCGTACAACCCGCCCGGCGTGGTGGCCAGGTACGTGTCCAGCAGGGGCAGTCCCGTCGCGCGCGAGAGCGCCACGCCGAGCGCCGCGCTGCCCGCCACCCCCACGACGACGAGCGCGAACGCGGCCGGCAGCACGCGGGCGACGGCGAGCAGGCTGGACCGCGTGAACCGCAGGCCGATCTGCAGCCCGATGAGGGCGTAGGCCACCTGCTGGAGCAGCCCGGGGACCTGCGCCCCGCCGGTCACCCCGCTGAGGGAGGACGCCGCCGCCAGCAGCAGCGGTCCGAGGAGGGTCGCGGCGGGCAGGTGCGCACGACGTCCGAGCCACGGACCGACCAGGCCGCACCCGACGGCCAGCGCCAGCCCCACCCACGGGTTCCCGGCGGCCGACGTCCCCGCGTCCCCGACGGCGCGGACGTCGAACACGACGTCGAGCACCACGGGCAGCGACAGCACGACGAGCAGCACCCGCACGTACTGCACGACCGCCACCACGCGTTCGTCGGCGCCGAGCTGGCGGGCGATGACGACCAGGCCGCTGGCCCCGCCGGCGACGAGCGCGAAGGCGCCCGTGACGGCGTCGACGTCGCGGTGCCGCCCGAGCAGCCACCCCGTGCCGAGGCTCAGGGCGAGGGTGCCGACGGTGACGGCGAGGACGGGCAGCCAGTGCTCCCCGAGCGCCGCCAGCGTCGAGAGCTGCACGAGGGTCCCGATCGTCACGCCGACGACGGCCTGACCGGCCAGACCGGCTCGCGGGGGCAACCGCACCGCCCGCCGGGTCGTGAGCCCGTCGAGGAGACCGACGGCGAGCCCCGCGAACAGCGCGGGCGACGGCAGCCCGAGCCGGAACAGCAGGACGGTCGCGACGACGGTGGCGAGGCCGAGCAGGAGGACGTGCGCGGTCCGCACGGACCTCAGTCCTGGGCCGGGGACCCGGTGGGCGGGGCGGGGCGGGTGCGCAGGGTGGCCGTGGTGCGTTCGGAGCCGACGACCCGCTCGCCGAGGGCGTCGAGGTCGGGGGTCAGCACGACGGACCCGGCCCGCGCCCACGCGGCCAGCGGCCCGCGGACGACGTCGTCGGGTCCGGCGTCCGTGAGCAGCCGGACGCCCACGGGCCAGTCGGCCCCGGCCTCCTGCGCCGCGGCCTGCAACCGGCCGTGCGCGAGGGCGGGGACCTCCAGGGCGGGGTCCTCCGGACCCGGTGCCGACAGCGCGACGTACGTGTCGCCGTAGCCCGTGACGACGCGGGCGTAGTCGAGGACGCCCGCGGGCAGCTCTCCGTCGAAGCGCGTCGCCAGCGGCAGCAGCGAGACCGCGATCCGGTCCTGCGAGCCGTTGCGCTGCAGCGCCTCCACCGAGGACGACACGAGGACGTCGGCGGGCCGGTCGGCGCCGTGGCGCACCGCCGCACCCGTCGACCAGGCCGCCAGCTGGAAGACCGGCGTGCGCCAGTGGGTCGGCAGGTCGAGGGCGACGACCGACCCGGGCCCCACCTCGAACTCCTCCTCGAGGAGGTTCGCCGTCTTCGCGACCCACGTCGCCAGCACCCGCGCGGACAGCTCGATGCGCTCGCCGGAGGAGGCGTGGTCCGCGGCGTACCAGGTCAACCGCGGCGCGGTCGGGTCGTCGTCCAGCAGGCGGCGCAGCAGGGGGAGCACGCCGGTCACCGTACGCCGGGCCCCTGCGGGGGAGGGATCGTCGTCACGTCGGGCCGTCGAGGCGCTGTCCGCGGCCGGGGTGCCCGTGTGGACCGA
>NZ_JBFBND010000062.1:0-16713 GCF_040702905.1 Kineococcus sp. NPDC059986 | reverse complement strand
CCCGGAGTCCCCGGGGCCGCGTCACCGCCGGCCTTGGTGCGAATCTCCATCGATCCGTCCTCTCGTGAGGTCGCCGCGTCCAGACCCGTCGGGTCCAGCGGCAGGAGTTGAGGTAGGTGCGGGTGCGCGTCGCGATGGGTCTCGCGAACGCTGAGCGACGGGCTCCCACACGTGCGGGTACCGACGTGGACGAGGACTGCCGCCTTCGGTGGCGTGGAGCCAAGCTAGCATTTCATCGTCGAAATGGGCCAGCTTCCGGAGAACTGGATCCCGGACCGTCGGCCGGCGCCTGCTGTCGGTGGACATCGCGGCGCCGGGCCTGGCGAGCCGCGGTGCCGCCGCAGCGCTCCGCGGGGGCCGAGCGTGGACGTGGGTGCCGGTGCGGCGCCCACGCGCTGCACCAGGTGGGGTCGTAGCCTGAGCTGCCATGACGGACAGGTCGGACCGCCCCGTGACCATGGCGGAGGTGGGAGCCGCCGCCGGCGTCACGGACAGGACGGTGTCCAACGTCCTCAGCGGCAAGGTCCCGGTGCGTCCCGAGACGCGCGCCGCCGTCCTGCGGGCTGTGGACGAACTCGGCTACCGCCTGAACGCGACGGCACGAGGACTGCGCACGGGCCGGACCGGGACGATCACCCTGGCGCTACCGGACATGGGCTACGACTACTTCAGTCAGCTGGCCCACGCCGTCATGACCGAGGCCGACCACTTCGGGTGGGCGGTGACCATCGTGCAGACCGGGGCCCGCCCCGAGCGCGAGCAGGCACTCCTCACCGGCACCGACCCCCAGATCAGCGACGGGCTGATCATCCAGCCGTACGCCGTGGGCCCGGAGAACGGGCACCGCGCCCTGAGGCAGCACGACCAGGCCAGGCACCGTCCACCCATCGTCCTGCTGGGCGACCGCATCATCAACGAAGCCATCGACCACGTCCTGATGGACAACACCCCCGCCGCACGAGTGGCCACCGAGCACCTCATCGCCACCGGTCGTGCGGCCATCGGCGTGATCGGCCCCGACCCTGCGGACGCCACTCCCGGTTCCGGGGCCGTCCGGCTCGAGGGGTACCGGCAGGCCCTGCGACAGGCGGGCCTGCCGTGGCGGCCCGATCTCGTCCGCCCCGCGGCCGCCTGGCGGCGCGCCGAGGGGGCCGCCGCCACCGACGAACTGCTCCAGGCCCACCCCGAGGTCGATGCTCTGTTCTGCTGCAACGACGACCTGGCCCTGGGGGCGATGTACGCCGTGCACCGTCGAGGCTTGCGCGTGCCGGAGGACGTGGCCGTCGTGGGCTTCGACAACGTCACGGCAGCCACCTTCAGCCACCCTCCGCTGACGACGATCGACTCCGGCGGGCCGCTGATCGCTCGCACCGCGGTGAAGCTCCTCGCCGAACGCCTCGATCCCACGTCCTCGGCGGCGCCGCCCCGCAAGGTCATCGCGGACTTCCACCTGGTCCAGCGCGGCAGCACGGCGGGCACCGCCGTCAGCACACCCGACGACGTCCCCCGCGGTGGCCCAGCTCCCCGGGCCTGACCACCGAGCGTCCGCGCCGCTCCCTGAGCGCCGTCGTCGTCACGAGCGAAGCCCTCGTCACTTCACGGCACCCGCCGTGATGCCGGAGATGATCTTGCGCTGGGCGAGGACGAACGTGAGCAGCAGCGGCAGGCTCATGAGCACGACGTAGGTGAAGATCAGGTGCCAGTTCTGCAGGTAGAGGCCGGCCGAGGCCACCTGGTAGAGGTTCAGCGGCAACGTGTCCAGCCGTCCGCCGACGACGAAGAACGCGTAGAAGACGTCGTTCCAGATGTAGAGGCAGATGAGGATGGTCGCGGTGGCCAGCACCGGGACGAGGAGCGGCAGGACGATCGTGACGAAGACGCGGACAGGGCCGGCGCCGTCCACCCGGGCGGCCTCCTCGAGCTCCTGCGGCACGGTGCGGACGAAACCCGTGACGAAGAAGACCACGGTGGACATGTACATCCCCGTGTAGACGCCGACCATCCCGACCACCGTCCCGGCCAGGCCGAGCTGACGCAGGAGCAGGACCACCGTCACGACCGCGGGCGGCAGGACGATGCCGGAGATCGCGAGGGCGTAGAGGACGGCAGCGAGTCGGGAGCTGCGGCGGGCCAGGACCCAGGACGCCATGGCCCCGAAGACGAGGACCAGGAACACCGAGGGCACCATGACCGCCAGCGAGCCCAGGAACGCGGTCGGGAGCTTCCCCTGCGCCCAGACCTGCTGGACGTTCTCCCACAACTGCCAGTGCGAGGGGAGGGCAGCGTTGGGGTTCAGGGCTTCGGCCCGGCTCTTGCCCGCGGTGACGACGACGATCCACAGCGGCCCGCCGACCAGGGCGAGCGCCGCGACGACGGCGACGACGGGTTGCACCCGACGCCACACCGTCGGGCGCGAGGGCCGGTGCACGCGCGAGCCACGCTGTGCTGCCCTTCCAGTGAATGCGGTGGTGGTGCTCACAGGACGTCCTCCCGGCGACGCAGCATCCCGATCACGGGGAAGGCCAGCACCACCACGACGAGGAAGAGCACGAGGCTCATCGTCGTGGCCTGCGCGAACAGTCCCTGGCCGAAGGTGCGGAAGATGAAGATGTTGAGCAGTTCGGTGGACCTGGCCGGACCACCGGCGGTGGTGGCCTGGACGATGTCGAAGCCGTTCATCGACCCCAGGAGCGCGGTCGCGACGTTGAAGGTGACCGCCGGCGCGATGAGCGGGAACCGGACGCGCCAGAAGGTCGTCCAGGGACCGGCTCCGTCGATCGTGGCTGCTTCGAGGACCTCGGCGCTGATGGTCTTCAGGCCCGCCAAGTAGATGAGCATGGGCAACCCCATCCACTTCCAGGCGTGGATGAGGGCCACGACGAGCATCGTCCACGTCGTGTTGCCCAGCCACGCCGTGTCGACGGTGTGCCCGCTGATCCCGCTCAGCAGGGAGTTCACGACACCGTCCGGCTTCAGCAGTGCCTGGAAGACGTACCCCACCGCCAGGGCGGACATGATGACCGGGATGAAGAAGACCGTCCGCGCCGCTCGGTTGACGCGGGTGTCGCGTTCCAGCAGCAGGGCGAGCAGCAACCCGAACAGGTTCTGGAACACGGCGACCAACACGGCGTAGGTCAAGGTGACCCGCAGTGCGCGCTGGATGTCCCCGCTGGACAGGAGGGTCTCGAAGTTCTTGAGGCCGACGAAGCCGATGGCCGACTTGAAGCTCGACCAGTCGGTGAACGCGTAGACGAAGTTGAACAGGGTGGGGAGGAAGAAGAAGACGGCCAGGACCGCGAACGCAGGGAAGGCGAACCACCACGGGTGGGTGGCGGCCTGGCGCCGCCGGTTCGACCGTGCGGATTCCGCCCTGTCGGACGCGCCGGCGGCGCGGCGGGGCGAGGTCGTGCGCGTGCTCATCGGTGTCCCGTCGTTCGGGGTCGTCGGTGCGATCGGGCCGGTTCTGCGCCACTGGCACAGAACCGGCCGGTACGGGTCAGAAACCCTTGATGCCCTGCGCCGCGGCCAGCTGGGCGAACTGCGCCTGGACCTGTTCGGCCACCTTCTCGGGGGTGAGCGCACCCTGGATCATCTCGCCCAGCCGCAGGTAGAGGTCGGGGTTGGCGACGGCTTCGACCTGCATCGAGCCGACGGAGGTCTTCAGAGCCTCGGCGACGGCCTTCAGCGCTTCGGGCACACCCGCCGGGGTGGCGACGTCCGGCTGCAGCGACACCGTCTTCTGGTCCTCCACGAAGGCCTGGTACCCGTCGCCGAGCCAGTAGGCGAGGAGCTGCCGGGTGGCGGCCTCCCGCTTGTCGTCACCACTGCGGAAGGCGACGAGCGCGTTGGACTGGTCGGGGATGAAGGTTCCCGTCGTGCCCTCGGTGGAGATCGGGAAGAACCCGATCTTCTGGTTCAGCTCGTCCGTCTGGGCGAGCGACTGGAGCTGGGCGAAGAACGAGTTGACCTGCATGACCATGGCTGCGCTCCCGTCGAGGAGGGCCTTGCCCTGGTCCTCGAACGTCGCCGTCTTGATGTCGGCGTTGAACATGCCCTGGTCGATGAGGTCCTTGTAGTTCTGGATGGTCGTGACCACCGCCGGGTCGGTGAACTTCTCCTGTGCGGCGTTGACGCGCTTCCACAACCCCGCCTGGGCCTGCTCTGCGAGCTGGGCCTGGACCCACCACTGCGTGGCCCACGGAGAACCGTCGTTGCCGCCCATCTCGAAGAACGGAACCTTGCCGGCCGCCTTGAGCTTCTGAGCCGCGGCCACCAGTTCCGTCCAGTCGGCCGGAGTGGCCGTGATGCCGGCGTCCTGCAGCACCTGCTTGTTGTAGTAGACCCCGATGACGGCCGGGGTCGAGATGAGCGCGGCGTAGCGGACGTCGTCGTAGATGCCCGTCAGGTCCTGGAGGGACTTCTCGGTGGCCGCGACCCAGGGGGCGCCGGTCAGCGGCTGCAGGTTCGTCTTGGCGTTGATGGACGACAGCATCGACGCGGTGGGCTGCCAGAAGGCGAGGTCCGGTTTGTCGCCCGTGGCGATCTTGGTCTGGACGCTCTGCTCGTAGGGGTCGGTGATGGTCACCACGTCGACCTTCGCACCGGTCGCCTTCTGGAAGGCCTCGACGACCACCTTGGGGACGGTGTTCGAGTTCTGGGCGGCCCAGACGGTCAGCGTCACGCCGTCGAGCTTGGTCGAGGCGCTGGGCCAGCCGGCGGGGGTCGCGTCGCCTCCGGCCGGCGCGGCGCCGGGGTCGCTGCAGGCCGCGAGGACGAGGCTGCTCGCGGCGGCCAGGGTGAAGAACGCGCGTCGGTCCATGTCGGACTCCTTCGTCACAGGGGGGTGGGGAAGAGCGGGTCGGGGAAGTTGCGAGGTCCGGGAGGACCGTCAGGCGCGAGGCCTGCGAACGCGCAGGACCCGGGCGGAGGGCTCGGTCCCTGCGGGCACCTCGAGGCGGACGCGGCCCTCCGGCGTCCGCTGCAGGTACCAGGCCACGAGGCCGTCGACGTCGCCGACGGCGACGGGGAGCCGGTCGGAGTCCTGGACCTCGAGGAGCGGTGCCGCGGCCGGGAAGGCCACGTCCACGACACCGTCCGGCAGGTCCAGGACGCAGGTCGTCGAGGGTCCGCCGCGGAACCACACGGTCACCTGGGTCTCGTCGTCGTGCTGCAGGGCGCTGGAGACCCAGGTGTCCGTCCACCCGGGCAACCCGAGGGGCCACCGGGGAACGCTGTGGGTCAACCACTCCCGGGTTCGACCGAAGACGGCGACGGCCTCGGCGACGAGGGCGTGCTGCCCGGGGGTCATGGCGTCGAGTCGACCCGACAGGTACGACCTGGCGGACAAGCCGGTGCAGAGGGTGAAGGTCATCTCCTCGGGAGACATGTCCGGCTGCGGGTAGGCCCAGTTCGCGGCCTGCTCGGGCAGGATCGCGACCAGTGCTCCGGCGGCGATGGGCGGGTAGAGCAGCGGGTTCTGCTGGTCGGAGGTCGACTGGAGTTCGGTGCGGGTGAGCATCGCGGCGTCGGCCCGCATGCCACCGGAGGCACAGTTCTCCAGCAGGAGTTCGGGGTGCCGGCGCTGCACCGCGTCGAGCCAGTCCAGGACGGCGCGGTTGTGCTGCAGGAGACCGTCCCCGACGCTGCTGGCGTCCAGGTCGGTTCCCGGTCCCGGGGTCACGTTGTAGTCGAGTTTGAGGTACCCGACCGCGAACTCGTCGACGAGCCGGTCGACGACCACGTCGAGGTGCTTGCGGGCAGCCTCGTGACGCAGGTCCAGGAGGTACCGGTCGTGCTCGACGATCCGCTGTCCGTACCGTTGCAGGAACGCGGCGGCGGGCAGTTGCTCCGCCACGGGACTGCGGACACCGACGACCTCCGGTTCGAGCCACAGACCGGGCACCATCCCCCAGAACCGGATGCGGTGCACGACCTCGCCGAGACCTCCGGGGAACCGGGTCGACGAGGGTTCCCAGGCGCCCACGGAGTCCCACCAGTCGCCGCTGTCGTCGTACCAGCCGGCGTCGATGCAGAACACCTCGGCCCCCACGTGCGCCGCTGCGTCGACCAGCGGCAGCAGCTTGGCGGTGGTCGGGTCGCCCATCAACGTGTTCATGTAGTCGTTGAACACCAGCCGCGGCGACCTCACCGCCGTCCGGCCCTGGCGAGCACGGGCGTTCGACCGGACTGCGCGCCGGTGCCGCGTGAGTTCGGCCACCGCGTCGGACCAACCGCCGACCACGACCACGACGTGCACCGGGACGGTGCGGAACGTCTCCCCCGGCGCGAGGGGCAGCGACCACCCGTGGTGGGTGTCCGTCGGACCCTGCAGCGTCAGGGCCAGCACGGCCGTGTCGTCCGGGGCCAGCCGCTCGGCCAGCTCCACCCGCCAGCCGCCGTTGTGCTCGACCTCCCACGCGAGCGCGGCCGTGCCGTCCACCGCAGCGAGCACCCCGCAGGCCGCCCGCTCCCCCGTCGACCAGCTGCCGCGGCTGTCGATCGCCCGCACACCGCGCGCGTCCTGGTGCTGGTGGATCCGCAGGTCGAGGTCGACGAGGCCCGCCTGAGCGCTGAGCGGAGTGGTCGTCCACCGGCTCTCCCCCAGCCAGTCGCTGTGACCTTCGACGGAGACGACGTCGCGAGGGCCGTGGGCACCGAGGGGCGAGGACAGTGCGAGGGACGTCACCGCCTGCAGGACGACGGTCTCCGGACCGCCGTTGGTGACCTCGACCCAGGCCCGCACGCCACTGGTCCCCGGCAGCTCCAGGACGGTCCGGACCCGCAGACCGGTGACCGCGTCCTCCTGGTCCACGACGACGCGGCGCGCCCCGGCACCCTGAGCGGGGGTGTCGACGGTCGTGACCCCGGTCGGCCGCAGACGCGCCCCGACCGTGGTGGCCGTGGTCCGCAGGTTCGCGCTGCGCCGGCCGTGACCCACGGCGAGCACCTCGACGAGGGGCTGGGCGAGCGCGCCCCCCTCCCCGACGAGACTCGCCGGGGCGTCCGGTGAGCAGTCCAGCACCACGGCGCCGGGGCCTTCCCACAGTGGCGTCCGACGCGGGGTCGCGAGCGGCGCCGTCTTCTCCTCGTTGAGCACGGCTTCATGAAAGCGTCGATCAGAGACTTGCGCAAGAGCCTCGAGGAAGCCGGGCCCGATCGGGTGATAACGATTTCATCAGTCTCAGGAGGACTGCAGGGGCGCCCTCCCGGACGACGACCGCACCACCAGGTCCGGGACCAGCCGCGTGGAGGTCGGCGGCGCCTCCCCCGACTGCACCTGCTGCAGCATGTCGAAGGCCTCGCGCCCGAGCTGGACGAAGTCCTGCCGGACCGTGGTCAGGGACGGCGTCCAGAGCTGGCCCAGGGGATGGTCGTCGAAACCCACCACGCTGATGTCCTCCGGGACCCGGCGCCCGGTGTCCTGCAGGGCTCGGATGGTCCCCATGGCGAGCTCGTCGTTGCCGCACAGGACGGCCGTGACGTCCGGGAGCGACGCCAGGTGACGGCCTGCGTCGTACCCGGACACGGGCGACCACCCCGCCTGGACGACCTGCGGGACGGGCGCGCCGGCCGCCACGAGGGCGTCGCGCCACCCCACGAGACGGGAGCTGACCCGCCCTGCCGACGGGATGGCGACGTGGTGGACCGTGCGGTGACCGAGGTCCAGGAGGTACCGCGTGGCCTTCGAAGCGCCCACTCGGTCGTCCATCGTCGCGTGCGGCATGGATTCCCACGTCGGGCCCCCCGCAGCCACCGCCACGACCGGCAACCAGGACGGCAGCGCCTGCAGCGCAGCAATTCCTGCGGGGTCGTACTCGAGCACCACCGCCCCCGCCAGGGGCTGGCTCAACGCCAGGTCCACGGCCGCGCGGACGGTCACGGGGTCGGCGGCCTCCACCACCGAGATCACGACCACGTGGCCCGCACGCCGAGCCGCCTCCTCCACGCCCTGGATCGTCAGCGAGTACCCGAGCCGCGTCGTGTTCCCGGCGATGACCGCCACCATGGCGTGCGCTCCCCCCACGAGGGCCCGAGCGGCGGCGTTGGGACGGAAGTCGAGGGCGGCGACGGCCGCCAGCACCCGTGTCTGCTTGTCCAGGCTGACCTTGGCCGTCCCGTTGAGGACCCGCGAGACGGTCGGGACGGAGACGCCCGCCTCGGCGGCGACGTCGGCGATGGTGGGGTGGCGTCGGCGCGGCGTCTCGGACACGCCGGGAGCTTACGCAGTGACGATCCGACGGGACCGTCGCCGCACGCCACGTCGGACGACCGGGTCCGTTCAGCCGAAGCGACCGGCCGAGGCTCCTTCTGGGCCGACCGCCACCGCCAGCTTCGTCGCGATGCGCCCCAGCTGTTCGACCTCGCGCGGCGTCAGGTGGTCGAAGACCAGCTCGCGCACCCGCGCGACGTGGCCCGGCGCCGCCTCCTGGACCGTCACCCAACCGTTCGGCGTCAACTGCGCCAAGGTGGTCCGGGCGTCCTGCGGATCCGGGCGGCGCACGACCCAGCCGCGGTCCTCCAGGCGGCGCACCGCTTTGGACAACCGGGGCAACGTGCTGTTGGCGGACCGCGCCAGGTCGCTCATCCGTGCCGTGTGGTGCTCGCAGCCCGACAGTTGGGCCATGAGCCCGTACTCGTAGTTGCTGATGCCGACGTCCCGCTGCAACTGCTCGTCGAGGGCCGGGTTCAACCACTCGACGACGGTCATCAACGGCAACCACGCCCGCGCCTCGTCCTCCTCCAGCCACCCCGTCCTGGGACCCATCTGCCGCACTCCTTCCCCAGCACCGTGACGCGACAAGCGTCTCACGACGACGTCCGGTGCCCCAGGAGTCGTTCACCCGCGGAGTCCGGGGCCGGTCTGCGGGCCACCCCTCGCGTCACGGCCTGGTGCAGGAGGAGTTCGAGGGTCGATCAGCGTCCGGGGTGCAGCCCGAGCACGCCGGGGCTGGGTGCGCCCTGGACCTCACCGAAGTACAGCGAGAAGGTCTGACGCCAGCGCTCCACCTCAGCCCGGTCGGCCATGAAGCGGGGGAACCCGTCCAGGTGGGCGTCGGGGTTCTTCCAGATCGGCGCGAGGTTTCCGGCGGGCCGGACGTCGGTCCGCACCGACCAGCCGTTGAACGAGGTCTGCTGCACCGGGACCGAGAGCATCCAGTTCAGGTAGAGCTTCGCCGCGGCCGGGTGGGGTGCCCCCTGGAGCAGCGCAGCTCGCTGCCCCCAGGCCATGAACGGGTGCCCGGCCGGCGTCACCCACTGCACGCCCGGAGCGAGCGGTGCGGTCAGGGAACCGGCACCGGCGACACCGATCACCTTCCTGCCCGAGGCGACGGCCTCGATGGGAGTGTTCGTCCCCCGGGCGAACTGCGGTGCCTGGGCCGCGAGACGACGCACCCAGTCCCATCCGTAGGTTTCGGCGTAGAGCTTGTACAGGTACAGCGCGGCGTCGTCGTCGTTCGGGTACGAGGACGCGATCGCGCCGCGCCAGCGCGGGTCGACCAGGTCGCGAGGCGTGGCAGGACCGCGCGATCCCAGTGACGCCTGGTGCATGTAGCTGAAGGCGTAGACGGCGACAGCGACCCACGCACCGTCCTGGTCACGGAACGACGGGTGCAGGGCACTGAACCCCGCGGGTTTGTACGGCTGCAGGACGCCCTGCTGCTTCCACCGCGTGAAGTCCTGCAGCGTCTGCAACTGCACGACGTCGGGCACGAGGGACCGGGTCGCCAGCTGGTTGTCGACGCGGACGTCGTGGTACTTGCTGTAGTCCACGACCATCGTCAGGCGGATGCCGGGGAACTGAGCCGTGAACGCCGCCTTGGTCGCGTCCTGCTGGTCCGGGGTGTCGCCCCCCGCGTAGACGACCAGCTCGCCACCCTCGCGGCGCGCCTCGGCGTACAGGGCATCGAGAGTCCTGCCCTCCTCACGAACCCGTCGCGAGGTGCCGGTCGAGCTCGCGGAGGCTGCGGGTGCGGCGAGTGCGCTCAGCGCCGTGGCGCCGAGGACGGCGCCGCCGACCTTCAGCACGCCGCGTCGGTCGATCTGGGTCATGACGAACTCCTGGGATGAGGTGGCGGGCGGCGCGTCTCGTGTCGTCCGTGTCGATTATTTCAGCGACAACAAGACTGTAGGCACCGTTCACTTGCCCAGTCAAGTGAACGAACGCGTTCGCGTCCTCCTCCCCCGCTGACGTCTCAGCGAGGAGTCAGCGTGATGCTGTCGAGTTCGGCGTACCCGACGCCTCCGCCGAAGCCCGGCGCCCCCTTGGCGAGCCGGACGACGTGGCGACCCGCCGCGAGCTGGAGCGGGACGGAGACCCTGCCGGTGGGACTGCCCCACGCACCGGTTCGCGGGTAGGAGATCGTCGTGAAGGCTCCACCGTCGTACGCGAGCCCTTGCGTGGAGGTCGTCGGTCCGCCGTTGGCGTAGCGGACGGCCATCGAGTAACTGCCCGAGGTCGGGACGTCGACGAGGAAGTCCACGAAGCTGTCGCTGCGCGCATCGCCACTGCCGTCGATGCCCCCCACGTAGGACCCGTTGGAGGCCGAGGCGGACGAGCGCGTCTGCGCGTTGACGACCGTGGCGTTCTCCGCCTCGTAAGTCTGCTGCCACGACGTGGTGGGACCGGCGGCGGGAGTGATGAGGAGCTGGTAGGCCATCTTCGCGTCCATGCCGCCGACCGGCACCGAGATGCTGCCGCCGTTGACCGGGTAGGTGGTGGACGAGACCCTCGTCGGAGCCGCGACGTCGGTGGTGCGCCCGGTACCCGGGGTGGAGCTGAGGGTGACCTGGACCGAGGAACCGAGGCCGCTCAGGCCGTTGACCTTCACGGTGTTCGAGCCGGAATCCCCGCCGAACACCACGTTCACGACCTTCCGGCTGGAGTCGTAGGACGCCACCCCGTCCAGGGAGGACTGCGGGGTGGTGCGCACGACGTTGCCGGCGCCGTCGACGTCGCGGTGGAGCAGCACGACGACGCCCTGCTGGCCGCCGTGGAACGCGTGGTCGCCGACCTGCGTGACCGTCGGACGTACGTCACCGGCGCGACGGGGTCCAGGCACCGCGACGAGGCCATCGGCGACCCCTACGAACTTCCCGCCGACCGGGCCTACGCCGAGTCGTGCGCCGCGATCGCCAGTTTCCAGCTGAACTGGCGGCTCCTCCTGGCCACGGGGTCCGTCCGGTACGCCGACGCCGCCGAGGAGGTCCTGTACAACGCCCTCGCCGCCTCCACGGCGATCTCCGGGACGGAGTTCTTCTACTCCAACCCCCTGCACCTGCGCACCGGGCACGACGGCAGCCACGAGGACGCCCCCACCCAGCGGTTGCCCTGGTACGCCTGCGCCTGCTGTCCGCCGAACGTGGCCCGCCTCCTCGCCTGTGCGCAGGACCACGTCGCCACCGCCTCGCCCGCAGGTCTTGCACTGCACCTGTTCAGCGCGGGGACCGTGAGCACCGCGGTCGGTGGAACTCCCGTCGACCTGACCGTCCGGACGTCCTACCCCTGGTCGGGCGACGTCGAGGTGGACGTCAGCACGAACGGCGAGGAGGCCTGGGAACTCGCCCTGCGGATCCCCTCCTGGTGCCGGTCCTGGCGGATCCACGTCGCCGGTGAGGTCGTCCCCGCGCGGGCCGAGGACGGGTACGTCCGCGTCCGACGGTCCTGGCGGGGGTGGTCGTCCGTGCGCCTCGAGCTCGACCTCCCGGTGCGGTGGATCGAGCCCCACCCGCACGTCGACGCGGTCCGGGGGTGCGTCGCGCTGGCGCGCGGACCGGTGGTCCACGCCCTCGAGCAGGCCGACCTGCCGGCCGGCACCGTCCTGGAGGACCTCGTGCTCCTCGGCGTCGAGGGTCCCGTCTGGGCCGGCCCCGGCGCGATCTCCCCCGTGCTGCTGCGGGCCCGGTTCGGGGTCCGGCGCAGTGACGGTCCGCTCTACCGCGACCGCAGCGACCCCCTGTCCCCCGCCGTCCAGGCGGCGGGCGAGGAACCCGACCTCGTCGACCACCTCACCGTCGACCTGGTCCCGTACCACCGGTGGGCCAACCGTGGCCCCGGCGCCATGCGCGTCTGGCTCCCCACGGCTCCCTGACGTCCCGAACCGCTCCCCGCACGTCCCGGCCTCACCCACCCCTGCTCCGCCCTGCCCTGTTTCAGAGAGGAAACACCGTGTCCACGCAGTCCTTGGAACCCACCTCCCCCACCCCGTCGCCCGTGCGGCGTCACCGCAGGACCCGAGCTGCCCTGGCCATCGCCGTCTGCGCCGCCCTGGGGCTGGCCGCCTGCGGGTCCGGTTCGGGGTCGGCGAAGGACGCCAGCGGATCGGCCGCCTCGACGTTCACCGTCTGGGACCCCTACCCCCAGTTCGACGGCTCCTCCGACTGGGGCAAGCTCGTCGCCAAGTGCGGAACGGAGGCCGGCGTCACCGTCAAGCGCACCGGCTACGACACCACCGACCTGACGAACAAGGCGATCCTCGCCGCCCAGCAGGGCGACTCCCCGGACGTGCTCGTCGTCGACAACCCCGTCGTCTCCACGCTGGCCGAAGCCGGCATCCTGACGACCACCGAGACCCTCGGGCTGGACACCAGCGGCTACGAGAAGAACATCCTCGCCGCCGGTCAGTCCGGCGGGAAGACCTACGGCGTGCCCATCGGGGCCAACACCCTCGCCCTCTACTACAACAAGGCCGTCCTGCAGGCCGCCGGCGTCGACCCCGCCGGCATCACCGACTGGACGTCGCTGACCGCAGCGCTGGCCAAGGTCACCGCGACGGGGAAGAAGGGCATCACGTTCTCGGCCATCGGCACCGAGGAAGGCAGCTTCCAGTTCCTGCCCTGGTTCTGGGGCAGCGGGGCGCAGCTGACAGACCTCGACTCCAGCCAGGGCGTCGCGGCACTGACGCTGTGGAAGGACTGGCTCGACAAGGGGTACGCACCGAACTCGGTGATCAACAACACCCAGACGACGAGCTGGCAGGAGTTCGCGACCGGGGACTACGCCTTCGGCGAGAACGGCACGTGGCAGCTGTCGAACGTGGAGAAGTCCGGCTTGGACTGGGGCGTCATCTCCATCCCGGCACAGGCCGGCGGCCAGGCGCCCGCCCCCACGGGTGGGGAGTTCGTCACGGTCCCGACGCAGAAGGACACCAGCGGGAACGCGGCGGCGAAGAAGGTCGTGGAGTGCCTCACCAGCGCGGACAACGCGTACACGACGGACACGACGCTCTCGTACATCGGCGCCACGAGCGCGGTGCAGCAGAAGCAGGCCGCCACGACGCCGGCGCTGCAGCCGTGGGTCACCGCCGTCCAGGCCGCCAAGGGCAGGACGAGCGACGACCTCGGTACGAAGTACCCCAAGATCAGCCAGGAGATGTGGAAGGGCGTGCAGTCGGCGCTCAGCGGCTCGCAGTCCCCGCAGGCCGCGATGGAGGCGGCGCAGAAGGCCGCTGCCGCGGCCCAGTGACCCGCTGACCCCTTCCGGAGCGAGGAGCCCCATGAGCACCAGCACGACCGGCCGCCACCGCACGGACGGCACCGCACCCGACGGGTCCCGGGTGACACCCCGTCCACCGCGGCGTCGATCGGCGCAGTGGGCCGCCTGGGGGTTCCTCGCTCCGGTGACGGTCTACCTCGTCGCCTTCTACGCCTACCCCCTCTACCGCAACCTCGACCTCAGCCTGCGCAACTACACCGTCGCCTCCTTCGTCAACGGCGGTGCGCCCTTCTCCGGGCTGGACAACTACCGGCGCGTCGTGGCCGACCCGACGTTCTGGCCGGCGCTCGGGCACACGCTGACCTTCACCGTCGCCTCCATCGCCGTGCAGTTCAGCCTCGGGCTCGCCCTGGCGGTGTTCTTCGCGCGCAGCTTCCCGTTGTCCACCTTCCTGCGCGCACTCTTCCTCGTGCCGTGGCTCCTACCGCTCATCGTCTCGGCCTCGACGTGGTCCTGGATGATGAACAGCGACTCCGGGGTCGTGAACTACGCCCTGCGCACCCTGCACCTGCCGACCGTCGACTGGCTCACCTCACCGCAGTGGGCCCTGCCGGCGGTGATCGTCGCCAACATCTGGATCGGCATCCCCTTCAACCTCGTCGTCCTCTACAGCGGCCTGCAGGGGATCCCGCAGGAGGTCTACGAGGCGGCGGCCCTCGACGGGGCCGGCGGGTGGCAGACGTTCTGGCGCATCACGTTCCCGCTCCTGCGTCCCGTGAGCGCCATCACGGTCCTGCTGGGGCTCGTCTACACCCTCAAGGTCTTCGACCTCATCTGGATCATGACCAAGGGCGGACCCAGCGACGCGTCGACGACGTTCGCGACCTGGTCCTACCAGCAGAGCTTCGGCTCGTTGCTGCCCCAGTTCGGGCCGGGCGCCGCCATCAGCACCCTGCTCATCCTCATGGCGCTGGCGTGCGGCCTGCTCTACCTCCGCCTGCAGAACAGGAGCCAGAACCCGTGATCACCACCCGCAGCCGCGCCAGGACGGTGGTCGGCGTCCTCCTCACGGCCGTCATGCTCTTCCCCGTCTACTGGATGCTCAACGTCTCCCTGACCCGCACCGCGGACATGCGGCGCGACCCGCCGTCCCTGCTGCCGCTCGACGGCACCCTCGACGGCTACCGCGCGGTGCTGCAGCAACAGCTGCCCTTCCTCGGGACGAGCCTGCTCGTCGCCCTGGGCACGGTCGCGCTGACCCTGGTCCTGTCGGCCCCGGCCGGGTACTCCCTGGCCAAGCTCGCCCCCCGCGGCGGTGGGGCGGTGAACTTCGCCCTGCTCGTCGCACAGATGGTGCCGGGGATCATCATGGCCATCGGGTTCTACGCCATCTACCTCTCGTTCGGCGTCCTCAACAGCCTGCCGGGCCTGGTGCTCGCCGACTCCACGATCGCCGTCCCGTTCGGGGTGCTCATCTTCGCGGCGTTCATGCGGGGGGTGCCCGACGAGCTGTTGCAGGCCGCCAAGGTCGACGGAGCCGGGACCCTGCGCACGTTCTTCTCGATCGTCCTGCCGGTGAGCCGGAACGCCGCCATCACCGTCTCCCTGTTCGCGTTCCTCTGGGCCTGGTCGGACTTCATCTTCGCCAGCACCCTCGACGGCGGCGGCTCCCTGCAGCCCATCACGCTGGGGATCTACCGCTACATCGGCAACAACAACCAGGAGTGGAACTCCATCATGGCCACGGCCGTGGTCGCGTCGGTCCCGGCGGCCGTCCTGCTGGTCGTCGCACAGCGCTACGTCTCCGCAGGGGTGGCCGCCGGGGCCGTCAAGGACTGACTACGAGACCTCTTCCAGACGGCCGTGCGCCCGGTGCTTCTGCGGCACCTCGAGGAAGGACACGAGGACGAACGCCACGGCGTACAGGCCGACGAACGTCCAGACGACGGCGGTGTTGCTGCCACCGACCCCGAGGACGACCGACACGACCGCCGAGCCGAGGAACGAGGCGCCCCCCGCTGCCGTCGTGTACATGGCCATCGCCGCACCCTTGTGGTCGGGAGCCAGCGCGGGCATGATCGCGCCCATCGGGACGAACCCGGCGAGCAGCATCCCGAAGAGGCAGCCGGCCAGCACGGACAGCACGTAGCCCCAGTCGCTGCCGGCGGGGACGAGCTGCGGGACGTACCACCAGAGCAGCAGCCCGCCGGCGGAACCGACGATGCCGAACCACTGCACGGTGCGCTGCCAGCCGATGCGGTCCCCGATGGCGCCGAAGAGGGCGTTGACGAAGATGTTCGTCGCGTAGACGCAGACGGTCATGATCAGCCAGCGGGACTGGCCCCAGCCGCGGTCGGTGGCGATGACGGCCGGCAGGACGATGAACATCCCGAACTCCGGTGCCGTGTTGATGAGCCGGACGAGGAACCCCGCCGCGATCCTGGGCCGGGTGAACGTCAACCGCAGACCGGACGTGAGCACCTGCCCGGAGGTCTCCCCCGCGGGGGCGATGCGGCGTCGGCCGCGCTCGTCGCGGACCCCGAACCAGGCGATGAGGAACCCGGCGACGACGAGGGCGATCGAGGCGACCATCGCTCCGGTCTCCCCCTGCGTCCCGCCACCGAACAGCGGGATGGCCCCGACGGCGAACAGCGATCCGAGGGTGGGCAGCCCTCCGGTGAAGGCGACGTAGAACCAGCCCACCGCCGCCCCGTTGCGTTCGGGCGGCGTCGTGATGTTCACCCAGACGAGGAACGCGAAGGCGAAGAGCGGGAAGCCGAAGCCCCGCAGCGCGTACGCCGCGGCGGCGAGGGGGAAGCTGCCGGCCTGCAGGGCCAGCAGGAACAGCACCTCGAAGACGACCCACACGCCGAACCCGACGGCCATGACGCGCCGGGGACCGAAGAGGTCCGACAGCGCCCCGGACAGGTAGCTGCCGACCAGCACGCAGAGGCTGTAGTACGTGATGATGACGGCGACGGCCTTCTCGGGCCGACCCAGGACGTCGACGAGGTGCGGGGTGAGGAAGTTCGACTCGACCCCGTTGCCCGTCATGAAGACCAGGACGCCGAGGAATCCCCAACGCAGCACGGGCGGGATGCCCAGCCGCTGCAGCCGCGACTCCTCCAGACCGCCCGACGTCGTGGTGGCGGAGGTCCTGCTCACGCCGACATCCCCGGGATCAGCGAGACCTTCACGGAGTTCGCCGAATCGGCGACGAGGTCCAGACCCTTCTGGAACTCCGACAACGGCAACTGGTGCGAACAGATCTCGTCCAACGG
>NZ_JBFBND010000061.1:0-18073 GCF_040702905.1 Kineococcus sp. NPDC059986 | reverse complement strand
AGGACCATTGGGGGTTGATACATATGGCATCAACATATTTCTAGCGCACTGTTGAGTTCTCAAGAACCGGACGCACCCACCCCGACAAACCCACATCAAGCGGGCCAGCGGAAGAGGGGCAACTTTCCCACCTTAACCGAACACCAGGCCAAACCTCAACCCAGCCCCGCTCAAGGACCTTCCGGCGCCACCCGTCCCAGACGCGGATCACCCTCGGCCAGAAGCTCCAGGTTTTCCGCCCCGCTCGGGGCGACGTGAAGAACAGTACGCCGCACCCGACGCAGCTCCAAATCCTCGCGCCCTCACGTTCGTCTTCGACTGCGCTGCAGGCGAAGATGCTCCGGGGACTCCCCGACACCCGGACCGTGCACCCGCGGCGTCCTCCGACTCGGCGCCGGTCCCGCCGGAGCTCGCGCGGGAGCTACAGAGCAGAGCCTGCGTAGGCTCGGGCACCACCGAACGGGAGGACCGATGAGCGAGCAGGCGAAGCCCTTCGCCCACCTGGGCACCGACAACGCCGCCACCTACCGCGCGGTCTTGCGCGTCTTCTCCGCCGCTCGCACGCGCTACGTCCTGCACCTGCGACCCGAGGACGTGGTGGAGGACCTGGCCGGCGCGGGTACGGCGATCGGCATCGAGCCGGTCGACAACGCGCTGACCTCCCTGGTCGCGTGGGGCAACCTGCGCGCCGACCCCGACACCGGCCGCGTGACGACGGTGGAGGACTTCCACCGAGCGCGCTACCTGTACCAGCTGACCCCCGAGGGCCAGGCCGCCGAACGGGCGCTGTCGGTCTACGAGGAGTCGCTCGGCCGCCGCGGCGCGCTGCAGGCGGTCGCCCTGGAGGACATCGCCGAGCACCTGCGGTCGCTGGTCACGCTCCTCGAGGACCCCAGGCCCCTCGACGCCGCACGCGCTCAGCACCTCCTCACCGCGCTCACGCAACGGTTGGAGACCCTGGCCGAGAACGCCGCCGCCTTCATGGCCTCCATGCAGCGGTCCATCGACCTGCAGGACGCGGACCTCGACGCCTTCGTCGCCTACAAGGACCGGCTTGTCGACTACCTCGAAAGATTCCTCTCCGACCTGGTCACCGTGGGAGCTCAGATCAGCGACCTCGTCCTACGCGCCGAGGCCGCCGACGTGCACGCGGCCCTCAGCGCGGTCGCCGAGCGCGAGGCGGTCGACGTCGCGCCCGGCGACGGCGCGACCGAGGACCTCGACCACGCCGCGGAGCGCGTGCTGGAGGTCTGGGACCAGCGGTGGCGGGGGGTGCGCACCTGGTTCGTCGGCAGCCGGGAGACCCCCAGCCAGAAGGACGTGCTGCGCCGCCGCGGCCGATCGGCGATCCCCCAGCTCCTGCGCGCCGTCCAGGTGATCAACGAACGCCGGTCCGGACGTTCGGACCGCTCTGCCGACTTCCGCCGGCTCGCCCTCTGGTTCGCGCAGGCCCCGGACGACTCCTCCCGACACCGGATCTGGCACAACGCCTTCGGGTTGAGTCCGGCCCGCCACCTGAGCATCGACAGCGACACGCTCACCGCCCGGGAGGCGGGACCGCGCACCGTCGTGTCGTGGACCGAGGCCGAACCGCTGCGCATCAGCCCGCAGTTCCGCCGCACAGGTCGGCACGAACGACGGGGGCGACCGGCGCGGGTGCAGGACCGCTCGGCGCAACGCCGGCACTTGGCGGAACTCGCTGCGGTGCAACGGGAACAGCTGCGCCTGGCCCGGTCCGAGCTCCTCACGGACGGCCCGGGCCGTCTCGCGGACCTGCCCGACCTGTCCGGGCCTGCCTTCACCGTCTTCCTGGGTCTGCTGGGGCAGGCCGTCGCCGCCCGTCGTCCCGACGTTCCCGGAGCCCCGTGCGAGGCGACCTCGGCGGACGGCTCGCTGCAGGTGCGCATCACCCTGGACCCGGCGGGGGTGACCGTCCCGGTGCGCTCGGAGCACGGGACGCTCCACCTGCCCGACGGGCTCGTCGAGATCCGCGACACGGCACCGGAGGGTCCCCGACCGTGAGCACCCTGTCCGGACGGCTGGAGGACGACCGTCGGCACGAACGCCGCCGCGCCGCCCGCGCGCTGCTCCTGCGTCCCCTCCTGCGACCGGCGGGCCGCGACGCCGAGGCGTTCGTCCTCGTGCGCCGGCACGCGGACTGGCTGCGCCAGTGGTTCGACCTCAACACCGGGTGGCGCCTGCGGGTGGAGCCGGAGCTCGCCCGGCTGGAGAAGGTGGCGGCCGACCCCAGGGACGAGACCCGTCCCCTGGTGGACGGTCAACAGCGCCCGTACTCCCGCCGCCGCTACGTGCTCCTGTGCCTGGCCCTGGCCGTGCTGTCCCGTTCCGAGAGCCAGACCACCCTGGGCGTGCTCGCCGACGACGTCCTCCTGCAGTCCTCCGACCCCGAACTGGTGGCTGCCGGGGTCGCCTTCCGCCTCGAGCACGTCGAGGAACGGCGTGACCTCGTCGCGGTCGTCCGCACCCTGCTCGACCTGGGGGCGTTGACGAGGGTGAGCGGTGACGAGGAGTCCTACCTGCGGGCCGCCGGTGACGTCCTCTACGACGTGGACCAGCACGTCCTGGCCGGCCTCCTGGCCGCACCACAGGGACCCTCGACGATCACCGCGACCACCACGGAGGAACGGGTGCAGGCCCTGACGGCCACCCCGCCGTCGGTGACCGAGGACGGCCGCAACCGGGCGATCCGGCACCTGTTGACCCGACGGCTCCTCGACGACCCCGTGCTCCTGCACGAGGACCTGGACGCCGACGAACTCGCGTACCTGACCACCCAACGTCGCGCGCTGACCGACCGGGTGGAAGAACTCACCGGGCTCGTCGCGGAGGTGCGGACGGAGGGGATCGCGATGGTCGACCCCGCCGACGACCTGACCGACCTGCGCATGCCCGAGGACGGGACCGACGGCCACGTCGCCCTGCTGGTCGCGGAGTTCCTCACCGAGCGGGCTCCGGTCCCTGTTCCTGTCACCGCCCTGCGTCGGCACGTGCACCAGTTGGCGCGGGCGCACCGGGCGGACTGGCGCAAGGGATCGGACGCCCCGGGCCAGGAGATCACCCTGGTGGCCACCGCGTTGGACCGCCTCGCCGCGCTGCGTCTGGTCCGCGTCGAACGCGAGGAGGTCCACGCCCTCCCGCCCCTGCACCGCTACGCCCTGCGCCCCACCACCCCAGCGGAGACGATGTGAACACCCCCTCGGACCTGCCCCGACCCACCACCACGAGGTGGCGGCCGCTGCGAGCGGGACTGGTGGACCTGTACTACTACGACGTCGAGGAGTTCTGGTTCCACGACGGCCGGTTGCTGCTGCGCGGCAACAACGGTGCGGGCAAGTCGAAGGTGCTCGCGTTGACCCTGCCCTTCCTGCTGGACGGTGACCTGGCCTCGCACCGCGTCGAACCCGACGGGGACCGCAAGAAGCGCATGGAGTGGAACCTCCTGCTCGACGGGGCGCACCCCCACAGCGAACGGACGGGGTACACCTGGCTCGAACTCGGCCGCCTGGACCGGGACGGCCGCGAGGAGTTCCGCACCCTGGGGTGCGGGATGAAGGCCGTGACCGGTCGAGGCATCGCTCGGCACTGGTTCTTCTCGACGTCCGCGCGGATCGGTCGCGACCTGTTCCTCGTGGACCGAGCCGGGACCGCGCTACCCCGGGAACGTCTCATCGACGCCCTCGGTGACGCCGGTGTCCCCTTCGACTCCCGGCGGGCTTACCGGCGGCACGTCGACGAGACGCTGTTCCGTCTCGGGGAGGACCGGTACGGGGCGCTCGTCGACCTGATGGTGCAGCTGCGCCGCCCGCAGCTCACCAAACGACCGGACGCCGCCGCGTTGTCGGCCGCGCTGACCGAGGCGCTGCCGCCCCTGGACCCGCAGGTCCTCGCCGATGTCGCCGAGGCGTTCCGCAGCCTCGAGGACGACCGCCGTGACCTGCACGACCTCCTGGAGGCGCGCGAGGCGGCGACCGCCTTCCTGCGGCACTACCGCCGCTACGCCCGTGCCGCCGTCAAACGTCGGACCGCGGAACTCAGGAACGCCCAGTACCGCTACGAGGAGGCCGGGCGCCTCCTCGCGCAGGCCGACCGGGACCACGCCGCGGCGACCGAACGGCTCACCGCGGCCGGCGAGGCGCTGACCACGGTCCGGGAGCGCGTGACGGAACTGTCCGCGCGGCAGACCGCCCTGGCCGGCGACCAGCGCCTGTCCACCCTCGCCGAGGCCGAGACGTCCGCTGAGCTGGCGGCTACGGCAGCGCAGGACGCCCGCCGTGCGGTGGACGGCGCACAGCACCGCCTGGACCGCGCTCGTGCGACCTCCAGCGACCGCGAGGAGCACCTCCGCGCCGTCGGCGCGAGGTTCGAGACGACGCTCAGCACCCTGACGGAGCGAGCGAACGCCGCCGGGATCCTCCTGCCGGAGCCGCCGGACCCCACGACGCAGGAACCCCCGATCTACCTGGGCGTCGTGCGGGACGCCGCGGACCGGCGTGGGCGGGAGGCGCAGCACGTGCAGGACCTGCTGCGGGAGCGCGCCGAGGCCGTCGCCCTGCGCAACCGCCGGCAGCAGGACAGCGACAGGGCCCGCGCTGCGGCCGACCGGATCGCCGAACGGTCGGCTGCCGCGGACCGCGCCGTCGAGGGGGCCGCCGACACCCACGTCGCCGCCGCGACGACGGCGCTGGACGCGGCCCGGGAACTGCGCCTCGAGGACGTCACCGGAGTGCTCGCCGAACTCCGCGGGTGGACGTCCACCGTCGAGGGCCCGTCCCCGCTGTCGCTGGCCGCGGACGAGACCGTCGGCCGGGTGACCCGCGACCTGGCCACCGCCCGCGCCGAGGCGACCGGCCGGGACCGCGCGCTGAGCGAGCGGGAGGCGGAACTCGCGGCGGAACGGTCGCGGTTGCAGGCCGGGGAGGACGCCGAACCGCCCCTGCCGCCCACCCGGACCGCGGACCGGACCGGGCGCCCGGGAGCGCCGCTGTGGCGGGTCGTCGACTTCGCCCCCGACCTGTCCGCCGCCGACCGCGCCGGACTGGAAGCGGCGTTGCAGGCGTCCGGTCTGCTCGACGCCTGGGTGTTCCCCGGCGACGAGGCCGCTCCCGACGGGGACGTCGTCGTGCGGCCGGGCCAGCCCGTCGACGGGCCGTCCCTGCTCGACGTGCTGCGCCCCGCCCTCGACGGGAACGACGTGGCGCCGTTGACGGAGGAGACGGTGCGCGCGGCGCTGGCCGCCGTCGCGTGGGACCGGGTCGATGCCAGCAGCGCAGTCGCCCCCGACGGGACGTTCCGTCTCGGGGTGCTGGCCGGCCGCTGGTCGGTGCCGGAGGCGCGGTTCATCGGACGCAGCGCACGCGAGGCGGCCCGGCGCGCGCGGCTCGCCGACGTCGAGGCCGAGCTGGCGACGCTCGGCCGCGAACGCCAGGTGGTCGGCGAGCAGCTGAGGGAGCTGGATCGTCGCGCGGGCGTCCTCGCCACCGAGCGGCGCGCGCTGCCGGACGACGCGGACCTGCGGGCCGCGCACGCCCGCCGCACCTCCCTCGCCGAGGCCGCCGTCGAGGCCGACGCCGTCGTGCGGCAGGCGGACGCCGACCTCGCCACCGCCGTCGCCGCGAGCGACGCGGCCGATCTGCGTGCCCGGGAGGGCGCGCATGAGCTGCGGTTGGATCCCGACCCGGCCGCGGTGGCCGTGGTCATCGGGGCGGTCTCGGACGTCCGGGCCGCCGCCACCGAGCTGCAGCAGCGCTGGGAGACCGTCGCGCGCGCCACGCGGGACGTGGCGAGCGCGGAGGAGGACGTCGCCACGGCCGACGCCGATGCGCGGCACGCCGACGTCGTCCTGCGCGAACGGGAGGAGGCGGCGACGACGGCTCGGACCCGTGCGCAGACGTTGCGCGACAGCCTGGGTCGCGCCGTGGACGACCTGCGGGCGCAGCTGAGCGCGGTCACGGCGGACCTCACGCGGACGAGGCGGGCGGTGGGACCGGCCGAGCAGGAGAAGAGCGAGGCCGAGCGAGGCCTCGGCGAAGTCGCGGGCCGCCGGTCCCAGCTGACCCTGGAGCTGCGCACGGCGGAGGAGGTGCGCGACAGCGCGGTCGCCGACCTGCGGACCTTCGCCGCCAGCGGGATCGTGGCCGTCGCCGGGGCTGACCTCGACGTCCCCGACACCTCGGCCCCGTGGGCCCCCACCCCGGCCGTGGCGTTCGCGCGGCGTGCCGACAGCGCGATCCCGGAGGACCTGGACGAGAAGGAGTGGCAGCGCTCCCAGGACGCGGTGACAGCGGAGGTGAAGAGCCTCACCGACACCCTGGCCCGACGCGGCAACACCGCGACGTGGTCGCTCGTGGCCGACGTCATCGTCGTCGACGTCCGCTACGCCGGGCGGACGACGACCGTCCCGGACCTGCGTGCCGACCTCGACGCCGACGCCGGGGAACGGCAGCGCCTGCTCGACGCCCGCGAGCGGGAGGTCCTGGAGAACCACCTCGTCGCCGAGGTCGCCGGGGAACTGCAGGAACTCATCCGGGCCGCCGAACGGCAGGTGGCCGACATGAACGCCGAACTCGAGCAGCGTCCGCTGAGCACGGGGATGCGGTTGCGGATGCAGTGGCAGCCCGTGCCCGACGGGCCCGCCGGGCTGCAGGAGGCACGGCGACGTCTGCTGCGGCAGAGCGCCGACGCTTGGTCAGCCGAGGACCGGGTGGCCGTCGGGGAGTTCCTGCAGCAGCGGATCCAGGCCGTCCGCCAGGAGAGTTCGGCCGGAACGTGGCTGGAGCACCTCACGACCGCGCTGGACTACCGGAGCTGGCACCGGTTCAGCGTGCAGCGCCGGCAGAACGGCCAGTGGCGTCCCGCCGACGGCCCGGCCTCCGGCGGGGAGCAGGTCCTCGCGGCCAGCGTTCCGCTGTTCGCCGCGGCCTCAGCGCACTACCGGTCCGCGGGAAACCCCGACGCGCCCCGGATCATCACCCTCGACGAGGCGTTCGCCGGCGTAGACGACACCGCCCGCGCCGACTACCTGGGGTTGCTCGCGCAGTTCGACCTCGACGTCGTCATGACCAGTGAACGGGAGTGGGCCTGCTACCCCCAGGTGCCCGGCATCGGCATCGCCCAGCTGTCGCGCGTCGAGGGGGTCGACGCGGTGCTCGTCACCTCGTTCCGCTGGGACGGGAACACCCGGTACGAGATCGACCGGCCCGCGAACCAGTCCGTCGTCCCCGCCCCGCGGGCGACGCCGCCGCCGGAGCAGGACGACCTGTTCTCGTGAACGACGCTCGCCTGCGAGCCCTCCTCGGGGGACCGGATGCCGCGTGGTTGCGCCGCCGCGTGCGGGACCGGATCGCGGCGGGGAAACCCGTCGCCGGCGCCGTCGCGTTGCGCGATGCCTCCCCCGCCGAACGGGAGGTCGTCGAGCGGCTGCTCGGGCGCCCACCGCGCACGTCCGGGTCCTTGTCGGTGCGCCTGGAGGACGTGGACGCCGTGCTGCGGCGCGGGGCTTGGCCGTCCGGTCTCGTCGACGCGGTGGTGCACCTCGACGGACCGGTGCCCGTGCGCGCCGACCAGGCCGCGGCGGCGCAGGCGGCGTGGGTCGCGTTGCTGGGACCGCTCGACGACCTCGTCCTGGCCCACCCTTGGTGGGCCGACTGGTGGGCGACGGCGCGGAACTCGCCGGCGGCGCGGAGGACGGTGCGCTCGGAGGAACTCGTCGCGGACCTGTGCGCCGTCCTCGCCGCCCTGCCCTCGTCCGGAGAGGCGTTGGGAACCCTGGCCCAGCGGACCGTCCGCGATCCGCACGCCCTAGACGGCGGAGCGCTGGCGGGTCTCGTGGTCTCGGCGCTCGCCCACGTCGCGGGAGTTCCCGTCCCGGTGAACGCCGCCGAGCGGCGGGTTGTGTGGGCGAGCGCGGGGGTCGCCCTCGACGACGTCTCCTCGACCGTCCTCGTGGCGGGGTTTCCGGGGGACGAGTCCCCCACGGGGCGGGCGCTGGAGTCCTGGCGTCTCGCCGGCCTGCCGACCGTCCTGACCTTGCGCCACGTCGTCGCGGGCGTTCCGACGTCCGGGCTGGTGGGGCGGGTGGTGCACGTCTGCGAAAACCCGGTGGTGCTGCGGGCCGCACTCGACGAGTTCGGCCCCGCCACACCACCGCTGGTCTGCCTCGCCGGCCGGCCCAGCGCGGCGGGGTCCGTACTGCTGCGGTCGTTGGCGGACAACGGGGTTCGGCTGCGGTACCACGGGGACCTGGACTGGGGCGGGTTGTCCATCGCCGGTTCCGTCCTGGCCCTCGGGGCGGAGGCGTGGCGGCTGTCTGTGGCGGACTACCGGGACGCCGTACGGCACTCCGGGCGACCGTTGCGGGGGAACCCCGTGCCGACGCCGTGGGACGTCGAGCTGGCGGTGGAGGTCGAGCGGGTGGGGATGGGCGTCGATGAGGAGGCGGTGCTGGCGGAGCTGCTCGCGGACCTGAGCCGGTTCGCCACCGGGTGAGTCAGGCGCGGCGGCGGAGCGGGTGGCTCCGCGGGAGGTCGGTGATCGGGACGCGCAGGTCGGACCAGCGCCACCCCAGTCGCCGCAGCCGCAGGTGCTCGTAGACGGTCAGGCCCAGGACGGTCAGCGAACCGCCGACGCCCAGGAGGGACAGCGTGCGCTCCAGGCCGACGGCCGGCTGCAAGGCCTGGGTGACGTTCTCGGCGCCGCTGGCGAGGGCGACGACGAACGCCAGGATCGACGGCAGCAGCGGGTGGACGTCCCCGGCGCAGAACAGGTGTCGCACCCCGTGGACGAGGACCGCGGTCGCGCCGGCCAGCAGGAACGGGAACAGCAGGTAGAGCGCGACACCACCGCCCAGGACGAAGGGAGCAGCGGCCGGCAGGTGCTGCACGTGTTCCACCCCCCAGACGCAGAGCGGGGGGACCGCGACGACCGCGAGCAGCAGCAGGAACGGCCGGACGGTCGGCGCGAGCCGGTCCCGTCGCTGGGTGGCGTGGCTGCGGACAGCGACGACGGCGATGCCGACGAGGAAGACGGGGACCGCCACCGCGGCCTTGAGCAGGAACCCCAGGAAGGCGCCCTCCAGCAGGCCACTGGCCCCGGGCACCTCACGCGACGCCGCGACCGCGATGACGACGCTGGCGTACCCGAGCCAGGACCGCCACGCCTGCAGTCGTTCCACGTGCGGGTCGGTGCGGCGGTGCGGACGCATCCAGCGCGACACCACCCGCCAGGAGCGGTTGAGCGCGCGCAGGTACCAAGCGGCCAGCCGGAGACCCAGTTCGATGAACACCGCGGCCATGACGCTCCTCCCGAAGTCACTGTCCGTAGCGACTCTGGCAGAGGGGTCGGACACGACGTTTCGGGTCGTCAGCGGCCGGGGGCGCGGTGCGGCACCGGCCGGACGGGTGGATGGACGGCCGTGTCAGCGGCGGGGGAGGCGAGGGAACGCTCGAAACCGGTGATGAGGTCGACGAGCCCGTCCACCTCGAAGGCGCGGTTGCGGCGGCCCGCGGTGGTCTGGCGGAGCACGCCGGCGCGGTGGAGGCGGTCGACGGCCTCGTTGACGGCCTGCGTTGAGCGGCCCGTCAGGCGGACCAGCTGCGCCACCGTCGTGATCGGCGTCCGAGGCAGGATCTCGTCGAGCAGCTGCGCCACCGTCGACCCGGCACGCACCGACCCGAGCGCCTCCCGCCACCGGTGGTCCAGCGCCACCAGCCCGTCGGTGAGCCCGGCCACCCGGGCGCACGCCTCGGACGTCGCCGCCGCGAAGGTGGCGATCCACTCCGCAACGCCCTCGTGACCGTCCGCGCGGAAGGACTCCAGGCCGGCGATGTAGTCCCGGCTGCGGGTGGCGAGGACCAGGCTGACCGGGGGGACGTGGTGGGGGCTGAGTCCGCGACGGGTCAGGACGACGTGGATCAGCGCCCGGCCGGTGCGGCCGTTGCCGTCGGCGAAGGGGTGGATCGTCTCGAACTGCGCGTGCGCAATCGCGGCCTGCACGACCGGTGGGTGCACGTCGGAGTCCAGGTAGCCGACGAGGTCCTCGAGGAGCGGCCCGACGTCGTCCGGCGGCGGGGGGACGAAGTCCGCGGCGCACGGGTTGAAGCTCGACCCGCCGATCCAGTTCTGCCGGTCGCGGACGGTGCCGGCCCAGCTCGCGTCGCGGGTGCCCGCCAGCAGGGCCCGGTGGATGTCGCAGATCGCCTCGACGTCCAGCCGCGGGCGTCGGGCGACGTCGTCGACGGCCGCGCGCATCGCGTCGATGTTGCCGAGGACCTCAGCAGCTCCGGCGTCCTCGACGACGCCGGCCTCGCGGGCGGCGTCGGCGCGCGCGAGCCGGCGCCCGCCGATCTCGAGGCCCTCGATGCGGGACGACGCGACGGCCTCCGCCCGCAGCAGGAGGCGGGCGATGGCCTCGTACCCGCGGTACGGGATCCCGGAGGCGTTGAGCCGCTGGACAGCGCGTTCGGCGTCGGAGACGTCGGCGGCAACGTCGGCGGGTAGGAGCACGTGGCGGCCGACGAGCGGGTCGGGGACGAAGGCGTCGTAGCGGCAGGGCTGACGGTGGCGGCGAGGGACACCGGTGATGTCGCGCTCGGGAGTCCACTGCGCGTTGAGGAGACGGGACACGGCGACATCATAATCAAGGTTGGCTCTGAAGCTTGATCGAGCGTTCGGCGACGGCCAGGTCAGCCGGTCTCGGCACGAGGCGGTGGACCGGGTGCGCGACGTGCCCCTCGTGCAGCGGTGGCTGCGGGTCGGGGCACCGCCGCTCGGACCGCCGCGAGCGCCGGTGATCGGTCACCGCGGAACCGGCGTGTCGCCGGTCGAACCAACCCGTCGCCCGCTGCACGAGCAGGGGGGACGGCGAGGAGTCGCCAGGGCACCAGCCCTCGGCTCGTCCCGGCGATCGACGTCAGCCGGTTCGCACCGCGAGGTCGTACAGCCGGCGAGCCCACTGGACGGCCTGCTCAGCGCGGGCAGCGGAGACCGTAGCGGCGGCGTAGTGCGCCTGGTCCTTGATCTCCAAGAGACGGCGGAGGTCCTTCGCCCTCGCCGCCCCGTCGGACGGTGGCGAGCAGATCGACGGCTTGCCGATGGTCCTGACCCGCGAGCGCTGTCCCAGTCGACTGCAGCACACCGCGTTGGACGCGGCGATGCCCGACAGGACCGCCAACGACGCTGCCACCTGCGGGGTGGCGAGACCGTCATCGGTCTCGCCGACGAACAGTTCCGCGACCTCGAGGAACGCACGCGCCTGCTCCAGCCGGGTCCGCTCCTCGGCCGGTGAGCAAGTTGCTCAAGCGGCCGGACGGGCTCACCGCGCCACGCTCCGCAGGAGGGCGCTGAGGTCTCGACCGACGAGGGTGATGGCCTCCCGCCGCCACGAGCGGACGATGGGCTCATCGGCTTCGACGTGAGTTCGGAGGTCGCTCAGGGAGATGTTCGTACGGCTGCGCCGGGTTGCCGCTCCAGGACCGGACGGCGGTCACAAGGGAGTCCACCTGCTCGTTCCAGGCAAAGGCCCGTTCCCCGTCACCTCGTCAGCACGGACGAGCAACAGGTCGACGTCGGAGTCAACGCGCCCTCCCCCGAGCGAGGGAACCGAAGACCGCGGCCGTCTCGACCGGCACGGCCCAGGAGCGGATCAGTTCCTCGATGCGGTGCAGGAGTTCCCGGCGCAGATGGGCGAGGACCTCCACCGTGGGCAAGGCGAGGTGGTTCCGGTTGACGCTGTAGCAGGCCGCGTTCCGTCGCCGCTCGACAGTGACGACTCCCTCCCCGACGAGACGGGTGAGAACACGTTGCACCCCGGCCGGGGAAGCGGTTCCGACGAGGCGAGCGACCTCACGGCCAGACATCGGAACCGTCAGCTTGGCCAGCGCAGTGAGCACTGGCCCGTCCAAGGACGGGACGACGGCTCGTACGGGGTGGCCGAGATCCATGCGTCCAGCACAAGAGTCGACTGACTGAAGTAGTGGTCATTCGTTCGACCTCGATCCCCCCGGCCAGGGGTCATGTCGCCTGATCGGAGGCGTCAACCCCGCCTCTCACCACGTCGACCCTCCAAGAGCGACAGTTCGAGGACGGAGCAGAGATGGCCAGGGGATCCCGCAAGGTCAGCGTGGCCGTGCGCACGGGACAGGGTGAGCACGTCGAGCAGCTCACCGAGCGACCGGTGCGACGGATGCCCGATGGGGTGAGCGGTGTCGTCTACGGCGGCCGCGTCTACCCGATCAACGAGGGCATGTTCGTCTGCCTGGACGACCCGAGCGTGCCGAAAGACGACTGCGACGACTTCGTCGGCCCGTCCGAGGACCTCGTCGTGCTGGTCGAGACCGCGGCACCCTCCCTGCTCGCGGTGAGCCGGTGGGCCATCGAGTCCACCCGGTTCGGGCACTACGTGGTGCTCGACGCCGCCGAGGAGGATGCAGAAGAGCTGGTGCGCCGTCTCGAAGCGTCGGGTACCACCGTCAAGCGGTGGGCGCAGAGCTGGCGTCCCGCCTCGGACGGGTACCACTACGACTGGTTCATCCGCCTGGGCGGCGACCTGACCCCTGACCAGTGCGCAGCTGCGGTGACCGACGCCCTGGACAGCAGCTCTGCGGCACCTTCCGCTCCACCCGCGGAGGACGCCGTTGCCCTGCCCCAGACCCACGACGCTCTGCTGCGGGTCGAGCTGATCGTCGCTCAGAGCCAGCTGGAGACCGCGCGTTGAGAGGTCGACGCCCTCACCGCGGACCTCGACGGCGCTCGTGACGATCGGGACGCCCTCAAGAACCAGCTGAAGGCCGCTAAGAGCGCTCGCACCAAGGCGGAGAAGCAGCTCTCCGCGCTGCAGGTCAGCGAGCCCACCACTGAGGAAGCAGCCAACGGGGATCTGCTCGCCGCCGAGGCACTCCTCGCGGAGGCTCACACCCAGGCGGAAGCCCAGGAGCTTGAGATCGCTCAGCTCCGGCAGCAGCTCCTCGACGCCGGACGGGCCGCAGAGCGAGAACGGGATCTGCGGGAGCAGCTCACCGCAGCCGCGATCGTTGCGCCTCCTCGGCCGTCGCCGGCGAAGGGGGTGGAGGGCGTCCTCGACCGGATGTTCAACCGACTCGACCTCCACGAGACCACCCTCGACGCGTTCACCGACCTCAAGCAGTTCCGGGCGCTGTCGCACCTCGTCCGGGTGCTCGTCGACCTCGACACGAAGAAGCTCGCGGGCGAGAAGTGCGAGGGGTACGCGGACGTCCACGAGGTCAGAGGCATCTACACCGGTCTCAAAGGGTCGGAACGGATGGGCCGGCTCTACTACCGCCCCGACCTGGAAGCCGACCGCCTCCTCGTCTTCGTGCACCGCAAGAAGGACGACAAGGACCAGCGCGAGTTCCTCGAGAAGATCTCGAAGGGAGCCGTCGTCCTCGGCCGGTGACGGGTGCCTCTGCTCAAGCGGGTACGGGGACCCGTCGACGAGCTGACGGTGATGCGACGCGATCCCCTGCGGTCGACCCGGGGGCTACTCCAACCACACCCGGCCACCGAAACCACCCCGCTGCTGCCGCTTGGCGTCGGCCAGCCGGACGACGTCCTCGATCGAGGCCCCGCACAGCTCGGCCACGGCCAGCAGCACCTCGTAGACGTCAGCGGCCTCCGCGAGCCGCTCCTCGGTAGTGGCCGCGTCCCGCAGCTCCCCCGCCTCCTCGACGACCTTCACGAGGAGCGCGGCGACGTACTCGTCGTTGGTGAGGATCCGGATCCTCGGCTCACGTCCCTCGGCGCGGATGATGTCCGGGATGCGGTCGCGCACGAGCTTGCCCATGGGGCCCTGGCCTGCGAGGTCGTCCGGTGAGTGCCGACGACTTCTACCGCACGGAGCCGACACCGGCGACGTCGTGGCGGATGGCGATCCTGCTCGGCAGGAACGAGCGGACCTACAAGTTCGCGCTCGGCGCGGCGCTCCTCGACCTCGCAGCTGAAGGCCGTGAGGACATCAGCCTCGTCGAGCTCGCCACCCTCTACACGTTGAAGCTGGCGGAACGCTCCTCCGACGTTGCGCAAGCACCCAGCAGCAAGAACACGAGCCCGACCGACTTCGTGACCATGCTTCACGAGGACATCGAGTACGTCTCGACCCATGGTGAGCCGACCCAACGGCTCGTCGACAAGGCGGTCAAGGACATGCCCGGTATGGTCATGACGAAGTTCCCCAACGCCAACGGTGGGATCGACCACGAGTTCTACCGGGCCTCCGGCCGGGGCGGCGCGCGCCGCATCGTGCTGACGCCGCACCTGCACCGCCTCGCCGAGGTCGCCGACTCGCTCAGCGGCGAGCTGGAGTCGCGCTGGTCCATCGTCGAGAGCGCCTTCGCAGCGGGCGTCAGCAACCGTCTCGTGGGGCTTCGGCCCTCGGCGGACGGCGAGGAATTCGTCATGCCGCTGCGGAGGGTGGCCGTGTCGTCGGCGCTGCACGCCCTCAAAGGCTTCCAGCACGGTCGCTGCTTCTACTGCCACGAGCTCCTGGTGGACGAGCCGGGAGCAGCGCACGTCGACCACGTCTTCCCCTGGTCGCTGATGAACCGCTACTCCGCGCACGACGCCGGCCTGGACGGGCTGTGGAACCTCGTCGCGGCGTGTGCGCCCTGCAACCTCCGCAAGAGCGACCGCATACCCAGTCCCGAAGTGCTCGCCGCGCTCGTGCTGCGCAACGAGACGGTGCTCGCCTCGCCCGAGCCGTTGAAGGTGGGGCTGCGGGAGAGCGTGGACGCGGCGCTCGCGGGGTCGTCGAAGACGGTCGAGAGCCGTCGTGAGCTGGTGCGGGCGGTGCTGTCGCGCTTTTCGTGATCGTCAGGTGAGGCCCAGCGCACTCTCCAGCTCGCTCCCCGTCACCTCCTGCGGGACGACGACCGCGTCCTTCAACGCGACCTTGCTCCGCAGCAGCCGGTCGAGGTTGACGTCGAAGGAGTCGACGTCCGGGTGCAACGCGACGGGCAGGTGGACGTGCACTTCGCGCTGCTGTCCGATGCGGTGGATGCGGTCCGTCGCCTGGGCCTCCTTCGCCGGGTTCCAGTGCCGTTCGAGGTGGATGGCGTGGTTGGCCCCCACGACGGTCAGGCCGACGCCGACGGCGAGCGGGGACAGAATGATGACGTTGAAGCCCTCCTTTGCCTCGAAGTCGCGGATCTTCTTCATCCGCGTCTCGCCCCGGCCGGTCGCCGCGGTGTCCCCGTTGACGATGTCGACGCGGAAGCCGTAGCGGTCGCAGAGCCACAGCGCAAGGGCGCGCTGCATCTCCTTGGTCTTGGCGAAGACGATCGCTTTCTCGCCCTTGGCACGCACGCCGTCGAGGACGGTCTGCACCGTCACGAGGGTGCGTGCGGAGAGCTCGAAGCTCGACGGGTCGCCGTCGAGCTTGCCGGCCAAAAGGCCGGGGTGCAGTGACGCGTTCGCCAGCTCGTGCAGGGTCTTGAGCGCAGCGCCCTTCAGACCGGTGCGCCCCCGGTGCGCGGCGATGACGCCGTCGTAGGCCTGCACCTGAGCCGTCGGCATGAGCTGCCGGTACTCGTGCAGGTGCTTCGGCGGAAGGTCGGTGAGGTGGTCTTCCTTGACCCGGCGGAGCATGAAGGGGCCGACAGCTTCCCGCAGCTCCAGGCCGAGCCGTTCGTGCTCCGCGGGCGTCGCCTCCGTCATGGGGGTGACCCACGTCTCCTGAAACTCCACCCAGGAGCCCAGCAGGCCGGGTTGCGCCGTGTCGACGAGGGTCCAGAAGTCGCGCAATGAGTTCTCTACGGGGGTGCCGGTGGCCAGCAGCTTGAAGCGGGCCTTGAGCGCCTTGGCGGCGCGGGTGGTGAGGATCTCGGGGTTCTTGGTGGCCTGGGCCTCGTCGAAGATGACGACGCCCCAGTCGACGAGACCGAGGGACACCTGATAGCGCCGCAGGGTCTCGTACGTCGTGAGCACGAGAACGCCGGGTCGGTCCAGCCGGGCCTCACCGCACGCAGGACCGATGCGCAGCGATGCGTGGATCCGGTCTTCGCGCACCATGCCGTGCTCGTCGAGGTCCTCCACGCGGGCTGCCGTCTCCGCGCTGGCACCCCGCAGGCGGTAGTGCGAGATGCCGGAGCCCTGCAGGACGACGACGTCGTCGAAGGGGCCGTGGGCGGAACCGAACGTCGTCCGGATCTCCTGCAGCCAGTTCTCGAGCAGCGCGACGGGCATGACACCCAGAACCGGCAGCGGGAGGCGGCCGGCCGCACGCTGCACGCGTTGCACCTCGCCGAGCGCGACGAGAGTGGTGAAGGTCTTCCCGAGACCCATGTCGTCCGCCAGGAGGGCGCCCTGGATGCGGACGGGGACGTCCTGCGCGGCGTCCAGAGCTGTCGCCAGCAAGCCGGACAGCCACTCGACCCCGGCTCGCTGGTGTGGGAAGGGGGCGCGCTGGAGCAGCGTGTAGTCCGCTGGCTGTTGCGGGCGGGCAGCAGCGGCGAGCTCGCGGAGCGCGGCAGCGGTGCCGACGGCGTCGACGATGTGCATGCCGACGGTGACACGGCGTTCGTCGCCGGCCTGCTGCTGTGCAGGCTCCTGTTCCTGGAGGTCGAGAGCGGCGACACGCTGCCGCGATGCGGCGAGAACGGCGCGGACGTGATCGCGGTCGGAGACGTCGACAACCTTCCCGTCCGAGGCCACGACCGTGTCCCCCCGCTCCCACGCGTCGCTCACCGAGCTCTCCACAGCGTCCTGCTGGGCGAGCGTCTGGACGCCCTCCACCAAGGCTTGCGTACCGGAGGTGCTGGAGACGCTCGCGTACCAGTCGAGCCCGGTCGACATCGCCTCGTTGAAGGTGACGGGCGCAAGAACACCCAGGCCGGCGACCCGAACGCTGAAACGGATGTCGACGTCGACGATGGCGGGGTCGTAAAAGGACCCCGGCGCCTGCAGGAAGGCTCGAACGTCTTCCCGGTCGATGACCGGGCGCCGGCGGACTTCCTGGACCGCGGCGAGCTTGTCCCCGTCGAGGAGGACGAGGGTGTCGTCGACCCGGATGACGTCTCCCGCCTCGGCGGTCTCGGGCCGTCGCCGGTCCAACTGGTGCCAGCGTCGCGTCAATGCGTCCGCATCGATGTCGCGGCCCAGGTCGGGCTGCACCGTCAACGAGCCGTCAGGCTGCGGCTCGACGGTGAGCGCTACAGCCTTGGGCGTGATCGTGGTGAAGCGGTCGAGAGCACAGAGCGAGAAGTCTTGGCTTCCCGGTTCGGTCGTCGCCAACTCACGAGCCTTCTGCAGCTTGGCAACCAAACGGACGTTGTCGACCTCCGACCGTGGCACGTCGATCGCGCGATGACGTTCGACAGCGCGCAACGCCACCAGGAAGGAGTGCGGAAGGCGGAGCAGCTCACCACCCACCTGGAGAACCGGACCTCGGCGGTCCGGAGCGGTTGGGAGCGACTCAACCAGGACGTCGAGGTCGAGGGCGAAGTCCGGCGACGACGTCCAGCGGTGGACTCGCGCTTCGAGCGCACCGCCGAAGACGGGCGGCAACCCCAGGACCGCCGCGTCATCGGCGTCCAAGCTCGCAAGCACGTCCTCGGGGACCGTGAACCCGTCGTCGGTCTCACTTGCCCGGAACTCGTCGGTGAGCAGATCGAGGACGTAGAACTGTTCTTGAGCGCGGCGCGATGCCCGACCTGAACGCATCAAAGACAGCGTGGTGCGGTCGGTGATGAATCGGGTGTACTGCCCGTACTGGATGTCGAACACCGGCGTGGAGCTGACCTCCTCGATGACCTCGGCGGGTCGGCGACGACGGATCCGATCGATGAGGCCCACGGTCACCACCAGGTCTGTGCTCGGCGTAGCGCCAACTCGGCGAAGTCCGGCTCACTCATGAGACCGCGCTCGTCGAGCTCGACACCACTGAGCTTGAGGAAGTCCAGCGCCTTCTGGATCCAAGAGCCACTCGCGTGGTGAGTGACGCCGAGGTACGAGGTCAAGTCCTCAGAGGTGGTGTACGACGTTCGCCGCGTGATGCTCCGTGCAGTCAGGCAGTCAAGGCCTGCATCGTGAGGTCAGAGTTCACCTC
>NZ_JBFBND010000060.1:0-18088 GCF_040702905.1 Kineococcus sp. NPDC059986 | reverse complement strand
CTTGGCGGTGTAGGCGACGCGTTGGTCGAGGCGGCCTTGGGCCAGGCCTTCCATGACGACGACGGCGCGGCCGAGGGGGCCGGCGATGGACCGGGTGATGAGGACCGCGACCACGACGGCCAGGACGAGGGCGACGAGCACGCAGGCGATGAGGACGGCGACGGCCTGCTGGTAGGCGGTCTTGCCGTCCGCGGCGAGCTGCACGGCCGCGGCCGCCTCGACCTTGTTGATCTCCGTGAGGGCCTGGCCGACCTTGTCACCCTGCGGGGCCACGGCGGAGGAGCGGAGTGCGACGAACCCCGTGAGGTCGTTGGCCTTCGCCAGCGGAACGAGGCCCTGCGCGGCGCTCCGGTAGGCGGCGATGGCCTCGGTGTACGCCTGCTGCTGGGCGGTGCTGGCGGCGGGGTCGGTGCCGAGGTACGTCGTCCAGGCGGCGTCGAGGGCCTGGTTGTCGGTGTCGAGCTGGGCCAGTGCCGCCGTGGTGCCGGCCGTGTCGGGCGTCAGGGCGGCGTTGGCCACGTCGAGGCGGACGGTGGTGAACGCGTTCTGGACCTTGTCGATGCTGTCGACCGAGGCGATCCCGGAGGTGGAGATGTAGTCCATGGTGTCCTGGGCCTCGCCGAGACGCTGGATGCCGACTCCCGCCACCAGGACGAGCAGGACGCCCACGAGACCGAAGCCCACGGCGAGCTTCACGCTCACCCTCAAGTCGCGCAACCGAGCCAGCACAGGAACCCCTAGGGACGACGGCGGGTACCGGCTCACCCGGTCCCCTTCGCGTCTCCATCGGAGGAAGCGTGCCCCACCTGACGGAAACACCAGCTACCACAATTCCGCCCGGAGAAGCGCGCACGACCCGCCGCCGTCACCCGACCGGACTCACGACGATGAGCGCTCCTGGGACACCCGGCGCCGCAACCAGTCGGCGATCCCCGCCCGCGCGACGGTGGCCATCGACGTCGCGTGGCCGGTGAACCCGTGCGGGGAGGCGGGGAAGACCCGCACCTCGACCGGCCCACCCGCGGCGGTCATCCGGTCGACCAGGGCGAGGTTGTCCTCCAGCAGCACGTCCTCGGCGCCCACGACGACGAGGACGGGGGGCAACCCCACGAGGTCGGCGAACACCGGTGAGACACCGGGAGAGGTGCGGTCCCCGACCCCGTCGAGGTAGGCGCGCAGGAAGAACTCGTCGGCGATGCGGCGGCCCGCGGGGGTCGTCCCGCTGAGGTCGTAGGTGCCGAACTGCAGTGCGGCGCCCCGGAACACCTCCACCCCGGCGTCGCGCAGCCGCAGGAGCGTCCCGAGCGCCAGCGTCGCCCCCGAGGAGAAGCCGCCCACGGTGAGGCGGTCCGTCCCGAACCGGTCGGCGGCCACCTCCGCGAGCCAGCGGGCGGCCGTCTCGACGTCGTCCGGGGCGGCGGGCCAGGGGTGCTCCGGCGCGAGCCGGTGCTCGACGCCCACCACGACGAGGCCCGTCGCCTCCGCGAGCGCGCGGCAGCGCACGTCGTCGTGCGCGGCGGAACCGAGCACGAAACCCCCGCCGTGGACCTCGAGGTGCGCGCCGACGGCCGGTCCGGTCCTCGGCTCGTGCACGCGGACGGTGACCTCCCGACCCAGTGCGTGGGCCACCTCCGTCCTGGCCGCCGGGACTGCCGGGACCGGGGCGGGCATCTGCTCGCGCGCGGACCGCAGTTCCGCGTCGGACGAGGGACCGCGCCGTGGTCCCCGCCGGGCGTAGAAGGCGCGGGACTCCGCAGCGAACGCCTCGAGGGGGTCGATCACGCGTCGTGCTGCGCGCGGGCTTGGCCGACGATGGCCTGCAGGGCGGCGACGTGCCCGTCCAGCGCGACCCGCCCGTCGTCCGTCAGCCGCAGCCGCGTCCTCGTGTACCGCCCGGAGGCGACCTTCGCGACGGCGACGTACCCGCGGTCGGCCAGCACGGTGACGTTCTTCGACAGCGTCGGCTGGGTCAGGCCGCAGTAGTCCTGCACGGCCTGGAAGTCGGCTTCCTCGCAGCCCGAGAGGTAGGCGCACAGGCGCAACCGGACGGTGTTGGAGAACACGTCGTCCAGGCCCGGGTCCGTGCCCGGGGTCCCGCCTCCGGTCGTGGTGGTCACGACCGCGTCCGGCCGCCGGCGACGAGGACGCCGCGCAGCATGGCGTACCAGGCGACCGCCACCGCGACGCCGAGTCCGACGAAGATCGCGGCGAGCGCCGCGGTCGCGGTCCCCCCGACGACGACGAGGACGAGCGCGCACAGCAGGAAGGTCGTGTTCTCGGTGCGTGCCCCGCCGCGGTACCCGTGCAGGCCCCGGCGCCGTCGGGCGGTGCTCGGGATGAGGTGGGCGGCGGCGAGCAGCGCCAGCGCGAGCACGAGCGTGACGACCTTCGCGACCCCGGACCCCTGGGCCAGCAGGGCCACTCCCGCACCGGCGCAGAGGGCCGCCGTGGCGCACAGCGGGCGGGGGAGCGACGGGCGGCTCGCGGCGCGGACGGCGCGCAGGGCTTCGTCGGCCTGGTCTCGGGCGGTGGTCTCGTCCATGGACAAGAGCCTGGCATCCACATGCCCTCATGGCAAGTGGATGCCGGTCCGAACATCGAGCGCTACGACCGCACCGCACCGCGCAGGATGCCGACGCCGACGCGACGCCACGGACCGACGCCCAGCCAGGCGGCCCCCCACACCGCGCCGACGGTGCCGACGACGGCGAGCAGCGCGACCCAACCGTCCAGGTCCCGCGCCAGCCACCAGCCGAGGACCCCCGCCACACCCGCGACGGGCAGACACGCCAGGACCCAGCCCGCCAGCAGACCGGCGACGCCCAGGGGACGGGCGGCGACGACGGTCGTCACGACGGCTCCCGCGGACGCGGCCAGCCCCAACGTCACCGGCCCCAGGGCACGGTGCAGGGCCAGGTTCAGCGCCAGGGTCACGAGGAGCCCGGCGAGCAGGGCGCCGGCCGCGGTGCGGTTCCGGCCCGCGGCGTTGAGCGCCTTGACGAGGACGTAGGCGCACGACTGCGCCCAGAACCCCAGTCCGAAACCCACCAGGACGGCGGCCGACGTCGCCACGGCGGACGCGTCGAACGCGCCCCGCGCGTAGAGGACCTGCACGACCGGCGCGCTGCCCACCGTCAGCACCACCGACGCGGGCACCACGACGAGCAGCAGACCGGGCAGGGTCCCGGCCAGGCGCTCGCGGGCGGCCGCGCGGTCGAGCCCGGCCAGCGCGGCCAGGCCGGCCAGCCCCAGGGGGACGGCGAGCAGGTTCACCCCCGTCGTCGC
Source organism: Kineococcus sp. NPDC059986 (assembly GCF_040702905.1). Lineage (NCBI taxonomy): Bacteria > Bacillati > Actinomycetota > Actinomycetes > Kineosporiales > Kineosporiaceae > Kineococcus > Kineococcus sp. NPDC059986. The sequence continues at coordinate 14,803 of NZ_JBFBND010000060.1, read as the reverse complement.
GATGAAGCGGGCGTAGTCGACGGCCGCCACGACCTGGTCGCCGAGCAGGGACGCGACGACGCGTTCGGCGACGACGGAACCCTGCAGCACGACGGGCAGCAGCAGCAGCGGACGCACCCGCCGCCAGACCTGCCCCAACGCGGCGCGGACGTCCGCCGTCGGCCCGCCGGGCACCAGGTCCGCCACCTGCCCGACCCCCCACGCGTGCAACCCCACGTAGGCCAGCGCGAACCCGCTCGCGAGCACGACGGGCTGCCCGAGCACCCAGGCTGCGCCGAGGGCCGCGACCATCCCGAGGTTCTGGACGGTCGCGCGCACCCCGGCCAGCCGGAACCCGCCGTGAGACATCTCCAGGTAGCTCAGCAGCGAGAACTGCAGGTAGCTCGGGATCCCCAGCGCCATGACGCGCAGGAACTGCGCGCAGGCGGCGGCCGTCGACGGTTCCAGACCGGGGGCGACGAGCCGCACGACCGTTCCCGCACCCGCGACGAGGCCGACGAGCAGCACGGCCGACAGGACCCACAGCGCGCGGCGCAGGGCCCGGAACAACCCGTCGGCGCGGGCGGGATCGGTGCGCAGCAGTTCCTTGTGCAGCGGCAGGAACCCCGCGGACAGGACGTCGGCCGTGAAGAAGTCGACGGGGACGAGGGTCCCCGTCTGCGCGACGCGCGTCGCGGTGGCCGCCACCCCCGTCCCGTAGGCCGCGGCGAGCAGCACCTCGCGCAGCATGCCGAGGAGCTTGCCGACGAGACCTCCGAGGACGAGCCGCCGGACGCCGTCGCGCATCACGCGGCGCCGAGGAGTTCGGCGTACCGGGCGGCGACCCGGGTCAGGGAGTACCGCTCCGGCAGCAGCGACGAACCCCCGACGTGACGGTCCAGGACACGGCGCACCCCCGCCGCGAGCTCGTCCGGGTCCGCCGCGTCGACGCGCGGTACGTCGGCCCCCGCGACCGGTGCCGTGGTCAGCGAGGTCACCGCGGGAGTTCCGCAGGCGAGGGACTCCAGCACGGCCATGGGCAGCCCCTCCCGCCACTGCGAGGTGAGCAGCGAGACGTCCCCGGCAGCGAGCAGTCCGGGAACCCGCGCCCGGTCGACGGCACCCAGGAACCGCACGCGGTCCTGCACCCCGAGGTCGCGGGCGAGGTCGGCCAGGGCCGGACGGTCCGGTCCGTCACCGGCCAGGACGAGCGTCGCGGCCGGGAACCGCGTCAACAGCCGCACGGACCGGTCGACGCGCTTCTGCGGGTGCAACCGCCCGACGACGACGAACAGGTCGCCGGTGACGGCGAGGTCGGCGCGGACCCGTTCCCGCACGACGGGATCGGGCCGGAACACGTCGGTGTCGACCCCGTTCTCCACGAGGTGCACCGGCGGCATCGCGACGGCCGGGCCGAGCGGGAACCGCGTCAGCGACCGCTCGACGCGCGGCCCGACGGCGACGACCTCGTCGAACCCCCGGTAGGTGACGACGTCCTTGGCCAACCCGGAGACGTTGCGGGGCAACGTCACCAGGGAGCGGACGCGTCGTGCGCCGAGTTTGGAGACGATCTCGTCGACGGACGTCCCGTGCGCCTGCAGCACCGTCCGGACGCCGGCCGCGCGGGCGAGGCCCAGCGCTCCGAAACCCCCGGCGCTCACCGAGAGCAGGCCGGCGGTTCCCCGCACGAGGTCGGCGGCGACGGCCGTGCGGGACGCCGACCACCAGGACCGCGAGTAGCGCCCCGGGGTGGTGCCGGCCAGGGCTCGGACCCGCACCCCGTCGTGGTGGAACTCCGCGGGGAGACCGGGGAGGTGCGTCGTGACGGCGACGACGTCGACCCCGCGCGCGGTGAGGGCGCGGCACAGGTCCCACGTCACCGATTCCATCCCGCCCGCGTGGTGCAGCGGCAGCGACCGGGCGAGGACGAGGACGGTCCGGCCGCTCACCGCGTGGACCCGTCGAGGAGACCGTCGAGCAGTTCCTCCAGGCGCGCGGTCTGGACCCGGACGTCGAAGTTCTCCCGGACGTGCCGGACGGCGTTCGTGCCGAGTTCGGTCGCCAGGCGCGGGCGTTCCAGGACGCGACGGATCGCCGCGGCGAGGGCGTCGGGGTCCTGTTCGGGGACGAGCAGTCCCGTCGCGCCGTCGACGACGGCGGAGGGGATCCCCCCGTGCCGGGTCGCGACGACCGGCAGCCCGAGCGCCCCGGCCTCCAGCAGCACCTGTCCCAACCCTTCCTGGTCGCCCGTGGGGCCGGTGGTGCTCGGCAGGCACAGCAGGGAGGACCGCGCGATGCGGTCGAGCGTCGCGGCGTGGTCGAGCACTCCCGTGAACTCCACGTCGAGCCGCAGGTCGGCGGCGAGGGCGGTGAGGTCGGCCCGCAACGGTCCGTCGCCGACGCACGTGAGGCGCACCCCGGGCATCCCCGTGAGGGCCCGGAACAACGTGGCGTGGCCCTTCTTCGGCACGAGTCGTCCGACGTGGACCACGGTGCCGGGAACGGGATCGGCGGTGGGCAGGGTGTCGAGGTCGATGCCGAGGTGGTGCGTCACCGTGCGGTCGGCCGGGAAACCCCGGCCCAGGACCCGCTGCCGGAGGTGGTCCGAGACCGGCAGGAACAGGTCGCCCCGGTGGGCCAGGGCGCGCGACCGCCGCGCGTACGTCGCCCACGAGACGTGCCGGGCGCGCAGCAGTCCGGTCCGCGAGGTGGTCGCGTCCACGCCGTGGAACACGGTGGCGAGCGGGACCTGCGCCCGGCGGGTGGCCGGCAGCGCGCAGGAGGCCTCGAACCCGAAGTGCGCCAGGACCGCGTCGACGCGCAGGGAGCGAAGAGCCGTCGTCAGCGGCCCGGACGCGAGGCCGGCGGTGTGCAGCGCGGCGGCCCGGGGGCCCGAGGCGTCGACGAGCGAGTGCGACGGCAACCCGGCGGCGACGTCGGCGGGGACCTCGTCGCGCGAGACGAGGACGGGTTCCCACCGGGAGAACGCGCGTGCCTGGGAGAGCACGAAGGGTTCGGACGGCAGGCCGAAGGTGTGCCGGACGACGGCTACGCGGGGCACGACTCACCCTCCCGTTCGGCCGCCACGACGGCGGTCCGGTGCGCGGCCTGCCGGCTCGTGACGAGGCCGAGCAGCATGGCCAGCAGGATCATCGACTTGGCCTCGCCGTAGACGGCGGTGTTGTCGCCCATCCCGTGGATGAGGACCCACCACCAGGCGCCGAGGGCGAACGCCGTCGTGCGGGCGAGGTGGGTTCCGACGTTCTTCACGACGACGGCCGTGAGCACGACGAGGATCGTCAGGGCGAGGAACAGCAGACCCGCCACGCCGGGCAACCCGCTCGAGGCCCAGGCGGCGATGAAGAGGTTGTGCGGGGGCAGGGTCTCGATGCCGAGCGCGGCGAACTGCTCGATCGTCTGCGCCCACCCGCCGAACCCGAGGCCGAGGACGAGGTGCTCCTTGAACATCCTCATCGCGAACTCCCACATGGGGGCGCGGCTCGCCAGGCTCTCCGTCGAGGCGTCGGCGTAGCCGGGGACGTACTTCTCCAGCAGTCGCGGCACGAGCCAGACACCGAGCCCGATGGCGGCCCCGGCCTGGGGCAGGAACCACTTCGCGTTCGGGCGACCGAGGACCTGGACCCCGCGCACGGCGAGCGGAAGGACGAGGGCGAGCGCCGCCGCGGTCTTGGACCCCGTCATGAACGTGGCCGACCAGCAGACGAGCGCACCGGCCGCGTACAACCGCTTGCGGCGGCGGTGTTCCGCCCCGCGCAGTCCGACACCGAGGGCGAGGAAGCAGAACGTCGCGACACCGAGGAACATCGAGGAGACGTTCGCGTTGATGAAGAACCCGCCCGACTTCAGCGGGTCGGTGACGTTGTTGGCGCCGCCGTCGAAGAACGCCGTCATGGCGTCCGGACCCACGATGAGCGGGGCCAGCGGGGAGTGCAGGAACACCGACTCCAGCGCGGGGGAGAGGCGGAACACCCACACGAGGACGGCGTTGACGACGGCCCAGCACAGGACGACGGTGAACGGCCCGGTGAGGGCGCCCGCTCGGACCCGTTCCACCCGCGCCGCGTAGAGCACGAGGAACGCGAACGAGATCAACCGCGCGACCTCGAGGATCCCCACCATCGGTTTCGGGGACCAGCTGATGGCGATCCCCTGGGTCAGGCCGAACACGAGGATCGCCCGGAACACCGGGTCGCGGACGGGCAGCTCCTTGCGTTCCAGCAGCCAGCAGATCGCGATGAGGATCACCCAGCACTGGCTCAACGGCAGGTTCAGCGTCGCCAGCGGGCCGACGTAGACCTGCGGGACGGCGAGGAACGCCGCGACGGTGAGGCGCGTGCGGTCGGTGGCCGTCACGCAGAACAGCAGCCCGGTGAAGGCGCCGGCCAGACCGAGCAGCGCCAGGACGATCATCGTCGGCTCACGGGCGCAGCACCCCGGTGTGCTCACCGACCCAGTCGCGGATCCGGGCGGTGAAGCGGTCGACGTCGAACGCGAGGGCCCGCGTCCGGCAGTCGGCGGCGGCGCAGGCCTCCGCGCGCGGCAGGGCGTCCGCGAACGCCGCCACGGTGAGGTCGTCGACGAGGGCCCCGGAGACGCCGTCGAGGACGGTCTCGCCCGATCCGCCGCGGCGAGGGGCCAGCACGGGGGTGCCCGACGCCATGGCCTCGACGGGGACGATGCCGAAGTCCTCGACGGTGGGGAAGACGAGGACGGCGGCACGCCGCAGGAGTTCGCGGACGGTGCCTCGCGACGGGCGGTCGAGGACGACGACGGGGACCGATGCGGTCGCGGCGCGTTCCCGCAGGACGGGCAGCAGCGGACCCGTGCCGGCCACGACGACGGGACGGCCCGCGCGTTCGGCGACGTCCACGGCGAGCAGGTGGTTCTTGTACGGGACGAACCGGCCCAGGGCGAGGAGGAACCCGTCGGGCAGGTCGAGGGTGTCGGGTTCCGCCCCGGCGAACCGGGCGACGTCGACGGGGGGGTGCACGACGACGGCCTCGCGGCCCCAGAACCGGCCGATGCGGCGGGCCACCTCGGTGCTGTTCGCCGCGAACGCGGTGACCCCGCGGGCCGCGCGGTGGTCGGCGGCCGCGAGCAGGCGACGGACCGGGGTGAGCAGGGGGGACGTACCGCGGCCGTCGAGCTCGGGGCTCCAGACGTACCGGGCGGGGGTGTGGACGTAGGCGAGGTGCACCCCGCCCGGCGCGACGAGGCGGTTGGACGTCGCGAAGGCGTGGTGGGAGGTGACGACGAGGTCGTAGCTGCCCTGGACGTCGCGGGCGTGCCGGGCCCACGCGGCGGGCATGAGGGGCAGCGCGAGGGCGCGGTGGTCGCGCAGGCCGTCGAGCGCCGTGGTGCGGAGCGGGCGGCCGCCGAGCTCGAGCGCGACGTCCGGCGCCGCGCTGAGGGCGTGCAGGTCGGCGTCGGGCCACAGCCCGGCGAGCACCTCGAAGACCTGCTCCGCGCCCGCGCGGGCCGCGATCCACTCGTGCACCAGGGCGGTGCGCAGGCCGGGGTCCGTGGTCATGACACCCCTCGGTCGGCACCGCGGCGCTCGACCTGAGCGCGATCAGGGTCACGTCGGACCATCTGCACGCGGTCGACGGCCACCGGGCGGCGGACCGGTGACGGGGCCGGCCGACGTGGACTGTCGTCACGTCTGCCGGCCCCGGGGGTCCGGGCGGCGGGAGGTCAGGCGTTCTGCGCGAGCTGGGGGTAGAGCGCCTCGAGCGGGCCGCTGAGGGCGGCCTTCACCTGACGGGAGGTCTCGTCGGCCAGGATCTCGTAGGCCCCGGCCTCGGTCCCGTCCAGCACGGTGCGCACGAAGTCCTCGGGCGCGGTCTTGGGGTCGGTGGAGTGCGCCGCCATGGCCGTGTCGACGTAGCCGACGTGCACGCCGACGACGTGGACGCCGGCGGGTGCCAGTTCCAGGCGCAGGGAGTTCGTCGCCGACCACAGAGCCGCCTTGGTCGCGCTGTAGACGCCCCCGAGCGCGTACCAGCTCATCGCCGAGACGACGTCGATGACCGTGCTGCCGCCGCTCGTCCCGGCGTTGCCGGAGAGCACGGGAGCGAAGGCGCGCGCGAGGAACAACGGCCCGAGGAAGTTCACCTCGACGTTGGCGCGGATCTCCTCGTCGGTCTGGGTGAGGATGCCGAAGGAGCTGGGGGAGGCTCCCGCGTTGTTGACGAGGACGGTGACGTCCGGAGCGGCGTCGACGGCGGCGCGGATCGAGGCGGGGTCGGTGACGTCCAGGCGCAGCGGGACGACGCGGTCGTCGTCCCACGTCCGCGGGGTGCGGGCGGTGGCGTAGACCTTCGCGGCGCCCCGCGCGAGGAACTCGTGGACGAAGTGGGTGCCGATCCCTCCGTTCGCGCCGGTGACCAGGACGACTGCTCCCTCGAGGTTGGGCATGTTCTGCTTCCTTGTCCGTCGGTGGTTCTGGATGGTGTGGTGCGGATGAGCGCGGGGTCCCGCGGGTGGGGCGCCGGAGTCCAGCGGAGGAGGATGGCTGGAAGGAGTGCCGGCCGTCGCTCATACTGACTCTGATCAGAACAGAGTCCAGTCAGTTTCCATTCCTGGAGGGGAACCCATGTCTCCTGCGTCCCCGTCCGGTCGGCGCGAGCGGAACAAGGCGGCCAAGCTCGAGCGGATCCTCGCCGCCGCCGGTGAGTTGTTCGCCGAGCACGGTGTCGACGACGTCACCACCCAGCAGATCGCGCAGCGCGCCGACATCGGCGCCGGCACCCTGTTCCTCTACGCCAGGACCAAGGGTGAGTTGTTGTTGATGGTCCAGAACGCCAACTACGCCCAGGCGCTGGAACGGGGTCGTTCCGCGGCCGAGCGCGAGGGGGACCGGCTGGAGGCCGTGCTGGCCGTGCTGCGTCCCGTCGTGGAGTGCAACCGAGCACAACTGGACAACGGCCGCACCTACCTGCGGGAGATGGTCTTCGGGGACGCGAGCGAACCGCACCACGAGCAGGCCCTGTCCATCGTCGCCCAGACCGAGGCCGCCGTCGCGGACGTCCTGACCCGGGACGGGGAGGTCGATCAGGACGCGGCGCGGGTCCTGGCGCACGTGGTGTCCGCGGTGCTGTTCGTGGCGATGGCGGCCGACGCGGGGCCGACGTGGTCACCGGAGGAGGTCGTGGACCACCTCCGCGGGCAGCTGGTCCACGTGCTGCCCCGCTGAACGGACCGGTGTCAGCGGTTCAGGAACTCCACGAGGACGGGGGCGAACTCCTCGTGGAACTGGAAGATCGCGCCGTGGCCCGAGCCGGGGTACACGACGAGTTCGGAGCCGGCGATGCGCCGGTGCAGGTCGTGGGACAGGACCGAGGGCACCATCCGGTCGCCGTCGCCGTTGGCGATGAGCGTCGGCTGGGTGATCCGGGACAGGTCGGCCGCCGGGGACCGTCCGTACCGGACGATGGCGCCGAGCTGGGTCTGGAACCCGCGGTTGCTCATCTTCCGGTCCCGGTCGCGGGTGCGTTCGCCCAGTCGGGCGGTGAACTGCCGCGCGGCACGCTTCCCGGCGGCGTCGCGCTGGAAGAAGAGGAACTCCTTGGGGTCGGAGCGGGTGAGGGTGGCCCGCAGCACGTCCCAGTACGTCGTGCGCACGACCTTGTCCACGTCCTCGCCGCCACGGGGTCCGGTCCCGGTCAGCACGAGTCTGCGGACGAGTTCGGGGTGGGCCAGGACGAGGTCCTGGGCGATCATCGCGCCCATGGAGAAGGCGAAGACGTCGATGCGCTCCAGGCCGAGGGCTGAGAGGAACGCGAAGGCGTCGTCGGCGGCCTCCTCGAGGGTGGCGGGCACCTTCCCGGTGGAAGCACCGACACCGGTGTTGTCGAAGGTGATGACGTGGCGCGTGGCGGCCACGGCGTCGACGATGCGCGGGTCCCAGTTGTCGAGCGTGGCGGCGAGGTGGGTGAAGAAGACGACGGGGACGTCGCCGGTGGGACCGAGTTCGCGGTAGGCGAAGACGGTCGGTCCCGCGGTGACCGTCTTCGTCGGCGCCAGGGCGTACGAGGTCACGGGAACGCCGGGGGAGTTCTCGGCGGGGTTCACGGGGGTTCCTCCAGGAACTGGTGGGTGAGGTGTTCAGGGGGTCGGGAAGGTCAGCACGGTCTTGCCGCGGGTCCCGCCCCGCTGCAGGGACTCCAGGGCCTGCGGGGCCTGGTCGAAGGGGAACGTGCGACCCACCACGGGGCGCAGGACACCGTCGTCCACGAGTCGGGTGATCGTGCGCAACTGCTCGCCGCTGGCGTGCATGAAGAGGAACTCGTAGGACACCCCGAGCTTCGCGGCCTGGCGCCGGACCTTCGCGCTCAGTCCGGCGATCGCGAGGCGCAGCAGGGGGTTCAGACCCGCCTCGCGTGCGAAGGCGGGGTCGGGTGGTCCGGTGAGGCCGATGACCTTGCCGCCGGGGCGCAGGACGCGCAGGGACTTCGTCAGGGTGTCGCCGCCCACGCCGTCCAGGACCAGGTCGTACCCGCTGAGCAGGGCCTGGAAGTCCTGCGTGCGGTGGTCGACGACCGTGTCGGCGCCGAGGTCGCGGACGAAGTCGGCGTTGGAGCCGCTGGCCGTCGTGGCGACGACGGCCCCGAGGTGCTTGGCGAGCTGGAGGGCGATCGTCCCCACCCCGCCGGACCCGGCGTGGACGAGCACCTTCTGGCCGGACTGCAGCCCGCCCCTCTCGACGAGGGCCTGCCAGGCCGTCAACGCCACGAGCGGGAGGGAGGCGGCCTCGGTCGCGGTGAACGAGCGGGGCCGGAGGGCCACGTCGTCCTGCGGGATGGAGATGCGTTCGGCGAAGGTGCCGATGCGGTCCTTGCGCGGGCGGGAGTACACCTCGTCGCCGACGCTGAACCCCCGCACCGCCGCCCCGACCTGCAGGACGGTCCCGGCCACGTCGTGGCCCAGCACCTGGGGCAGGTCGTAGGGGACGATCTGCTTGAACTCCCCGGAGCGGATCTTCTCGTCGAGGACGTTGAGACCGGCGGCCTCGACCCGCACGAGGACGTCGTCGTCACCGACGACCGGTTCGGGGACGTCGGCGGCGCGCAGGGGGCCCTGGTACCGGTCGATCGCGTACGCCTTCATGTCTCATCCTGACGTCGTCGGTTGCGGGGGACGGGTGGCCACGGGTGGAGCGCCACGGCGGTCGGGCCCGTGGGGGTCAGCGGCGGAGGAACTCCCGCGCTCGGTCGGCGACGGCGAGGTGGTGCTGGAAGACGACACCGTGTCCTGAGTCGGGGAAGACGGTGACGTCGGCCTGGGGCAGGAGGCGGTGCAGCGCGACGGCGTTGGCCGGTGGGACCAGCCGGTCGCCGTCGCCGTGCACGATCCACACCGGGCCCTCGAACGGGGAGCGGCCCGGTGGGGGACGGCGCCTCCAGCGGGCGACCGCGGCGGTCTGCGCCCGCAGGACGGCGGGGCCGGCGGCCGGATCGCGGTCGACCCGGGGCGCCCTCTGGCGCGCCAGGAACTCCCGCGCAGCGACGCGCCCGCCGGGTGTGGAGGTGAAGAACAGGGGGACGCGGGGATCCGTGCGGCGCAGGAGCGCCGTGGCCGTGCCCCGGACCATGGCCCGGCGGAGCCGGTGCAGCCCAGGGCCGCCCTGCGGACCGGAGCTCGTGAGGACGGCGCGCTCGACGAGTTCGGGAGCGTTCGCCAGGACCGCCTGCGCGACCATCCCTCCCATCGAGATGCCCAGCAGGTCGATCCGCTCCAGGCCCAGGGCGGCGACGGCGGCGACCACGTCGGTGCCCATGGCCTCGACGGTGGGCGCCACGCGACCTCCGGACCCGCCGACCCCGCGGTACCCGAGCGCCACGACGGGCCGGTCCTGGGCCAGGGCGTCCACGAGGGGCGCGTCGACGCTGTCCAGCGAGCCGCCCAGGTGCGTCAGGACGACGAGGGGAACCGCGGCCGGCCCCCCGCGGCCGGCCCCCCGCGGTCGGCGCCGACGGTGCGGTGGGCGAAGAGCGTCCCGGCGGCGTGGACGACGGTGGTGCGGGTGTCCGCGTACGTCCCTGTGCTCGAGCCGTCCACGGTCCCCTCCTCGTCCGCCAAGCCTTCAACGACCACGCTCAACTATGAGTGCACTCACTTTTGCTGTCAAGCGTTCCCTCGGCGCACCACGACAGGCGCGCGCGGGGCGAGGTGCGGTCGATGCGCTGGGGGCTGGTGTCGGTCACGTGAACTCCCGGGTGCGTCCGGCCCGCGGGTTTCCGTCGGTGTCCAGGCGGGTCAGAGGGCCACGACCATCTTCCCGACGTTCTCGCCGCGCATGAGGGCGAAGTACGCCTCCAGGGTGTTCTCGAAACCGTCGACGACGGTCTCGTGCGACCGCAGGGCACCCGTGGCCAGCCACTGCCCGGCTCGGCCGTAGAACTCCGGGGCGAGGTCCATCTCCTCCGTGATCATGAACGTCAGCAGGTCCGAGCGCGTCACGGACAGGTTCCAGAGGTTGCGGGGGCCGACGACCGGTTCGTCGTTGTACTGCGAGACCATGCCGCTCAGCACGATGCGGGCGTGCAGCCGGAGGGCGCCGACGGCGGCCTCGAGGTGGTCCCCGCCGACGTTGTCGAAGAACACGTCGATGCCGTCGGGGGCTGCGGTGTCGAGCAGTTCGGCGACCGGGCCGGTCTTGTAGTTGAACGCCGCGTCGTAGCCGAACGTCTCCGTGAGCGCCTGGACCTTGTGGTCGCTGCCCGCGCTGCCGATGACGCGGCCGGCGCCCATGAGTTTCGCCATCTGCCCGACCGAGGTGCCCACCGCGCCCGCGGCGCCGGAGACGAACACCGTGTCACCTGGCTGGATCCTGGCGAAGCGCTGCAGTCCGACGTAGGCCGTCAGTCCCGGGATCCCCAGGACGCCGAGGTACATCGGCAGCGGAGCGGTGGTGGCGTCGACCGCGTTGACGGTCGCCGCGTCGACGACGGCGTGCTCGCGCCAGCCCAGGCCGTGGAACACGTGGTCGCCCACGCTGAAACCCTCGGCGCGGGAGGCGAGCACGCGGCCGACCGCGGGGCCGTCCATGGGGGCGCCGACGTCGTAGGGCTCGATGTACGACTTCTTCGCACTCATCCGACCCCGCATGTACGGGTCGACCGAGAGGAACTCGTTCTCGACCAAGAGCTGGCCCGGGGCGAGCTCGGGGAGGTCGACCGCGCGGACGGAGAAACCCTCTGCGGTCGGCTGGCCCTCCGGGCGGTTGTCCAGGTGCCACGCACGGGTCGTGGTCGGCAGCGTCGCGGTGTCGTGCTGGTCCATCGTCGTCTCCTCGAAAAGGTAAACCGATCGGTCTCAGGTGAAGGTACACCGATCGGTTTCGCTCTGACCAGTCCAGCCGTAGACTCAACGGGTGAACACGTCGTCGACAGCTGAGACCGGTACCGACGGCGGCACCGTCACCCGACTTCTCGACGCTGCGGCCCGGTTGTTCTACGAACAGGGCGTCGGCGTGGGGATCGCCGCGCTGTGCGAGGCCGCGGGGGTGTCCAAGCGGTCCATGTACCAGTACTTCGACAGCAAGGACGAGGTGCTCGCGGCCGCCCTGGCACGCAGCGCGCCGGGCCACCTCGCCCGCTTGCTGCCCGGTCCGTACGACACGACAACGCCGCGGGCCCGCATCCTCGGCGTCTTCGAACGCATCGAGCAGACCGCCGCCGACCCCGGGTACCGCGGCTGCCCGTTCGTCTCGATCGCCAGTGAGGTCAAGGTCGCCGACCACCCGGCCCGCGCCGTGGCCCGCGAGTTCCACGACCAGCTGACGGCGTTCTTCCGCGGAGCACTCGTCGAGGCGGGGGTTCGTCGTCCCGACCTGCTCGCCCAGCAGTTGACGGCCGTGCACGACGGGTTCTTCAGCGGCTCGAGCGTCCAGGGTCGACCCCTGCGCGGTCTCGCGACGAGCATGGCGGCCACTCTGCTCGACGCCGCGCAGGTGGGGACCTCCCGGCGGTCGGGAACCGCCGCCGCGCCGTCGACCTGAGCGCGATCACGCAGCGTGCTAGCGTTTCCGCGTCGCGACGGGTGTCCGCCGCGGCCCGTCCTGTGAGGAGGCCCGTACGTGAAGAAGTTGCTGTTGGTGGGGCTGCTCGCCGGGGGAGTCTTCGCGTGGCGCCGTCGGGCGTCGCAGAAGGCGGAGCGCGAACTGTGGGCCGAGGCCACCGACACGGTGCGCTGAACGAGCACTACCCGGGGGCATGGCGCAATTGGTAGCGCACCTGCTTTGCAAGCAGGGGGTTAGGGGTTCGAGTCCCCTTGCCTCCACCGGTCCCTCCGCGAGGCCGGTCACGTCGATGGCGTGACCGGCCTTCGCGCGTTCCGGCCTCACGTCAAGGCGTGTCGTCGCCGTTGTGCCGCCCTGGAGCGGGATCACCGTGCGGTCGAGTCAGGACCTCTCGCCGACCGGGGCAGCGGCGAGAGAGCCGTCGACCCCGACGGCGACCCGTGCGGTCCAGATGACGGGTCCGCAACCGTTGCCGTTGACGTCGACGCGTTCCGGGGGGTGACCTTCGTCGCGGAGTCCACGAGGACGGTGCCGTCGGCGGCCACGACCTTCAGGCGGGCGGTGACCGGACCTGCGCCCAGCTGGTCGTTCTCCACACCGAGCCAGGTGCTCTCGTGGTCGTCGATCACCTGGTCCTGGCACACGGTGCCGGCGCAGGAGGTGCTCTGCCACGGCAGCGGGGCGGAGACGGGCAGCGCCGAGCCGTCGAAGCTCACCCCGCTGCTCCCGCCGATCGTCGTGCAGTCGCGTGGCGTGGAACTGCACGCCTGCAGGGCCGTCACCAGGCTGCAGACGAGGAGGAGCCGCCCACGAGGTCGCACGAGTCTCGGACGTGACAGCTCCAGCAGCCGTTCCGACCGTGCCGATCCTTCCTTGGACAGCAACCGGCCGGGGCAACGCGTCCACCTCACCCGGGTCCCAGCTGCCGTCTCAGACGGTGGTGGGGTGCACCTGGTCGATCTGCAGTACGCGGCCAACGCACGCAGCCCCGCTGCCGTCTGCCGCGCGGACCAGGTCGACGTCTCGTCCTCGTCGACGGTGATCGTCTGCACCATGTCTCCTGCGCGACTAAATCTTCGTCGCGAGGCGGGCGATGACCTCACGGGCGGTGTCGAAAGCACCTGCGCGCACGACCCAACGGCTGATGCCCCAGCGCTGACGCGCGGTGTGCACCTGCTCGACGATCTCCTCCAGCGTGCCGATCCACAGGTAGGGAGCGCGCAGGAGGTCCTCCACGTCGGACCCGGTCTCCTGCGCCAGTTCCCCCGCCGCGCTGCGGCGGTCGTCGGTGACGGTCACCACCTGCACCAGCGCCTCGAGCGGCGGCAGGTCCCGGCCGGCCGCTTCGGCCCCGGAGCGCACCGCGGCGACGGTGGTCTCGATGCGAGCAGGTGACCAGTCCACGGTGTGGGAGTGACCGTCGGGCAGGGTGCGTCCCAGCCCGGACAGGCCCACCGCGTCGGCGTGGGCGCCGCCCCAGGCCAGCAGTTCGGGATGGTTTCCACCGATCGGCACCGGAACCCGAGGCTGCACCGGACGGGGGGCGGTGAGGGCGACGTCGCGGGCAGCGCCGACGTCGGCGGCGGGCACGCTTCGCCCTTCCAACAGGGTGCGCACCGCAGAGGCCACCTCGATCAGGTGTCGCACGCGCCCGGCGGCGTCGGGGCGGGTGCGTCCGGTCATCTCCCACTCCGCGGGGGTGTGACCTGCTCCGAGGCCGACCTCGGCGCGCCCACCGGAGACGACGTCGAGCGTGGCGGTGTCGGCGGCGATGAGCAGGGCGTCGCGGATTCCGGCGTTCAGGACGTAGGTGCCCAGTCGCAGGGTCGTGGTGGCGGTGGCTGCTGCGGCCAGGGCGATGAAGGGGGAGGGGCCGCTGCCGGGGTGGTCAGAGACCAGCAGGGCGCGGTAGCCGGCGTCTTCGCAGCGGTGGGCGAGGTCGACCCAGGACCGGGCGTCCTGCGGTGAGGCTTGCAAGGACACCTGGATGGGGAGCTCGCTCACACCCCCACCGTGGTGCCTGGACCACTCGAGTGCCCAGCCCTGCAGCGTGTGCTGAGGGCGAACGCTGACAGAGCGGCCATCGTCGTGTCCGGACGTCGGAGGCCTGCAGTGATCGCGCACCGAGCGCGGGATGACCGTGAAGTGCGGTCCTGCTCAGGGGCCGGGCGGCCAAGCCCGACCGAGGACCGCCACGGCGTCCTGGTCGAGGATGAGGCCGTGCTCGACGAGCCGGGCGGCGAGGCGGGCGGGTGCGTGGTGGTGGCCCGCCTCGGCGGTGCGGCGCAGGTAGCCGCTCCAGTAGGTGCGGTTCCAGGCCAGTGGGTCTACGTCGTAGCGGGTGAGCTCGGTACGCCACTGCTCACGCCGGCGTGCGGCGAGTTCGTCATGTTCGTGGGGGCCGCCGCTGATGACGGCGGCTTCGTCGAGGGGGGCGCGACGCAGGTCGTGCAGGAGCAGCCACGCCTGGTGCAGCGGCTCGGTCCGCTGGAGTAGTCCACGGCCCGGCTTGGGTCGGCGGCCCAGTCGGTAGCGGCGGTGCGGCTGAGGTGTCCGGCGGCGACGTCGTCCCAGGTGCGGTGCAGGTCGGATCGGAGGGGATCCGAGGTGGGCTCTGGCACGCGTCCCAGTGTGGTGCAGCGCGGGGCGTTTGCTCTTGAGCGCGGACCCGTCAAGCGCCCGGACGGCGGGATGACCGTAAAGTCGCTGACGGTCGCGACCTCAACGGACGAGACTGATCCTGTGGCTCAGGACCCCGCAACGGACACCCCTGGCGACGAC
>NZ_JBFBND010000059.1:0-19395 GCF_040702905.1 Kineococcus sp. NPDC059986 | reverse complement strand
TCGCCTCGACGCGCCCCTTGCCCTGCATCCTCTGCTGAGCTGACTTCATCACGCACCTCCTGCTCGAGGTGTTGCGACGACCGGTTGAATCCGCCCACCGAACCCCGCTCGAAGTGGTTGAACCGGCCGCGGCCGTCGGGCGTGCTCAGTTCGTCGGTGGTGGGGTAGCCGAGCGGGCCCGCCTCCCAGCCGAGGGCCGCGAACGTCGCCAGCACCTCCCCGTGCACCTCGTGCGCTCCGGTGCCCCGGGAGTGGTAGATCGACCCGAAGTCGAACAACTGGTAGGCGCCGCCGGGGCCGGGCGTGCCGAGTTCGGGGGTCCGCTGCTCGCCCAGCACACCGCCCGGACCGCCGATCGCGGTGTACTCCTGCCCGATCGGCGTGCAGTCCCGCAGCGAGGGGGCCGAGTGCTGGTTGGTCCGCTGGTCGGTGGCCGACGTCGTCGTGCAGTTCCACGCCGGGATCCGCCACGGCGGGGTGCACGTGACGACACGGCACCAGACCGGACCCGTGCACCGGGTGTCCTGGTTGCACTGGCCGTACCGGAACTCGTTGCAGCACACCTTGCGCTGGTCGCACTGACCGGCCGGTCCGCAACCGCACGAGCAGTTCCGGCAGCCCTCGCCGCAGAACGTGCTGCGGCCCCCGCACCCGCACGAGCAGTAGCTGTGGCAGTCGATGTAGTAGCGCGCACCGCCGCAGCAGAACCCCGAACCGTCGGACTTCCACCAGCCCCCGACGAGACTGCCCGGTGGACAGCGGTTGACGCCGCCGCCGATGGTCGCGCAGAAGACCGTGTACCCCGACGAGCACGTCGAGTCGATCCCGCAGACGGCCGCGTAGGCGCTCTGCGGGCGGGTGAGGAAACCCCACGGCCCGACGGTGAGGGCCGACCCGACGACGGCCGTGCGGGCGAGGAACCCCCGGCGGTCGGTGCGGGCGTCGAGGAACCGGCTGAAGAACCCCGTGACCCCCTCCAGGACGTGGCCCAGGGTGCGTTCGGCGACGGTCACGAGAGGTCTCCTGACGTTTCGGACTGCAGTCGGACGCTGCGCACGAGCGGCGTCACCTTGGCGAACAGCTCCGCCCGGCGGGCGTGCGAGCCGAGGACGACGTACAGGCTGAACGCCCGCTCCCCGACGTGGAAGAACCACAGCCCGCCCGACTGCCCCGGGATGCTGCGCTGCAGGCGGTTGGGGGAGAAGTCCGCCAGTTGCGGCACGGGGAACCCGGCGTCCGCGAAGAGGGCGGTGCCCGCGGCCCCGGGGTCCTGCTCGAAGAGGCTGACGAAGACGTCCTCGCTGCCGAGCGTCCCCGTCACCCCACCGCCGAAGTCGCCGCGGACGGCGGGCAGGGGGACGGTCGCGGCGTGCAGGACGGGCCGGCGGTGCGACCCGGGTTCGTGGCCCTCGGCGGCCCGCCGGACGATGCGCACCTCCCAGCCCGCCGGGGCGTCGACGGAGATGCCGTGCGCGTCCACCCTCACGAGAGCACTCCCACCGTCAGGGCGACCGAGGCCGCCGCCACCAGCGCGGCCCACGCGCCGGTCGTCCGCCGCCCCAACGGGGCGAGCCGTTCCAGCCGCCGGTGCATCCCGGCGAGCCGCGCCGGGGTCGTCACCGACCGGGCGGCCAGCAGGGGCAGGGCGCGCACCGTGCCGAACACCGCCCCGAGCAGGGCGCCGGGCAGCGGGCCGCCCGCCGCCACCATGAACACCATCGCGAGGAACAGGACGGGGGACGTCACGATCGTCACGACGCCCACGCCGAGCTGGGCCCCGTACCCGACGCCGTAGACCCAGCCGCGGTACCGGTGCAGCCAGTCCTCGTCGACCTGCCGGTGCCAGCTGGGGAACCGCCGCCACCGCCCCGCCTCCGCGGCGACCGTCCCCGCGGCCAGCGCGAGCACCGCCAGCGTCCCGAGCAGCACCGCGGGTCCGGCCACGGGGCGCAGCACCAGGCCCAGGAGCCACCCGAGCGTGCCGAGCAGCACCCCCAGGGCCATACCGCCGGCGGCGGACCCGACGACGTGGGCGGTGACCGTGACCGACCACCGGCTGGCGCGTCCCCGCTCCCCGAGCGGAGTGATGCTCGAGAGCATCGACTCGCCTCAAGGCGACCACAGGCTGCGCAGCGCGGCGACGAGGGCGGTCGGCACCCCGAGCAGCAGCGCGGCCGTGGTGACGTCGGGCAGGTCCACGTCTCAGCGCCCGGGGGTGCCGGGACCCTGGTCGGCCGCCGTCAGCCGCAGGCTCGGGTGGTCGGGGGTGATGCCCGCAGCGAGGAGTTCGGCGTCGGCCCGCGCCTCGCGGTGGGGGCCGTCGTGCCGTCCGTGCACGTGGTCCTGCGCGTGGTCCTGCGCGTGGTCGTGGTGCGCGCGCAGGTCGACCTGCAGGGCGTGGTCGCCCACGGCCTCGGCGACGAGGCGTTCGACCTGCTCCCAGTCCGTCGCGCTGCCCTCGCCGCGGACGCGCCCGGCGGCCGCGTCGACGTAGGCGAAGTACGGCGATCCCGGGACCTCGTAGGCCTCCCACGTGCTCGTCGACATGACGACGTCGATCCCGCGGGCCTGCGGTCCCGCGGCCAGCGTGGCGACGGTGCTGGGCGACTCGGCGTCGGCGTCGCGGGTGACGACGACCAGGCGTGTCGCGGGGGGCAGCGACAGCGGGGACGGGTCCGCGAGCCGGGCCCAGATGCGTTGGCACGTCAGGCATCCGCTGGACAGGAACGCGATGAGCGTGTTCGTCCCGCCCGCCCCCACGGCCACCTGCACGGCGTCGCCGGTCGGCGTGGTCCCCGCGACCGTGGTCGCCGGCTGGCCGACGGTGCCGGCGTCGGGTCCGGCACCGGCGACGACCCCGCGGCCCACCTCGAAGGGCAGGTCCCGCCGCGACCCCGCCCCGGGTGCGGTGTCCTCCCGGCCGGCGCCGAGGGCGTGCAGGGACCGCAGGATCTCCGCGTGCGAGCGCAGCAGACCGGCGACGAGGACGCTCAGCAGCACGACCGCCAGGGTCAGGCCGACGAGCAGGACGGTGGTCACGGTGCTCACGCGGTCCTCCGGTGGCGGGCGTCGGGGACGGGACGGACGAGGGTGCGGGCGGCGACGAGCCGGGGCAGCCCGGTGAGCAGGAGCAGGCAGAGCGCCACGAGCAGCGCCGTGAGGAGGACCGTCGTGAGCGCCGCCGCCGGGCCACCGGCCCACACCGCGGGCAGCCCGGCCGGACCGGCCGCCGCTAGGGCCGCGGCGAGCGCGAGGGCGCCGGTGAGCACCGCGTGGGCGGGTGTCGGGGGCAGGTCGGGTTCGCCGAAGCAGCCGCACGAGCTGAGGGGACGGCCGCGGACGAGGGCCAGCAGGACGAAACCGGTGAACCCCGCGTAGCAGGCCGCGGTCACGGCGAGTGCCGGTCGCGACCCCGCGAGGCCGAGGACGGCGACGGCGACCTCGACGGCGCCCAGCACCCGGACCGCGGCGGCCGGGACGGCCAGCCCCTGCGTGCGCAGCGCCCGCACGGTCCCGGCGGGTCGGCGGATCTTCCCGACCCCCGCGACCAGCAGGAGCACGCTCCCCACCAGGCACGACATCAACGCTGCTGTCACCTGGACACGTTCTGTGAACGCGGGGTCTCAGGTCAAGGGGTCGCGCGGACCGCGTCCGGGACGCCCCGGTTCCGGCGTCGCCGCAGCACCCACGCCACGGGGACCCCGACCAGGGCCAGCGGCAGGGCGAAGGGGAGCACCGCGCCGACGACCAGGGCGAGGACCCGCGCCGTCTCCCCGAGGGCGTGCCAGCCGGCGGCGAGGCCGCCGCGGAACCCGGGGTCCGGCGCCGCGACGGCCGTCACCGGCGCTCCGCGGGTGAGGTCGACGTCGACCGTGGCGAGGGAGGTCTGGTCGGCCAGGACGCGCTGCCGGGCCTGCAGGGCCTCCAGGTCGGCCTCGCGGCGGGCGATCTCGCCCTCGATCGCGAGGATGTCGGGCACCGTCTTCGCCTGCGGCAGGCGGGAACGGAACGTCTCCAGGACGGCCTGGGCCGAGGTGACCCGGCTGCCGACGTCGGCGACCTCGGCGGTCACGTCGTTGCTCGTCGTGGTCCGGTCGGTCTCCTGGCCGAGCCCCGCGAGGTCGTCGAGGACCTGCGGGTAGACGGGGGCGGGCACCCGCAGGGTCAGGTGCGCGGTCTCGGACCCCTCGCCGCCCCCGGAGCGGCTCGCCGCGACGATGCCCCCGGCCTGCGTCGTGCGCGTCGTCGCGGCCTGCACCGCGGCGGGCAGGTCGCGGACACGGACGGCGAGGGTGGCGGTGGAGACGACCGCGCGGCCCTGCGCGGCGCTGTCCGTTCCGCTGGTGCCCCCGCTCGAGCCCCCGCTGGTGTCCCCGGTCTGGGCCTGGCTGTCCGCGGCCGCCACGGCCCCGCCCCCCGCGGCCTGCTCGCCCTGGGCGCCCGACCCCGAGGAGGCACCCGAGTCGCTGCCCCCACCGCTGCACGCGGCCGCGCCGAGCAGGAGGGTGACGGCCAGGACGGGGGCGGCCCAGCGACGGGCGTGGCTGCCGTCCGAGGCGCGGTCCGGTGCGGGGGAAGGGGTGGGGGAGCGCATCGGACACCTCCGTCGGGTGCGGTCGCCGTGACCGCAGGGCTCGGACGCCGTGCGGACCCCGCCGGTTCCAGCCGTGCGACCATGGAGGCTGCCCGCCCGACCGACCGAGAGGTGCCCCCCGCCCGTGTCCCCGAGAGCCGCCGACGCACCGGCACCCGCCGCGACCGCGCCGGAGCTGCTGCGCAACTTCTGCATCATCGCCCACATCGACCACGGCAAGTCGACGCTGGCCGACCGCATGCTGCAGCTGACCGGCGTCGTCGACGAGCGGGCCATGCGCGCGCAGTACCTCGACCGGATGGACATCGAGCGCGAGCGCGGCATCACCATCAAGTCGCAGGCCGTGCGCATGCCCTGGGACGTCGGCGGCACCTCGCACGTGCTGAACATGATCGACACCCCGGGCCACGTCGACTTCACGTACGAGGTGTCCCGTTCGCTGGCGGCCTGCGAGGGGGCGGTGCTGCTCGTCGACGCGGCGCAGGGGATCGAGGCGCAGACCCTGGCGAACCTCTACCTCGCCATGGAGAACGACCTCACGATCATCCCGGTCCTCAACAAGATCGACCTGCCGGCGGCGCAGCCGGAGAAGTTCGCCGAGGAACTGGCCAAGCTCATCGGCTGCGAACCGCAGGACTGCCTGCGCGTCTCCGGCAAGACCGGGGTCGGCGTGGACCTGCTGCTGGACCACATCGTCCAGGAGATCCCGGCCCCCGTCGGCGACGCCGACGCCCCCGCCCGCGCGATGATCTTCGACTCCGTCTACGACACCTACCGCGGTGTCGTGACGTACGTCCGCGTGATCGACGGCAACCTCTCCCCGCGCGAGAAGATCGTCATGATGTCGACGAGGGCGACCCACGAGCTCCTCGAGATCGGGGTGAGCTCGCCCGAGCCGACCCCGTCGAAGGGTCTCGGCGTCGGCGAGGTCGGCTACCTCATCACCGGGGTGAAGGACGTCCGCCAGTCCAAGGTCGGGGACACCGTCACCAACGCGGCGAAACCCTCCACCAAGGCGCTCGGCGGGTACCGCGACCCCAAGCCCATGGTGTTCTCGGGGCTGTACCCGATCGACGGTTCGGACTACCCGCTGCTGCGCGACGCGCTCGACAAGCTCAAGCTCAACGACGCCGCGCTCAGCTACGAACCCGAGACGTCCGTCGCGCTGGGGTTCGGGTTCCGCATCGGGTTCCTCGGCCTGCTGCACCTGGAGATCGTGCGCGAACGCCTCGAACGCGAGTTCAACCTCGACCTCATCTCGACCGCGCCGAGCGTGCCGTACGAGGTGACGCTGGAGGACAAGCGCGTCGTCGAGGTCACGAACCCCTCGGAGTTCCCCGAGGGCAAGATCGCCGAGGTCCGCGAACCGGTCGTGCGCGCCACGATCCTCGCCCCGTCGGAGTTCATCGGGGCCGTCATGGAGCTGTGCCAGCAGCGCCGCGGTGACCTGCAGGGCATGGACTACCTGTCCGAGGACCGCGTCGAGATGCGCTACCGGTTGCCGCTGGCCGAGATCGTCTTCGACTTCTTCGACCAGCTGAAGTCGCGCACCCGCGGGTACGCCTCGCTCGACTACGACGTGGACGGCGACCAGGTCGCCGACCTGGTGAAGGTCGACGTGCTGCTGCAGGGCGAGCAGGTCGACGCGTTCAGCCAGATCGTGCACCGCGAGAAGGCGTACGGGTACGGCGTCATGATGGCCGGCAAGCTCAAGGACCTCATCCCGCGCCAGCAGTTCGAGGTCCCGATCCAGGCGGCCATCGGCGCCCGCGTCATCGCCCGCGAGAACGTCCGCGCGATCCGCAAGGACGTCCTCGCCAAGTGCTACGGCGGTGACATCACCCGCAAGCGCAAGCTGCTGGAGAAGCAGAAGGAGGGGAAGAAGCGCATGAAGATGGTCGGGCGGGTCGAGGTGCCCCAGGAGGC
The DNA here is from genome assembly GCF_040702905.1 of Kineococcus sp. NPDC059986. NCBI lineage: Bacteria > Bacillati > Actinomycetota > Actinomycetes > Kineosporiales > Kineosporiaceae > Kineococcus > Kineococcus sp. NPDC059986. Next base: position 12,875 of record NZ_JBFBND010000059.1, on the reverse strand, counting down.
CTTCATCGCCGCGCTCTCCTCCGACGCCGCCGGGGACAAGGCGAAGGACAAGAACGCCAAGAAGTGAGCCGGGCGGGGGACGGCGGGCCGGTAGCCTGACGCGGTGACCCGGCCCCCGTCCCGCAAGGCCACGTCCCAGGACGTGGCCGACCTGGCCGGGGTGTCGCGCAGCGCTGTGTCCCTCGTGCTGAACGGCCGGGGCGACGGGAACATCGCGCCCGACAAGCAGGCGGCGATCCGGGCTGCGGCCGCTCAGCTCGAGTACGAACCCAACCCGTCCGCGGTCTCGTTGCGCAGCAGCCGGACCCGCACGCTCGGCCTCGTCACCGACGCCATCGCCTCGACGGCCTACGGCGGGGAACTGCTGCGCGGGGCGTCGGAGGCGGCGGAACGGTCCGGGCACCTGCTGGTCCTCGTCGACACCCACGACGAGGAGCAGCGCGAGGTCGACGCCTACCGCACGTTGCGGGCGCGCCGGGTGGACGGGCTGTTGTTCGCGGCGATGAGCCTGCGGGAGTACGCGGTGCCCGAGGCCGCCGCCGGGGTGCCGTTCGTGCTGGCCAACTGCTACGACCCGACGCGTCCCACCGTCCCTGCTTTCGTCGCCGACGAGGTCGCCGGTGGCCGGGCCGCCGCACGGTTGCTGCTGGACGCCGGGCACCGAGACCTGGTCCTGCTCGCCGGGGCCCGTGACGCCGTCGCGAGCACGCTGCGCGAGGACGGTGCCCGCGAGGAGCTCGCCGCAGCCGGTCTACCGGCCCTGCGGACGGTCGAGACGGGGTGGGACATCTCCGACGGGTTCGCCGCCGCGACGGCCGTCCTCACGTCCCCGGGCCGGCCGACAGCGCTCGTGTGCGCCAACGACCGCGTCGCGGTGGGCGCCGTCCTGGCGGCGGGACGCCTCGGCCTCGACGTCCCGGGGGACCTGTCGGTCGTGGGGTACGACGACGACGCGGCGCTCGCCGCCCCGATGGTGCCCGCGCTGACGACGATCGTGTTGCCGCACCGGCAGATCGGGGAGGCCGCCGTCGCCCGCGTCCTCGCCGACCTGGGCGGTGGGGCGGACGCGCCACAGACCGGGCACGGCACCGTCCTGGTGCCGTGCCCGGTCGTCGTCCGCGACTCGGTGGCGCCCCCTCAGCGTGGCGGTGCGGCCAGCCGGTAGCTGCGCGAGTCCCCGCGGACCTCCCACGCACAACCGGGTGCCGGGTAGGCGCGCAGGGTGGTGGCCCGGTCGGCCTCGAACACCTCGACGAGGCTCCCGTCGACGAGGATCCGCACCGGCCCGTCGTGACCGGCGGTCACGACGGGGCGTGGGGTCCCGTCGGGGGTGACGAGCAGGAGTTCGACCGGCCCTGCGGCCTCGACCTCGAAGCTGCGTTCGGTGCGCACGGTGCCGGGGAGTTCCTCGCGGCGCAGGCCCAGGAGTTCCGGTGCCGGGACGACCGCCAGGCCCGCCGGGGTGGGCAGCAGGTCGCGCGGGAACGTGAGGACTCCGGACCACCCGGTGGCCTCGACGTCGGCGGGGTCGCGCTCGTCCTCGCGGGACCACCCCCACACCAGGACCCGACCGTCGTCGGTGGCCAGGAGCTGCGGCGCGTAGAACGTGCCGCCGCCGTCGAGCGCCCCGCCGTCGGTCGGCGCGAAGCGCAACCCCTGCTCGGCGGGCTCCAGGTCACCCAGCAACCAGCTGACCCCGTCGAGCGCGTGCGTCCCGTCCCGCCAGTGCCACAACGACACCACGAGCAGCCAGCGGTCGCCGAAGGGGACGAGGTTCGGGCACTCCCAGGTGTTCGCGGGTGCCCATCGCGCGGCGACGGGATCGTCGGAGGTCAGGAGTTCCCCGGCCGGTTCCCACGCGCGCAGGTCGTCGCAGCGCCACAGCAGCAACCGGCCGCGACCCTGCGGGTGGCCGGCGCCCTGCACCGCCCACCGGTGCCCACCGTGCTCGAAGACGAACGGGTCCCGCACCTCGCGGACCCCCTCCTGCGGAACGGGGACCGCGACGGCGGCCGGTTCCTGGGCCCACGTCCGCAACCCGTCGGTCGACGTGGCGACGAGGGTGACGGCCTGTTCGGGCCCCCCGGCCCCGACGCCCGTGTAGACCGCCGTGGGCACCCGGTCCGGGCCGTCGAGGACGAGGCACCCGGTCCAGCAGCCGACGTCGTCCGGCCCGCCGGGGGTCGGTCGCAGGGCGACGGGTTCGGCGTGCCACGTGAGGAGGTCGGGGGAACTGGCGTGCCCCCAGTGGATGTCCCCGTGGACGGGCGCGGCCGGGTTGTGCTGGAAGAACACGTGCCACACGCCGTCGACGTGGGCGAGCCCGTTCGGGTCGTTCACCCAGCCGTGGTCGGGGCGACCGTGCAGCACGGGGAACGACGGGTCGGCGGGACCCACCAGGCGCCGGTCCCGTGCGGTGGTCACGTCGGTGCTCACTTGCCCACTCCTGCCGTCAGACCCTCGCGCAGCGGTCGCTGCCCGAGCACGAACACGACGAGGGCCGGCACCATCGAGAGCACCACCCCCGCCAGGACCGTCGACACGCTGCCCGTCCCGAGGTTCCCCTGCAGCGACACCAGCCCCAGCGGCATCGTGAAGTTGCGTTCGGAGACGGTGAGGATCAACGGCCGGAAGAACTCGTTCCAGTGGTAGTTGAAGGCCAGGATCCCGACGATGGCCATGCCCGGCAGGGCCAGGGGCGCGTACACCGAGGTGAACGTCCGCAGCGGACCGGCGCCGTCGATGGCGGCCGCCTCGGCGAGGTCGTCGGGCAGGCCGAGGAAGTACTGGCGCATGAGGAACGTGCCGAACGCCGTCGGGATGGCCGGCAGGACCAGGGCCAGCAGCGTGTCCGACAACCCCATGCCGCGGATCAGCATGAACACCGGGACGATCGTCACCTGCAGCGGCACCATCATGGTGGCCAGCACGAGCGCGAACAGCGCCCCGGAACCGCGGAACTGCACGCGGGCGAAGACGTACCCGGCCAGGGCGGCCGTCACCATCTGGCCCAGCGCGCAGAGCGAGGTGACGAGGACGCTGTTCCAGACCAGCAGGAGGACGTCGGCCTTCGCGAACACGTCGACGTAGGCGGAGAACCCGGGCTGGACGCCGGCCCCGGCCAGCTGCGGCCGGAAGGACGTCCAGACCGTCCAGACGACGGGGCCCAGCGTGAGGAACACCGCGACGCCGAGCACGACGAACTTCCCGACGGTGCCGGGGCGGGGGAGTGCGCGGCGGGCGGGGCGGGGCGTGGGGCGGACCTGCAGACCGGACGCGCCGGCCGGGGAGAGCGTGGCCATCGGGGTTCCCCTCACTGGTGGAAGACGTAGCGGCGGCTGAGCCGGAACTGGACGGCGGTGACCGCCATGATGAGCAGGGTGAGCACGACGCCGATGGCGGCGGCCCGGCCGAACTGCAACTGCTGGAACGCGGACTCGAAGATCACCATGACGGCCGTGCGGGTCGAGTCGCCGGGCCCGCCGCGCGTCAGGACGTAGGGCTGGTCGAAGATCTGCAGGGCGTTGATGACCGCCATGACGGAGGCGACGAGCACGGTCGGGCTGAGCAACGGCAGCGTGATCCAGCGGAACCGCGCCCAGCCCTCGATGCCGTCCAGGGAGCTGGCCTCGTAGACGTCGCGCGGGATGGCGGCCAGGCCGCCGACGAAGAGCAGGAACGAGAACCCGAAGTTCTGCCAGACGTAGACGAGCACGACGACGACGGCGGCGCCGGTGGTGGACGTGAGCCACGGCACGTCCGGCAGCCCGACCCCGGTGAGCACGGAGTTCACGAGGCCGAAGTCCTCGTTGAACAGGTACGCCATGACGAGGGAGACCGACGCCGCCGAGAGGATGAGCGGGAAGAAGAGCGTCGAGCGGAAGAACGACCGCAACCAGCCCGGCATGGAGGACTGGACGAGGACGGCGAGCCCCATCGCCACGCCGAGCTGCAGGGTCACTGCGACGACGACGAACACGAAGGTGTTGAGGAAGGCCACGCGCACGGTCGGGTCGGCGCCGATGTCGGCGAAGTTGTCGAGCCCGGCGAAGCGCGGTGGGGTGATGACGTCCCAGCGGAAGAACGCCAGCAGCACCGACGCCACGATCGGCACGAGCGTGAACAGTCCGATCCCGACGACGGTCGGGGCGAGGAAGAGCGTGACGAGGAGGCGACGGGTGCGTCGCTGGCGCGCCGTCTCGGGCCGGCGACCGGTGGCCGGTGCCGTGGAGGGGAGGTCGGTCGTCGGGGTGGGGACCGTCGTGGCCATCAGTTCACCGATCCGTTCCGCAGGGCGCGCTCGAGGTCGCGCTGCATCGTGCCGAGGGCGTCGCGCACGCCGCCGCCGGCCGGGGCGGTCACGGCGGCGAGGACGTTCTTGACCAGGGCCGTCTCCACGGCCGCCTGCTGGGGCGGGGCCGGGATGGGGCCGGTGTCGGGGAACCGGTCGAGGGTGTCGTAGAACACCGACCAGTGCTTCGGGCCCGTGCCGGCGTAGAAGGCCTCGTCCACCAGGGACCGTCGCGCCGGGGTGGTCGTGGGTTCGGGGAAGGACAACTGCATGCCCCGGCGCGAGGAGCAGAACTTGATCCACTCCCACGCCTCGTCCTTGCGCTGCGACGTCCGCATGACGGCGTACCCGGCCGTGCCGAACTGGTGGCGCTGGGTGCGGGCGCGGGGGAAGAACGAGACGTCGAAGTCGTCCGGCCCCATCCCGCCGTCGGCCAGTCCCTGGGCCCAGAAGCCGCCGGCCGGGGTCATCCCGATGACGCCCTCGGCGAAGCGCGCGACGAGTTCGTTGCCCCCGCCCTGGGCGGGGGACGACCCGAGCCCCTCGGCCGTGATCTCGCGCAGGAACTCGAACGTCTCCAGGACGGCCGGGTCGTCCGCCCCGGCCTCGAGCCACTGGTACCCGCCCGAGCGGGAGGCCGCGGTCGGGTCGCCGGCGTAGAACTTCTGCCAGAACCACTCGCCCCCGCTCGCGCGGGACTCACGCAGGAAGCTCGTGCCGTGGACGTAGAGCCACGGCACGACCCCGCCCCACAACCGGTTGGTCCAGAAGAAGGGACGGAACGCCGACCCGCCGGCACCCTCGCGCATGGCCCGGGCGACCGTGACGAAGTCGTCGACGGTCCAGTCGTCCGCGGGTCGGGCCAGACCGGCCCGTTCCAGGGCGCCGGCGTTGTAGTAGACGTTCGCGGCGTTGAAGTCGGCGGGGAGCATGAAGAGCGAGCCCTGGTACATGAACGACTCGACGAGCGAGGGGTGCACGTCGTCGAAGTAGTCCTGGACGTCGGCCGCGTCGCGGACGAGGAACTCGTCGAGCGGGTGGGCGAGCCGTTCGGCGAACAGCTGCGCGCCCTCGGTGGCGATGAGGCAGACGTCCGGCGGGGTGCCCGCCGCGACCATCGTGAGGATCTTGGTGAAGAACTGGCTCCAGTCCTGGCCCTGGACGGCCTGCAGGCGGACGGGGATGTCTGGGTGTTCCTCGCGGAAGGCGTCCAGGAGGGCCTGCCGGGAGGCGGCGTCCGCGGCGGTGCCGAGGATCGCCACGGTGAGCGCGTCTCCGTCCCGGCCGGGGACGTCCCGGCCCGTGAGGCGGTCCCAGGACAACCCGGTGCCGAGGGCCGCCAGTCCGGTGACGCCGAGCACCGACCTGCGGGTGAGGTCTGCCATCGAGAGCTCCTTCGCGAGATGGCCTAACACGTGTGAGGAAGGATGGTGCCAGGACCTCACACGTGTCAACCGTCCTCGCGCCGACGGTCTCCGCCGCCCCTACGCTCGGGACCGTGCCCCGGAACCCGCCTCGTCGTCGCCGCGTGGGGGTCCTGCCGGGGCTGCTCGTCGCCCTCTCACCCGTCTCCCAGCTCGGCTTCACCCCGGTGTCCGTCGTCCTGGGGGAGCGGCTGGGGCTGAGCGTGGGTCAGGTCGGGTTGACGGTCGGGGTGTACGCGGCCGCCGCCGCGCTGGCCACGGCCGTGCTCGGGCCCGTCGTCGACGTCGTGTCCCCGCGGCGGGTGCTCCCCGTGGCGGTGACCCTCAACGTCCTGCTGTCCGCGTCGTTGCTCCTGGAACCGGGCTACGCCGGGCTGCTCCTGGCCCGTGTGCTGTCGGGGGTCGCGAACAGCGCGCTCGTCCTGTGCGCGGCCGTCGTCGTCGCCGACGCCCACCGTGACGACCCCGGCGGGCGCGACCGCGGGTTCTCGGCGCTGCAGACGTTCACGAGCCTGGGCGCCGTCGCCGGCCTCGGGCTCGGCGCGGCCGCCGCCGGGCTGGGGGCACCCGAGGTGTGGTCGTGGACGGTCGTCGCCTACGGGGTGCTCGTCCTCGCGTTGACGCCGCTGACGGTGCGCCGCATGCCGTCGGCCCGCGCCGTCGCGGCGGGTTCCCGGCCTGGGTTGGGGACGGTCGTCCGGGAGGCCTCCCTCGCCCTGCGGGTCCCGCGGACCGCGGCCCTCCTGCTCGCCGCGGGCGGGGTCGGCTGGGCCATCCAGGCCGCTCACTACGCCGTGAGCCTGCTGGCCCAGGACCTCGATCCGCCGCTCGCGCAACGGATCGCGCTTTCCATCATGATCCCGGCCGGCGTCTTCGTCGGCGCGAGCCTCAACCAGGTCGGGCTGGGCCGGCGCAGCGCGGAAGACCTGTTCCGCCGTGCGTACCCGGTCCTCCCCGTCGCCTGCGCGCTCCTGGCCCTCGTCGTCGGCATCCGCGGGAACGGCGCCGTGGCGCTGCTCCTCGCCCTCCTCGTCGTGCTCGGCGCCGTCCTCGGCACGCTCATGCCGCTCAGTCCGGCCGTCCTCGTCGGCTGGCACCCGGACCTGCGCGGGTCCGTCACGGCCGCCGACTCCGTCGCCAAGGGTCTGGGCTCCACGGTCAGCCCCGTCGTCCTCGGCGCCGTCGCCGCGGCGACGTCGTTGGGTGGGGGTTTCCTCGTCCTCGCCGCCGTCGCGGGGTTGGCCGCCCTGTGTGCGCGGGCGCCGCGCCCCGCCGTCTGAGACGCTGCCGTTCGTGCGGACGATCCGGGGTGCGGTGCTCGAACGGTCCGGCGCGCCGCGCCCCTACGCGACGAGCCGTCCGCTCGTCGTCGGCGAGCTCCAGCTCGAGGACCCCGGCCCCGGGGAACTGCTCGTGCGCATCGAGGCGGCGGGGTTGTGCCACTCCGACCTGTCCGTCGTGGACGGGAACCGGCCCCGACCGCTGCCGATGCTCTTGGGCCACGAGAGCGCCGGGACGGTCGAGGCCGTCGGGGCGGGCGTCGACGACGTCGTCCCGGGCGACCGTGTCGTGACGACGTTCCTGCCGCGCTGCGAACGCTGCGCCGCCTGCGCGACGGGCGGTCGCGTGCCCTGCACGACCGGCAGCGCGACGAACGCCGAGGGTGTCCTGCCGTCGGGGGAGCGGCGGCTGTCGCGCGCGGGCGTCCCCGTCCACCACCACCTGGGGGTGTCGGCGTTCGCGACGCACGCCGTCGTGGACCGGCGCTCAGTGGTGCCGGTCCCGGCCGACGTCCCGGCCGACCTCGCGGCGCTGCTCGGCTGCGCCGTCCTCACCGGAGGGGGCGCTGTCCGCAACGCCGCCCGGCCCGAACCCGGGGAGACCCTCGCCGTCGTGGGGCTGGGCGGGGTGGGGATGGCGGCGCTGCTCGTCGCCGCGGGCCTGGAAGGGGTGCGGACGCTGGCCGTCGACACCTCGGCCGACAAGCTCCGCACGGCGGAGGAACTGGGCGCGGACGAGGTCGCGACCCCGCAGGAACTGGCCGCCTCCGGCCGCCGCGTCGAGAAGGTCGTCGAGGCCGCGGGGTCGGCCCGGGCGTTCGAGACGGCGTTCGCGGCGACCGCGGTGGGCGGGACGACGGTCACCGTGGGGTTGCCCGCGCCCGGCTCGCACGTCGCGCTCGACCCGCTGGTCCTCACCGCCGAGGCGCGGACCGTCGTCGGCAGCTACCTCGGCTCGGCAGTCCCCGCCCGCGACGTCCCGCAGTACGTCGCGATGTGGCGGGCCGGCCGGTTGCCGCTGGAACGCCTCGTGTCCGGGCACCTCGGGCTCGACGACGTCGGCGAGGGCCTGGACCGGCTGGCCGACGCGACCGTCCTGCGGTTGGTCATCACCCCGTAGTGGGGGTCCACCCGAGTCGCGGCCCGAGGTGCGTCGCCATGTCGGTGAGGATCTGGACGTAGTCGTCGTGCTCGAACCCGAACGGCAGGGCGAACACGACCTCGTCGACGAGCTGGAACCCCGCGTCGGCCCACAACCGTTCGGCGAGTTCCGCGCTCGTCCCCAGCAGGTCCTGGGCGAACAACAGCTGCCCGGGGCCCTGCGGGATCCCCACGCGCTTCGAGCGGTGCTCGACGTAGGCGCGGTACCGCTCCCGCTGCCCCGGCGTCGCGGAGTCGGTGGGGATGACGACGAGCCCCTGGGACGTGCGCCCGGTGGGGTGCAGCTCCCGGAACGCGCTGAGGTGCGAGGCCTGGATCGTCGGGAAGTCGGTCGACCCGCCCTCGGCGCGCACGACGCTGGAGGCCAGCAGGTGCAGGCCGTTCTCGCCCGTCCACTGCGCCGAGCGCAGACTCGCCCCGCCGTACCAGAGCCGGTCGGCCAGGCCCGGGGAGTGCGGTTCGACGCGGTCGGAGAACACCTCGATGCCTTGCGTCCCCGCGAAGTCGCTGGCCTTGTCCCCGCGCAGGAACCGGTGCAGGCGCAGGACCCGGTCGTAGCCGAAGTCCTCGACGTCGGCCGTGTCGGGGTAGAGGGACCCCTTGACGTGGTCGAACTGCATCGGCGGACCCACGCTGACCCCCGGTTGCAGCCGTCCACCCGCCAGGACGTCGACGGTGCCGAGGTCCTCGGCCAGCCGGAGCGGGTTCTCCCACCCCAGTGGCGTCACGGCCGTGCCGAGGTGGATGCGGCTCGTGCGTTGCGTCAGCGCGGCGAGGACGGCGACCGGGGAGGAGATCCCGGGCTGCAGGTGCCGGTGGCGCAACCAGGCGCTGTCGAACCCGAGCTGCTCGCCGAGTTCGACGATGCGCAACGTCGTCTCGTGCCCCGGCCGTGGATCGGCCGGGTCGAACGACCCGATGGTGAGGAACCCCATGCGCCGCAACGGCGCCCCCTGCTGCGGCACGTCAGACCATCCCTTCGAAACCCGCGCTCGCGGTGACCGTCCCCGGAGCGACCTCGGTGAAACCCCCGTCGCGCACGTCCACCCGGTCGGCGGGGGCCAGCACGACGGGACCGGTGACGACGCGCACGCCGAAACCGCTGCGACGCCAGGCGTCGGTGTGGGGCAGCTGCTCGAACGCCAGCTGGGCGGCGTGGCCGACCTGCGCCGCGGCCTTGCCCGTCGTCATCGCGACGCCCGGTGTGAGGCGGACGGTCAGCACCCCGTCCGGTCCGGGGACGGCGAGGTCCTCGGGGTCGTCGAGGTCGAGTCCGCCGACCTGCAGCGGACGCAGCAGGTCGGGGACCTCCTCGCGCGGGTGCGGGGCGAACACCCGGACGACGGCGTCCCCCGACGTGGCCTCGCTGTGCGGCAGGGCGGCCGTGCGGTTCCACGCCACGCCCCGGGCCCGGCGGCAGATCTTGCGGATGCGCCGGTCGCGCCACGCCTGGACGGCGGCGTGCAGTTCACCGTCGGGGTCGGTGACGCGGGGGTCGTCGAGCAGCAGCACGACGGCTCGGGCCGCGGCGACGAGGACGTCGGTGTGCGTCGGGCGGCGTCGGCCGGGGGCGTCGCGTTCGACGCGGGCGACGAGCGAGAGCGACCAGGGGTCGGGTTCGTCGACGAACGGCGGTCGGGGTCCCGGGTCCGTCACCGCAGGCCGCGCCGTTCGAGGAACCGCAGCTGCCGCTGGACCTGGAACCCGATGCCGCCGGCGTGGTCGGCGAACTCCCACACGTCGATCTCGCGGTCGTCGTGGCCCCAGCGGTTGTACGCCGCGAAGACCGTCGACGGCGGGCACACCGGGTCCATGAGCGCGACGCTGAACAGTGCGGGGACACGGGCGCGGGAGGCGAGGTTCGCGCCGTCGACGTGGGCGAGGGTCGCGAAGGTCGCCTCGACGGCCTCGGGGGAGTGCCGGCGCAGGTAGTCGACGACCTCGAGGTAGGGACCGGCCCCGGCGAGGTGCGTCCCGCGCCGGACGTGGCACAGGAACGGCACGTCCACCAGGGCCGCGGCGACCCGGTCACCGGACAGGGCGGCCGCGGCGATCGAGAACGCCCCGCCCTGGCTGGCGCCGCGCACGACGATCCGGGTGGTGTCGACGTCGACTCCGAGCCCCGGCAGGGCGTGGGCGACGTCCACGGCGCGAGCGCAGTCCACGAGTGCACGGCGGTAGTAGTAGGTGCGCGGGTCCTCGACGCCCTTCGTCATGAAACCGTTCACCCACTGCCCGCCGGTGACGTCGGGGTCCGGGTCGGGGGTGTCGTGGCCCTGGCCCCGGGTGTCGACGACGAGGTGCGCGAAACCGGCTGCGGCCCACGTCGTCCGGTCGACGGGCAGCCCGCGTCCGCCGGAGTAGCCGATGAACTCCACGACGACGGGCAGCGGTCCGGGCAATTGCGCCGGACGCAGCAGCCAGGCGGCGATGCGGTCGCCGTTCCAGCCGGCGAACCGGACGTCGTGGACCTCCAAGGCGGGCAGGGCCGGCCCGCGGTACGGGGTGAGCTCCACGGCGAGGTCGTGCCGACGGGCCTGGGCCAGGCTCCCGGCCCAGAACGCGTCGAGGTCGGCGGGTTCGGCGAGGTCACCCCGGTACGTGCGGAGCTCCTCCAGCGGCAGGTCGGTCAGCGGCACACGCTGACGCTACTGCCCTGTCCACCGACCTCACACGGCGGCGGGGACCCGTCCCGGCAGGCCGTTGACGCGGAACTGCTCGATGGTGTCGCGCAGCGCGGCGAGGATGTAGTCCGGCACGCGCATCCCCTGGTCGCGGGCCCACAGCAGCTCGTGCTCCACGAGACCGATCTGGGCCCCGAAGTCCTCGACCTTCTGGTCGAGGCCGAGCGTGGTGAGGACCCCACCGAACTGCGCGCGGTGCTGCGGGGTGTGCGCGCCGACGGGGCTGAAGGAGGCGCGGCGCAGCACCTTGGCCAGGCGCACCTGCCACGGGGTGAGCACGTTCTGCTGGAACATCTCGGTCGCCGACAGCCGGTAGAAGGCGAAGTGCCCAGGCTCCTGCCGGCGGATGGGCTGCACGATGGTGCGCGAGACGGCGTCCTCGCCCATGTCGTCGAGCCCGTCGACGAGGAGGTTGTACGCCACGACGGCGGCCTTCTCGGTCGCGGCGCCCGTCAGGTAGTACAGGAGACGCGCGACCTCCTGCACCGGCTTGAAGTGCGCGAGCGAGCCGAGGATGCGGATCTTGGGGCTGACGTGGTCGGTGTTGGGGTCGGCGGGGGACAGGTCGATGTCCTGCTGCAGCCGGTCGAGGATGAGTCCGTGCTGGATCTCCTGCGGCTGCCACACGTCGGCGTAGAAGAGGCGGTCGGTCTCGGAGACGTCGGGCAGGAGCGTCAGCAGCTCCAGGACGTTGCGGTCGACCTCGAGCTCGACGCGGGCCAGGTAGTCGATGACGTGGCCGAAGCGGTCGCGGACCCCGCGGGGGTCGCGCACGGTGCGGTCGACGGAGTCCAGCGGGATGGGCGGGTACTTCTCGCCCAGGCGGAGGACGTGGTCGCGGATGTCTCCGGGGGTGATGATCTTTCGCGACACGTGCACTCCAGCTTCGAGGTCGGACCGGACGAGAGCCCCGGGACAGTGTGCACCGTCGAGCCCACCGGTGTGAGGCCACCCTCAGTTCGCAACAGATCGGTGATCGGATGGGTTCCCTGAGTCGTTGTGGCCTGGATCACGTCCTGCGCGGTGGTCGGTACGGCTCAGGCCCGGCTCCGCCTCGGAGCCGTCACCAGCTGGAAGACGCCGTAGGCCGCCACGCCGAGGGCCACGAGCAGCAGCAGGACGGCGCCGAACGGCTGGGCCGCGATCTCGTGGAACGCCGCGTCCAGGCCCCGGGACTTGCCCGTGTCGCCCGTCGAGGAGATCGCCACGAGCACGCCGATGACGGCGAACGCGACCCCGCGGGCGACGGCGCCCGCCACTCCCAGGCGACGCACGGCGGGGGAGAGCGAACCCTCCACCTTGTCCTCGAAGTCGTGCTTGATCCCCTTGACCGCGGTCACGACCCCCACGGCCACGATCGCCAGCCCCGCCACCACGAGCAGGACGGGCCCGCCCGGCGCCTCCAGGACGCGCTGCGTCAGCGTCTGCTGCTGGTTGCCCGACGACGACCCGCCGCCGGTCGCGAAGCGCAGGCAGGACACCGCGAGAGCCGCCGCGGCGAGGGCCTTCACGCCCGCGCTGACGCGGTGCGACGTCTTGTCGCCCGTCACCACGACGACGGCCTGCCACAGCACCAGCAGGACGAAGCCGACCGCGAGGACGACGAGGAGGACCTTGCCGAAGGGCTTGGACGCGATCTGCCCGAGGGCCCCGCTGGAGTCCGCCGACCCCGACGAGCCGCCGAGCGCGACCTGCGCCGCCAGCCACGCGATGAGCAGGTAGACGAGACCCTCGGCGGCGACCCCCGCGCGTCCCAACGTCTTCAGGCCCTGCTCGTGCTGCTGCGCGAACACCTCGCCGCGCCGTGCGTGCTCCTTGACCTGGGACTGCGCTGAACCGGGCATGGGAGCAGGGAAGCGCTGTCGTGCCCACCCCGCAACCGCAGCCGCCCCAACCCCCCTCCGACCGGCGGAAAGCACTCCTTCCGCCCCCGGAGCGGCCTTGGAGTCAAGCGGTCCCTGCAACATCCCTGTCCCAGGAGGGGTGTGCGAACGATGCGAGGACGGCCACGCAAGCTACGTCGGGTGGAGATCGT
>NZ_JBFBND010000058.1:0-20375 GCF_040702905.1 Kineococcus sp. NPDC059986 | reverse complement strand
TCACCCCGTGGGGGACGGGCTGGACGAAGTGGGAGTACAGGTCGACGAAACCGGCGACGGAGTCGTCGACGAACTCCGACGGGTCACCGAAGATCTTGGTCATCTGGACGGTCTCCTTCGATCGCTCAGTGCTTCGCAGCGCCGCTGCTGAACGGCTGGAACGGGGTCTCCTTGGGCAGGACCCGACGGATGTACTCGCGGTTGGTCGCACCGACGCTGATGCTGTCGCCGCCGTAGTGTTCCACGCAGAAGGCGCCGCGGAAACCGGCGTCGAGGGCCATCGTGATGGCCTTGCGGTAGTTGATCGTCCCGAACTCCAGGGGAGCCGGGTGCGTGCGCACCGAACCGGTCGAGGGTTCCTCGTCGCGGTAGTAGTTCTTGAGGTGCCAGTAGTTCGTGTACGGGAACGTCTTGGCGGCGATCTCCTCCCACGGCTCCACCTCGCGGTGCAGGCGCAGGATGTTGCCGAAGTCGGGGTTGAGGCCGACGTTGTCGTAGCCGACGTCCTGGACGAACTGGACCATGCGGTCGGCGGTGCCGAGGTAGGTGTCCTCGTACATCTCCAGCGCGATCTGCACCCCGACCTCCTGGGCGTGCTGCGCGAGTTCCTTGACCTTGCCCACGGCCACGGAGCGCACGTCGTCGCTGAAGTCGTCGGCGTAGCCGGGCTCGAGCCAGAACCACAGGGCCTTGGCCTGGGCGGGCGTGAAGCCGCGCATGAACCCGAAGTTCACGACGGGGATGCCGATCGCGGCGCACGCGTCGATGGCGCGGTGGGAGTACGCGAGGTTCTCGTCGGCCTTCTCGTGGTCCATGACCGAGCGGCGCGAGGTCGAGAACGCGGGGATCTGCAGACCCGCGGCCCGCACGGTGCGGGCGAACTCCTGCTGGCGCTGCGGGGACAGGTCCGCGATGCGGATCCAGGTGTCCGTCGGGTCGATGCAGGTGTAACCGGCGTCCGTCATGACCTCGAAGGTCGCCGCCCACCCCTCGGCCGACTGCTCCTGCACCGTCGTGCCGTCCGGGAGGACGTGCGGGTGCGGCATCATCGGCACCGTGATCGGCCAGTTCTGGCGGGTCAGCACGTCGGGGAAGCCGTCGAACACGCGGGTGGCGTCGTCGCTCACGTTCTCACTCACTCCTGAGGTCGTCGTGCCAAGGATTCTATAGAAAATCATGGAGCTTGGCGAGTGCCCCGCCGCGTGTCACTCGACCGCGCGCTCCAGCACCCTCCGCAGGTGCACCCGCATGGCCTCCGCGGCGGCCGTCGGGTCGCGGTCCTCGAAGGCCCGCACGATCGCCTCGTGCTCGGCGACGCTCTCCTGCGCGTCGGTGACCCGCTCCTCGACCTGGTGCAGGCGCTGCACGAAGCCGCGGAAGGAGTCGAGCGTGCGGACGATGAAGGGGTTGCCCGTCCCCTCGGCCAGCAGCTCGTGGAAGGACCAGTCGGCCTCCAGGTAGTGCTTGAAGCCGGAGTAGCCCGGACCCGTCGGGGCCTGCCGCTGCTCCTCGACCGCCGCCCACAACCGCGTGACGAAGGCGTCGTCGGTCCGGGCGCACGCCCTCTCGGCGTTGCCCGGCTCCACCAGCAGGCGCACGTCGACGAGCTGGCCCAGCTCCTCGCTGGACAGCAGCGGGGCGGCCCGGTACCCGCGCCGGGCGCTGCGCACGACGAGGCCGGACCCCTCGAGCCGGGCCAGGGCCTCGCGGACCGGGGTGGCCGAGACGCCGAGCCGGTCGGCGAGGGTCTGGGTGCGCAGCGCGGACCCGGGTTCGAGCCCGCGGTTCATGAGGAGTTCGAGGATCGTGTCGTGCACGGTGTCCGTGAGCCCGCGGGGAGTCGTCACCGACCAGTCGTCCATGGGACCGGGACGCTACCGGCTACGGTTGCGGGGGTGAGCGCCGACACCAGCACCTCGCAGGGCACCCCTCCGGCCGAGGACGAGGTCCTCGACCTCTGTCGCGACCTGATCCGCATCGACACCTCGAACTACGGCGACGGCTCCGGCCCGGGGGAACGCGTGGCCGCCGAGCACGTGGCGGAACTCCTCCACGAGGTCGGTCTGCAGCCGGAGTACGTCGAGGGGTTCCCGGGCCGCGGGAACGTCGTCGTCCGGGTTCCGGGCGACGAACGGGGCACGGCCGAACGCGGTGCGCTGCTGCTGCACGGGCACCTCGACGTCGTCCCCGCCCGCGCGGCGGACTGGAAGGTCGACCCGTTCAGCGGTGAGGTGGCCGACGGCTGCCTGTGGGGTCGCGGCGCGGTCGACATGAAGGACATGGACGCGATGCTGCTCGCCGTCCTGCGCGAGACCGCCCGCGCCGGCACGCGTCCGCCGCGGGACCTGGTGTTCGCCTTCCTCGCCGACGAGGAGGCCGCCGGGGTCGAGGGTGCGCAGTGGCTCGTGGAGAACCGCGCCGACCTGTTCGAGGGCGTCACCGAGGCCGTGAGCGAGGTCGGGGGTTTCTCCGTCGACCTCGACGGCCACCGGACGTACCTGCTGCAGACCGCCGAGAAGGGCCTGGCCTGGTTGCGCCTCGTCGCCCACGGCCGCGCCGGTCACGGTTCCCAGGTCGGCACCGACAACGCCGTGACGCGGTTGTGCGCGGCCGTCACCCGCATCGGCGGGCACACGTGGCCGTTGGAGTACACCGCCACGGTGCGCCAGTTCCTCGAGGGCGTCTCGGAGATCACCGGGGTCCGGTTCGACGAGGAGGACCCCTCGGCCCTGCTCGCCACCCTCGGCACGACCGCACGCTGGGTCGGCGCCACGCTGCAGAACACCGCGAACCCGACGGTCCTGGAGGCCGGGTACAAGCACAACGTCATCCCCGGCACCGCGACCGCGCTCATCGACACCCGGTTCCTGCCCGGCCGGCAGGAGGAGCTCATGGCGACGATCCGGGAACTGGCCGGGGACCGCGTGGACGTCGAGGTCGTCAACGAGTCCGTGGCCCTGGAGACGGAGTTCGCGGCGCCGCTCGTGGACCGGATGCGCGCCGCGCTCGAGGCCGAGGACCCGGGCGCGTCGGTGCTGCCGTACTGCCTGTCGGGCGGGACGGACAACAAGTCGTTCTCGCACCTGGGCATCCGCGGGTACGGCTTCGCCCCCCTGCGACTGCCTGCGGGGATGGACTTCGCGGGCATGTTCCACGGCGTCGACGAACGCGTCCCGGTCGACGCGCTGGAGTTCGGCGTGCGCGTGCTGCGGCGGTTCGTGGCGACCTGCTGACACCCCCGCCGACGCCCCCTGCCGATCGCGTCTGAGACGACTCAAGCGCTCGCCCCGGACTGCCGATGGACCAGCATCGTCCGTCGTGAAGGGGAGTGCTGAACCGTGTCGTTGACCACCCGGATCGTGGGGGCCGCAGCATCGCTGGCCGTGGTGGCCGTCGCCACCGGCACCTGCGGGGTGCTGGCGACGCGGTCGGTGTCCCAGGACATCGACGACCTGGCCAAGGGGCCCCTGCAGCGCCAGACCACCGTGCGGGCCATCGAACTCGCGAGCAGCGACATCGCCACCCTGGCGTTGAGCGGTGCCTTCGTGCCCGGGCAGGGACCGGTCGTGGCCCCGCAGCTGGAGAAGCGCCGGGCCGACGTCACCGCCGGCATCACCCAGCTCGCCGCCCTCGTCCCGGCCTCCGAGCAGGGTCTGGTCGCGGACCTGCGCGCGCAGTACGAGGCCGGTGAGGCGGCCGGGCAGCAGATCCTCGCGGCCAAGGACGCCGCGTCGGCGGCGGCCGCCAACCAGGCCTACGACGCCGCGCAGACGGGGTTCGGCAAGGACATCACGACCCTCAGCGCGAGCGCGGACGCCGCCGTCGCCGCCGCCGTCTCCGACGGTCGGGCTCAGGCCGAGAAGGCCCTGTTGTTCACCGCGGGTCTGCTCACGGTCGGTTTCGCGGTCTCCGCCGGCGTCGTCACCCTCACCGTGCGCCGCATCCGCTCCGACGCCCAGGCCATCGTCGAGGTCGCCCAGGCGCTCGAACGCGGTGACCTGACCGCGAGCAGCGGCATCGACAAGTCCGACGAGCTCGGCCGCGCGGCCGCCGCCCTGGACCGGGCGCTGGCGCAGCTGCGCGTGGACATCGCCTCCGTCGCCGACGGTGCCGGCACCCTGGGACGCACCTCCAGCACGCTGGCCGACCGCAGCCTCGAGGCCGGCAGCGCCTCGCAGCGCACGGGCCGCAGCGTCGAGCTCGTCGCCGGCGACGTCGCCTCGGTGGCCACGAACCTGCAGGCGATCGGCGCCGGTGCGGACGAGATGGGGTCGGCGATCCGCGAGATCTCCTCCTCCGCCGCCGACGCGACGAGCGTTGCGGCGCAGGCGGTCCAGGTCGCCGACGACACGACCGCGACGGTCTCGCGACTCGGTGAGTCGTCCGCCCAGATCGGTTCCGTCGTCAAGGTCATCACGGCGATCGCCGAGCAGACGAACCTGCTGGCCCTCAACGCCACCATCGAGGCGGCCCGGGCCGGGGAGATGGGCAAGGGTTTCGCCGTCGTCGCCGGCGAGGTCAAGGAGCTCGCTCAGCAGACCGCCCGCGCCACCGAGGACATCGCCCGCCAGGTGCAGGCCATCCAGGACGACACGACCGGTGCGGTGTCCGCGATCGGCTCGATCGCCGAGGTCATCACCCGCATCAACGACCTGCAGACGACGATCGCCTCCGCGGTCGAGGAGCAGACCGCGACGACCTCGGAGATCGCGCGCTCGATCGCCGAGGCGGCCGCGGGCGCCGACCGGGTGGACGGCGGGGTCCGCGAGGTCTCCGACGCGACGCGCACGACGGTGCAGACCGTCGAGTACGCGCAGCGCGCGGCCGAGGAGGTCGCGGGGATCTCGACCCAGCTGCAGTCGCTGGTGGGTCGCTTCCGCTTCTGACGCGACCCGGGCCCGGTCTCAGGGCAGGTCGAGGACCAGGAGGGGTTCGCGCCCCTCCGGTCCGGCGGCGACGCGGGACACGCACACGCAGAGCGCGTTCCCGGCCTCCTGCTGCTCCTGCGACAGGAACACGTCGCGGTGGTCGGCGAGGCCCTCGACCGCGCGCACCGGCAGGACGCACAACCCGCACTCGCCCTTGAGGCAGTCGTACATGGGGTCGGCGCCCTGGCGCTGCAACGCCTCCAGCACGGTGCTGCCGGGCTCGACGACGGCGTCCAGGCCCAGCGCGGGCAGCTGCACCCGGAACCGCTGCGCCGAGTGCCGGCCGGAACTGCCGAACGTCTCGTAGCGCAACGCCGTGGGCGGCATCGCGTGCCGCCGCCAGGCGTGCGTCACCGCGTCGAGCAGACCCAGCGGGCCGCACACGTAGGCCTCGGTCCCCGGGGCCTCGCGGGCGGTGCGGGCCACGAGCGCGTCGACGTCCAGGCGGCCGCCCTCCGCGGACACGGCCGGTCGCACCCGGTCCCCGAGCTCGGCCTGCAGGTCGTCGAGGTAGGGCATCCGGTCGCGGGAACGGCCGGCGTAGACGAGTTCGACGTCGGCGCCGAGGCGCGTCAGGGTGCGGGCCGCGGCCGCGAGCGCCGTGATGCCGACCCCGCCGGCCAGGAGGAGGTAGCGCTGGGCGCCGATGCGGACGGGGAAGTTCTGCAGGGGTCCGGTGCAGCGCAGCCTGTCCCCGGGGCGCAGGCCGTGCACGTACGCCGACCCGCCGCGGCTCGTCGGCGACAGGTGCACGGTGAGGGCGAGGCGGGAGCCGTCGGGGGTGGAGTCGACGACGGAGTAGGAGCGGATCTCCGGTCGTCCGCCGGGGACCTCGACGCGGACGTCGAGGTGGGTCCCGGGGTCGGCGCGCCGGCGAGCGCCGGCGGGGGTTTCGAGCACGACGCGCCGGATGCCGGTGGCGACGTCGGTGGTCTCGACGACGCGGGCGTCGTGGAAGGTGCGGGGGCTCACGAGCCGACCTGGGCTGGTTCGCCCTCGGCGCTGCTGGGGACGGGCAGGGCGCGGCCCTCGGCGGCGAGCATGCGGTCGAGGATGCGGCGGACCCACATGCCGCCGGCGTCGACGGTGAGGCTGTAGAACACCTTGTCGGGGTTGGCGTCGATGTTGCGCTGCTGGGCGACGAGCATGGCCTCGTCCTCGGCGAAGACGCCCTTGACGCCTTCGCGCAGCTGGGTGGTGATGAGCTGGCTGTCGAGGCGGTAGTTGCGCATGAACGCCCAGAAGTAGTGCGAGGTGGTGTCGGTCTCGGGCGTGATGGTGTTCATGACGTAGCCGTTGACGCCGCGGGAGCGGTCGCCCTCGGGGGCGCCGGTGCCGGCTTCGGCGACGCCGACGTCGATGCAGATGGTCGAGGGCGCGTAGTAGTGGATGATCTGCCAGCGGTCGACGCGGCCGTCGAAGTCGGGGAACTTGTCGCGCATGTTCTTGCGCCAGAACGGCGGGGGTTCGACGTCGTGCATCCAGCGGGTGACTGTGACGCTGCCGTCGTCCTCGTGGCGGGTGGTGAACTCGCTCTCGCTGAGTTCGGCCTGGCCGATGCTGGAGCCGTGGACGAACTCCTCGTGGGTGAGGTCCATGAGGTTGTCGAGGACGAGCTGGTAGTTGCAGGGGGCCTCGATGGTGAGGCCGTCGCCGGCCCACTCGGGGGAGTCCATCTGGTGCATGTCGGGGATGGTGGCGGCGTCGGCGAGCAGGGGGTCGCCGGGCCAGACCCAGACGTAGCGGTACCGCTCGACGACGGGGTAGGACGTGACGAGGGCGCTGGGGTTGACGGTGGCCTGGGCGGGCATGGCGGTGCAGCGGCCGGCGGCGTTGTACTGCAGGCCGTGGTAGGGGCACTGGATGCCGTCGCGGCCGACGAGCTTGCCGAGGGACAGGGGGGCGAGGCGGTGCCAGCACGCGTCGTCGAGGGCGACGGGGCGCCCGTCCTGGGTGCGGTAGAGGGCGAGGGGGCGGCCGGCGACGGTGCGGGCCGTCGGCGCCTTGGCGGTGACCTCGTGGTCCCAGGCCGCCACGTACCAGGCGTTGAGCGGGTGGGGGAAGATCTTGGCGGTCACCCGTCCGGGGACGTCGAGCTCGGTCACGGTGGGCCTCCTGGTCCTCAGCGCTGGGGAGCCGGGGGTTCCCGGCGGTCCGAACCCTCCGCCGCCGGGGGGTGGTCGCGCCAGAGGGACTTCCGCACTGCGGAAGGCGGGGCGCCCAGGGCTCGGGAGATGCCGAGCGCGGCGGCGCGGACGGCGGGGCCGAGGGCGGTGGGGGACAGGCTGCCGTGCCGCACGACGAGGGAGACGGCCGCGACGACGTCCCCGTCGGGTCCGCGGACGGGGGCGGCGACGGAGACGGCGTCCTGGGTGACCTCGCGTTCGCTGACGGCGACGCCGGTGCGCCGGACCTCGGCGAGGGCGGCGCGCAGGTGGGCCGGGTCGGTCTCGGTGTACGGGGTCCAGCGCTTGACGGGCAGGGCGAGGGCGGCCTCCTGGACGTCGGCGGGGGCGTGGGCGAGCAGGGCGCGCCCGACGCCGGTGGAGGCGAGGGGGAAGCGGGTGCCGACGCGGGTCATGACGGTGACGGCGTCGCGGCCGGTGAGGCGTTCGACGAAGACGCTCTCGAGGCCTTCGCGGACGGCGAGCTGGACGTTCTCGCGGGTGGCGACGTACAGGTCCTCGAGGAAGGGCAGGGCGGCGTCGCGCAGGGCGTTGCCGCGGGGGGCCAGGGAGCCGATCTCCCAGAGGCGGAGGCCGACGTGCAGGGATCCGTCGGGGTCGCGTTCGAGGGCGCCGCAGCGCAGGAGGTCGCCGACGATGCGGTGGGTGGTCGTGAGGGGCAGCCCGGTGGCTGCCGCGACGTCCGCGAGCCGCTGGGAGCGGCGGGCGGGGGTGAAGGCGGCGAGCACCTCGAAGGTGCGCGAGGTGAGGGTCACCCGGACAGCATGCCCCCTCCACCCGTCGATTGACAGGATTCCTGTCGATCTGCACACTCGTGCCGTGGCCGGTCACCCGGCCGTGGCACGACCCGACGACCATCCCCGACGACGTGGAAGAAGGCACAGCGCCCGTGGACGGCTTCGACACCCTCCTCGACCGCGGACTGGGGTCCTGGCCCGCACGGCGGGCCCGCATCGACCCCGACGCCGTCGCCCTCAGCCAGGGTCCGCGGACCCGCACCTACCGTGAGCTCGCCCGCCGCACCGACCGGCTGGCCGCGGGCCTCACCACCCTCGGTGTCGCCCGCGGGGACCGCGTCGCCTACCTGGGGCTCAACGACCTCGCTGCGCTCGAGCTGCTCTTCGCCTGCGGCCGCGCGGGGGCCGTCTTCGTCCCCCTCAACGTCCGCCTCGTCGCCCGCGAGCTGGCCTTCGCCCTGCGCGACTCCGGCACCGAGGTGCTCGTCGTCGGCCCCGGCGTCGACGCGGTCGCGGCGGCCGTCGTGGCCGAGGACGTCCCGTTGCGCACCGTCCTCACGCTCGGCCCGGTGGCCGGCGTCGACGGCGCGTTGCTGGAGGACGTGCTGCTGGACGACGTGCCGGCCGACCCCGCGGGGGGCGCCTCCCTGGAGGACCCCGCGGTCGTGCTCTACACCTCGGGCACCACCGGCCGCCCCAAGGGCGCGGTGCTCACGCACGGGAACCTGACCTGGAACACCCTGAACCAGCTCACCCACGTCGACGTCTCCCGCCGCGAACGGGCGTTGTGCACGGCGCCGCTCTTCCACGCCGTCGGGCTCGGGCAGATCAGCCTGCCCACCCTGCTCAAGGGGGGCCGGGTCGAGGTCCTGCCGCGGTTCGACGCGGCCGTGCTCCTGCGCACGGTCGAGGAGTTCGGGGCCACCAGCTTCTCGTGCGTCCCCACGATGCTGCAGATGATGGTCGACCACCCGGCCTGGCCGGGCGCGGACCTGTCCTCGTTGCAGACCGTCGTCTACGGCGGGTCCGCGGTCGTCGAGCGGGTCGCCCGCGCCTGGCGCGACCGCGGTGTGGAGGTCGTGCAGGGCTACGGCATGACCGAGGCCTCCCCGGGGGTGTTCATGGAGACCCCCGCGGACGGTGCCGCTCGGCCGACCTCGGTGGGGGCCCCGCACTTCTTCGTCGACGTCGCGGCCGTCGGCAGCGACGGCCGGCCCGTCCCGCTGGACCCGGCCACGACGCCCTCGGAACTGCTCGTGCGCGGACCGAACGTCTTCTCCGGCTACTGGGGCCGCCCGGCCGACACGGCCGACGCCTTCACGGGCGAGGCGGGGGACTGGTACCGCACGGGCGACGTCGTCGACGTGGACGCCGACGGCCGCGTCCGCGTCGTGGACCGGCTCAAGGACCTCTTCATCTCCGGCGGCGAGAACGTCTACCCGGCCGAGGTGGAGGCCGTCATCGCCAGCCTCCCGGGGGTCGCCACGACCGCACTGGTCGCCGTCGCCGACGAGCGCTGGGGCGAGGTCGGCGCCGCCTACGTCACCGCCCTGGACGGCGTCACGCTCGACCCCGACGACCTGCGCGAGCAGTTGCGCGCGCGCATCGCGGCCTACAAGGTGCCCCGGTGGGTGTTCTGCGTCGACGCACTGCCCATGGGGGGCACCGGCAAGATCAAGCGCGTCGACCTGCGCCACCGCGCCGCCGCCGACGTGGCTGAGCTGAGAGCCGCCCTGGCCGGCGCTCACGGCAGCGAGGTCGCCCGGTGAGCGCGCCCGGCCTGCGGGAACTGTTCACGCTGCGCGTCGAGGTCGGGGACCCCGTCGACCTGGGCCCGGCCGCCGACGGGCACCGCCGCATGGTGCCCATCCTCGGCGGCACGTTCGACGGACCGGGCGGGGTGAGCGGTCGGGTGCTGCCCGGCGGGGCCGACCACCAGGTCCTCACCCCCGGGTTCACCGTGCTCGACGCCCAGTACGTCGTGGAGACCGCGGCGGGGGACCGCCTGTCGGTCCACAACCGGGGCGTGCGCAGCGGGGACCCCGCCGACCTGGCGGCCCTGGCCCGCGGCGAGGAGGTCGACCCCGCCCGGATCTACTTCCGCTGCACCCCGCGGCTGTCCAGCTCCGCCCCGGACTGGGCCTGGGTCTGCGGTCGCGTGTTCGTCGCCGACGCCCAGCGCCA
The DNA here is from genome assembly GCF_040702905.1 of Kineococcus sp. NPDC059986. Lineage (NCBI taxonomy): Bacteria > Bacillati > Actinomycetota > Actinomycetes > Kineosporiales > Kineosporiaceae > Kineococcus > Kineococcus sp. NPDC059986. The sequence continues at coordinate 10,340 of NZ_JBFBND010000058.1, read as the reverse complement.
CCCCCACCGCGTCGACGTCCAGGTCTTCACGGTCCTCTGAAACCCCACCCGCGTCCGAGCGGACGCCACGAACCCGTTCCACCACAGGAGGAGTCAGCAGATGAGCACCACGTTGCAGGGCAAGGTCGCGGTCGTGACCGGCGCGGGGGCGGGCCTCGGCGCCGCCTACGCCGTGGCGCTGGCCCGGGCGGGCGCCGCCGTGGTCGTGAACGACGCCGTGGAGGCCCCCGCACGCAGCACCGTCGAGGCGATCACCGCGGCCGGCGGGCGCGCGGTGGCCGTCGTCGACCCCGTCGGTTCCGCCGAGACGGCCCAGCAGCTCGTCGACACCGCCCTGGCCGAGTTCGGCGGCTTCGACGTCCTCGTGACGAACGCCGGGATCCTGCGCGACAAGTCTCTGCTGAAGATGACCGACGACGACTTCGACGCCGTCCTGGCCGTTCACGTGCGCGGGACGTTCTCCTGCGTCCGCGCCGCGTACGCCTCGTTCAAGGACCGCGGCGTCGCCGGTCGCATCGTGACGATCGGCTCCCCGACCGGTCAGCGCGGGAACTTCGGGCAGACGAACTACGCCGCCGCCAAGGCCGCGATCGTCGGGATGGTCCGGACCTGGGCGCTGGAGATGAAGAAGGCGCAGGTCACCGTCAACGCCGTCGTCCCCGTCGCGGCCACCGCCATGACGCGGACCGTGCCCTACTTCGCGGCCGCCGTGGAGGCGATGGACGCGGGGGAGCCGATCCCCTCCTTCTACCGGCACGACCTCGGTTTCGGCACCCCCGAGGACGTCGCGGGCCTCGTCGTGTTCCTGGCCTCCGACGCCTCCGACGGCATCAGCGGTCAGGTCCTCGGCGCCGGCGGGGACCGGTTGCAGGTCTGGAGCCACCCCGAACCCGTCCTCAGCGTCCACCACGACGGCGGTTGGGACGCCGACACCATCGCCGCGCAGTTCGCCCCGCAGCTGCGGGAGAACCTGCAGTCCGTCGGGGAACGGTTCCCCGAACTGCCCGCCGACCTCGTGCGCCCGAAGGCCTGAGTCCGGTGTACCGCCCCGAGATCGACGTCGACGCCGTCACGGCCGTCGACGTGCACGTCCACGTGGAGGTCGGCGACCACGGGCACTGCTCGCTGCCGCCGGACCTGGCTGCCGCTGCGGCGCAGTACTTCCGCACCGACGGGGTGACCCCGGACATCGCCTCGATCGCGCAGTTCTACCGCGAGCGCCGGATGGCGGCCGTGGTGTTCACCGTCGACGCCGAGCACCAGCTGGGGCACCCGCCGATCCCGAGCGAGGAGGTCGTGCGGCAGGCCGCCGACCACGCCGACGTGCTCGTCCCCTTCGGGTCGGTGGACCCGCACCGGCCCGACGCGGTCGACCGGCTGCACTCCCTCGTCCACGACCACGGGGCCAGGGGTTTCAAGCTGCACCCGACGGTCCAGGGCTTCGACCCCTCCGACGAGCGGTTCCGGCCGTTCTGGGCGGCCCTGGCCGACCTGCGGCTGCCGGTCGTCGTCCACACGGGACAGACGGGCATCGGCGCGGGCGTGCGGGGCGGTCACGGGTTCAAGCTGCGCTACTCCGACCCCATGCTGCTGGACGACGTCGCGGCCGACTTCCCCGACCTGTCGCTGGTCTTCGCCCACCCGTCGGTGCCCTGGCAGGACGAGGCCATCTCCATCGCGACCCACAAGGCGAACGTCGCGATCGACCTGTCGGGCTGGCGTCCGAAGTACTTCCCGGCGAACCTCGTGCGGGCCGCGGACACGTTCCTGCGCGACCGCGTCCTCTTCGGGTCCGACTTCCCCCTCATCCACCCCGACGTCTGGATGAAGGACTTCGCCGACCTCCCGATCCGGCCCGAGGTGCGGCCCCTCATCCTGCGCGAGAACGCGTTGCGCATCCTCGGCCTCACCGCAGAACCCACCCACCAGACCCAGGAGCAGTCATGAGCACCCAGGACACCGCCACCCCCGCCGCCCAGAAGGTCGTCCGCTTCGACGAGCTGGCCGGTCTGGTCGGCACCGAGGTCGGCCCGTCGGGCTGGCTGCTCGTCGACCAGGAACGCATCGACCGCTTCGCGGTCGCGACCGAGGACGACCAGTGGATCCACACCGACCCCGAGCGCGCCAAGGACGGCCCGTTCGGCGGCACCATCGCCCACGGGTTCCTCACGCTCTCCCTGCTCATCCCGCTGTGGTCGGAGGTCTTCGACGTCGAGGGCGTCACCACGAAGGTCAACTACGGGATGGACCGCGTCCGGTTCACCGCCCCCGTCCCGGCCGGTTCCCAGGTGCGCTTCGCCGGGACGCTCAAGGAGGTCACCGAGGTCAAGGGCGGCGTGCAGCTGACGGTCTCGGGCGCCATCGAGATCGAGGGCCAGGAGCGCCCGGCCGTCGTCGTCGACTTCCTCGTCCGGTTCTACGCCTGAGTCCCCACCCGAGCACGGCCCGGCGCCCGGTGGTGGCCGACGCACCGGCCGGGCCGTGCTGTTGGATGTCCTGGTGACCAGCCAGACCGACGTGACCCTGCTGTACCTCATCAAGCAGGTGGAGCTCGCCATCCGCAACCGCCTCGACGCGGTCGTGGGTGAGCACGGTCTGACGTCGCTGCAGTACACGGCCCTCACCGTGCTGGAACGGCACCCCGGCATGACGTCGGCCGACCTGGCCCGCAACTCCTTCGTGCGGGCGCAGACCATGGCCCAGATGGTCGTCGACCTCGAGGCCAAGGGGCACGTCGCGCGGCAGGTCGACGAACGGTCCCGGCGTCGGATGCTGCTGACGCTCACCCCCCTGGCCCAACGGGTCCTGGACGACCTGCGCGACCCCGTCGCCGACATCGAGGCGGAGATGGTCCGCACCCTCGGGGTCCGCGAACGCGAGACGTTCCGCAAGGCGCTGCAGGTCTCCCGCCGGGCGCTGGGGGAGGCGCCGCCGCGCTGAGGGCCCGGGTCCCCCGGTCCCCGGGTCGTAGGGTGCGCCGGTGCCCCGCTACGACCGAGACGAGATCGCCCGCCGCGCCGGGCACGCCACCTGGCGTGAGGCCGTCGAGGCCACCGCCGCTCTGCCGCAACAGGAAGCCGGTCGTCTCCTCGGGGTCAGCCACCCGACCGTCCGCCTGTGGCGGGCCGAGCTGGGGCTGGGCCCGGCGGCGGCCCGACCGTCGGCCGCCGACTCCGCCGCGGCCTTCCGCGACGACGTCGACGATCCCCGGCACGGCAGCGCCAACGGCTACCGCAACCTGAAGTGCCGGTGCGAGCGCTGCACCGCCGCCTGGACGGCCTACCAGCGCGACCGCCGCGGCTGACCCCCGCCGCCCGGCGCGGGCCCGTCAGCCGCGCAGCGCGAGGCCGAGGGCCAGCAGGAGCACCAGACCGTGACCGGCGAGCCCCGTCACCGTCCGCGAGGCCGGGGACGGGGACGGGGACAGCCGACCGCCCACGGCCGCGGCCGTGACGGCCAGCGCGGCGTGCCAGGACCCCGATCCGAGGAAGACCCCGACGACGAACCCGACGCGGTCCGTCCCCGACCCCAGCGCCCTGCTCAGCCCGGAGACGACGAGCGCGAAGTGGACGACCGTCGCCGGGTTGACCACGGTGAGGGCCGCGAACCGCAGGGCCACCCCCGGTGCTCCCCCCGGGCGCGCCGGACGGCCGCCCGCAGGTCCCCACGCACCCGTGCCGCGGGAGCGCCACACCCGGTGCAGCCCCCGGCCCGCGACGACGGCGAGCACACCCGCTGCGAGCCACCGCACCGGCTCCGCGTGCGGTCCGATCGCGTCGGACGACGCCGCGCCGGCGAGCACCGCTGCGCCCGCGTACAGCAGGTCGGTGGCGGCGACGCCCACCGCGGCGGCCAGACCGCGGGCCCTGCCTCCGGCCAGGGCCTCCTGGACCACCAGGACGCCGACCGCGCCGACCGGCACCGCGAGGCCGAGTCCGGCCACCACGCCCGCCAGGACCGCTGAGAGCCACGTGAGTTCCACCGGGCCAGGGTCGGCCGCGCAGGTGCAGGTGCAGACGCTGCCGCGGGACCGGGACGTGCTGCGATGATCGCGGGGTGGACGCCACGGACCGCGACATCCTCAGTCTGCTGCGCCAGGATGCGCGGATGTCGTACCGCGACCTCGCGTCGCGGGTGGGCCTGTCCGCCAACGCCACCGCCGACCGGGTCCGTCGCCTGCGCGCCCAGGGCGTCATCCGCGCGTTCGTGACGGTCGTCGACGAGACCGCCGCTCCCGACGCGCGCCTCGACCTGCTCGTCGACGCCCGGCTGCGGCCGGACACCGACCCCGCGGCCCTGGAGGCCGTCCTGGCCGCTCACCCGTCGGTCGTGGAGGCGCTGCACGTCACGGGCGCGTGGGACTACCAGCTGCGGGTGCGGGTCGCCGGCGTCGGGCACGTGGACGCCTTCGTGCGGGGCCTGAAGCGGGACGCGGGCGTCGAGGCCACGCAGACGCGACTGGTCCTCGGCGCCGTCCGGCACGGGTGAGGAGACGGCAACGGGACCGCCGCGGCTGTGCCGGCGACGGTCCCGTGAGCTTTCGGGGGTCAGTCCCCGGTCTTGACGCCCGTGGCGGCGTCGAGCGCCGTCCGCGGGTCGGTGCCGTCGGCGCGGGCGGCGACGACGATGTCGATGAAGCCGTTGAGGGTCTCCTCCAGCGGCGCGTCACCGCGGGCTTCCCAGTGGTCGTGGTCCACGGCCTCGGCGAACTCGGCGAAGGCGGCGGCCGCCTCGGACTGGTCGGCGTAGGTGCCCTCGTTGACCGCGAGCCAGTGCTGCCACGCGGCCGGGAACGCCTGCCCCTGGGAGGTGGACTCGGCGAACCGCAGGACGGTCCCCACGGTCTCGGCGTCCAGGCTGTGCGGCGCGAACGCCAGCACCGTCGCCGCCTGCGGGTGGTCGGCGATCACGTCCAGGGTGCCCGCCCGCTCGGCCTCGTCGAGGAACCGCTCGAGACTGCGGTGGTTGCCCGCCGGCCAGGGCATCTTGTTCGCACAGTGGGTGCGCCGCGTCGTCGCCATGGTCGGATCATCGCACGGATCCCGTGGTCGACGGCTCCCCGGCCAGCGTCCGGAGCGCCGCGTACGACCGGCTGGCCGCGGCGGCCGCCCGCAGTTCGTCCGCCCCGGCGTCGACGTACTGCTGCGACGTCGCCAGGCTGCGGTGACCGAGCAGCCGCATCACCTCGACGGCACTGGCGCCGCCGGCCACGACACGTGTCGCGAAGGTGTGACGCAGTGCGTGGACGAGGGCCCCGCGCTGCACGCGGTCGCTGACCCCTGCGGCGCGGTAGCACTGCTCGACGAGGTACTGCAGCTGGTGGCGGGACAGCTGACGTCCCTGCGTGTCGACGAACAGGGGGCCGTCGAGCCGCGGTCCGCGGACGGCGGGGAACCGTCGTGCACGGCTGGCCAGGTACCGGTCCAGGAGTTCCCCGAGCGCCTCCTCGACGGGCAGGCTCCGCTCCGAACCCCCCTTGCCCCGCACCCGGACCCGGCGTTCCCCCGTCGTCCCCGCCAGGTCCCCGATCCGCAGGCCGACCAGCTCGGCACTGCGGACACCCGTCACGAGCAGCGTCGCCACGACGGCGAGGTCGCGTTCGGGCCACGGGTCCCGCGCCCGTCGACCCGCGGCCACCGCACCCAGGAGGACCTCCGGGGTGTCGTTGCCGCGCAACGGCTTCGGACCCTGCTCGACGGGTCGTGGCCGGTGGACGCCGGCCATCGGGTTCCCCGGCAGGACGTCCTCGGCGACGAGGAACCCGCACAGACCGTTCCAGGTCGACCAGCACCGCGCGATGGAACTGCGGGCGTGGTCGAGGGCGAAGTCGGCGAAGGCCGCACGCAGCGCGGGTGTCGTCAGGTGGGCGACCAGGGGAGCGTCGACACCGACCACGGCCGCCAGACGGGGGGTGATGCCGGCCACGTCGCGCGTGCGCGCGGCGAGGGTGTGGGGGGAGTCCTTGCGGGGGAGTCGGGCCACTTCGTAGGCCTGGACGGCGGTCGACAGGGCGGAGGAAGTGGTGAGGGACTCGAGAACCCCGGGGTTCAGGGGAGCCATGGCCTGAGCGTAGCCATCGGGGGAGTGGCGTGTCAAGCGATCACGTTGCAGCGCAACGGGTTCGGGGGAGTCACGCATGGAAGCACCGCATATTCCTCGTTATGCGGAGTTCGTGGGCCGTCGTCGGGGTCGGTGTCGGCGCCTGCCCGTGGCCACCGGTGTTCGATCGGTGTTCGAGAGTTGGCCGTCGTCGCCACGGTGCGCAGTGGTCGTCGGGCGCGTGCCGTTCAGGCCGATGCACGGTCCAGACGCCCCGGGGTCGCCGCGCCGAACGCCCGTTGACGGGGACGTCGACGTCGACGGGCCCGCGAGACGTCATCCGTTCGGACGCATCAGGGTCGGGTGGCACGCGGCGCGATGAGCACGAACCGGGTGTCACGCGGTCGGCACGAGAACGTCGGGCGGACAGTCGGCGTTGCGGGTCACGTACGGCTGTCTGGGCCGCCCCGCCACATCTCCCAAGTGAGCCGATAATCTACATTATGAAATTTCGTGGTCGACACCTCATGCCCTGCTCCCACGTCACGACCCTCTGCAGCGTCGCTACGGTGCTCACGTGACCGACTCGGAGACCCGCGCCTCTCGGGTGGACGTCGACGGCGTCGTCATCGACCTGCCGAACGCCAGCGAGGCCGGCGCGATCGGTCGGATGCAGCTGCTGTCGTGGCACCAGACCTACCCCAACGCGGAACGCGGCATCGACGCGCAGTGGATCGATGAGCAGATGATGCCCAGGACCTCCCCGGCGGCCGACGAATTCCGCCGGGGACGGATGACCGCCCAGCGACTGAACCCCGAGGGCACCCTCTACCGCGTTGCTCGCAACGGCTCGGACATCGTCGCCTTCGTCCACGCCTCGCGGCCCGACTCGACCCCGTCCATCCCCACGTCAGCCGCGCGACGGCGAGACGACGACGCGGGTCAGGAGGCTGCGACGCTCGACGCCCTCTACGTGCTGTGCGAGCACCAGGGTTCAGGGCTGGCGGATCACTTGATGACTGTCGTCCTCGACTGGCTTGGCGATCAAGCGATGCGCCTGGAAGTCGCCAGCTACAACGCCCGCGCCATCCGCTTCTACCAGCGCCACGGCTTCCGTCTCACCGGTCACACTGCGGTTTTCCGCGACCGGATCCCCATCGTGTCGATGCTCAGGGCTGAGGGCCACCGCACGTTCGGTGGAGGCTCGCGAGGTTGGAAGAGTGCCTCATGCCGACGAGTCACGTAGCCCGCCGGTCGACCTCGTCGCCCTCGGTGGTTCTGGTGCACGGCTACCACCTCAGCGCCCAGCAGTGGCGCGACGTGGTGTGGGGTCAGCCCCACCGGAACCGTCTCGGCCGAGTCCCCCGCGCCGTGCTGACCGCCTTGGCCCAACCCGACCCGCTCCTGCTGCTCGGTACCGGAGCGCCCGCCGACGGTGGTGTCCTGGAGTCCGAGCACACCCTGAACTTCACGCGCACCCACGATGCGGCGTACCGCAGCTGCACGATCCAGGGGTGTGTCGTGTCGGTCAACTGGAGAGCCTGGATGAGCCAGGCGCGCCGTGAGTCGTCCAGAGCGCCGGCCGTGAGGGCGAAGTCGTCCTCGTCCTTCGCGCGCGGGTCGGCGCTCTTGTAGAGCAGCTGCACCTCCGGGGCCAGGACCGCCCGCTGCACGATGGAGGCAGGACCGCTCAACGTTCGCCAGTTGCGGCGGATCCGCAGGTCCCGCCGGTACACCCAGTCCCGCTCGTCACTCACCTCGTCGCCGCCCTCGTCTCGGTGGTCGTCGGCGAGGTCGTCGATCATCAGCTGCAGGCACCAGTCGTCGCCGGGAGTGGGCCGGCACCAGACGTCGTGCACGCCGGACGGCAGCTCCTCGGAGACAGGCCACGGCCGCAGCGTGCCCGGCGGGTCGGCGACGTGCAGGTCCCACTCGGACAGCTGCTCGCGCAGCTGGGGAAGGTGCGGGCGCAGCACCAGGACGTCGATGTCCTCGTGCGGGCGGGTCTGCCGGCCCAGGTGCAGGTCGATCGCCCACCCACCGGCGATCCACCAGGGCACCTCAGCACCGCCCAGCAGGCGAGCCACCTCGTCCGCATCCAGTGGCGACCACGACCCCAGCTCGTTGCTCACCACGGCAGCCTGACGCACCGTCGAGCCGCAGTCGCCCGGACAGGCACAACCCGTCCTTGCGGTCGCGGTCGTGAACTCCCTGGTCCACTCCCCCCGCAGGTCCCGGTGATCTTCGACCAGGACAGGTGGAGTGGGACGAACAGAGCACCGGCCGTCTCACTCTGCTCCTTTCACCGGACCGCCCCGACCTCCGCGGCCATGAGCGACCTCACCGTCTCGACCTGCGAGGCACCCGAACCGCGACGTCTCCTCGACGCGTTCTGAGAGCCTGACCGCATGGAGCCGTACCGTTGTCTGCAAGTCGTGTCACCAGAAGGCGAACTCCGAGTACGAGCGCGAGAAGAGGTCCGAGCACCCGGAACTCGTCCGCCAGGAGACCTGTGGCGGATGGACACGATGACCCCAGACGAGTGCGACGCGTTGCTCACTCGGCAGGAGAATCGACCGCAACCGCACCAGGGGGCGCGCCAAGCCCGGGGCGAAGCGGTGGAGCGAGCGTCAGGAGGGGACGTCTCCGCGGTGACGCCGAGGGGGCCGACCTCCGCAGGCGAGCACCCGACAACCGGTCAGGCGGCCCGCTGGACGTCCGCCACTCCCCCTGGTCTCAGTGATCTTGGACGCCGGCCGTCTCACCTGACGTGTCGGCGTCCGTTTCAGAAGGTGGTGACCACGGAGCAGGACGCAAGCCAGGTGCCCTCCTGGCGGACGTAGTCCTGCAGGAAGTGCAGGCGCCACGCGGTGTGGCTGCAGTACACGGTGGCCGGCAGCCTCTACGCCTTCGGCTGCACGTACCCCGTCGTGTGCGTGAGGGTGAAGTCGGCGGTCAAACAGGTCAGCGACTTCGGCGGTGTCTCCTGCCACCATCGCCGCCAACTGTTCGCGGATGCGAGAGACGACGTCTGCGGCTGAGCGGTCCTCGGCAGGATTTCCCCGAGGTTCCCACTCCCGCGCGGCTCCGGTGTCGGTCACGTCCTCAGGCCTCCGGGATCCCCCGGCCGAACGCCCCCAGGGTGGTGGCACGTGCGCGCCTCGGGACGTGCCATGGAGCGTCCTGGGCCGGGTGGCGTTCTGCTCCACCCAGTTCCGCAGGTGGGCCAACGGTTCGCCGGCACTGACCCCGAGGGGCGTCAGCGCGTACTCGACGCGCACGGGAACCTCGGTGAACACCGTCCGGTCGACGAACCCGGCGCTCTCCAAGCGCTTGAGCGAGGCCGAGAGCCCTCCGGGCTGACGCCCTGCACTGCGCGACGCCGCTCACCGAACCGGTGAGGACCGTCCTCCAGGACGCCGATCGCGAGAGCGGTCCAGGTGTTCGCCAGGAGGTCGAGCATGCAGCGGCACGGACGGGCGGCTGCCTACACGTCTCGACCCTGCGGCCCATCACGGAAGCGACGGTGTGGGAGGCGCACCGCCTGGTCGAGGCAGGTGCGACGGGGAAGTTCGTCCTGACCCGCGAGGACGTCGCCGGCGGGTGAGGCTGGCGCCCGAGGAGCTTCTCGGTACTCCGGCGGGCTGGGGACTCCGCTGGCCCGTCCTACCCCCCGGGGGTAACGTCTGATCTCGTGAGAGCCGCGAGCAGACCCGCCGCGACCCTGTCGGTCCTGTCGCGCCTGCTGCTCGTCGTCGCCGTCACCCTGGGCCTCAGCGCCATGCACGTCCTCGCCGCCGCCGTCAGCGCGGGGCACGAGGCCGTCCACGACGCCGGCACGGCGATGTCGGGGCCGATGCCGGTCTCGGACCACGTCGCGCCCGTCGTCCCGCCCCACGGGATGGGCGCCGCCCACTCCCCCACGCAGGCCGGGACGCACGTCCAGGCGCCGGGGACCGACCACGAGCACCACCACCCGATGGGTGACTGCGTGCCGTTCCTGTCGGCCGGCATCGCGCTGCTCTTGGTCCTGTTCGCCTGGGCCGCAGCCCGAGCCCTGCGTCCCTCCTACCGGCTCAGCGCGCCCTGGCTGGGCATGGTCATCGCGACCACGCCCTGGCGCGGGCCCCCGCCGTGGCACTGGCCACGCATCAACCTCTGCGTGATCCGGGTCTAGGCCGACCCCCTGCGCGCGTGGACGACGTCGTCCACGCGCTGCTCCGTGGTGGCATCCACTATTACACAACCCAGGAGATTGACCCGTCAATCGCCCCACCAAAACCAACCCCCCCCCCCACGCA
>NZ_JBFBND010000057.1:0-20964 GCF_040702905.1 Kineococcus sp. NPDC059986 | reverse complement strand
ATCAAACCACCCACCACCCCCCCCCCCCCCCGCCCCCCCGCCCCCCCCCGCCCCCCCCCCCCCCGCGCCGGCCCCCCCCCCCCCCCCCCCGCTGCTCCGTCGTGCCTTCCACTCTGACCCACCCGAGGAGATGCACCCGTCATGCGCACCACCAACACCACCACCCGCCCGCTCGCTCGACTGGCCGCCCTGAGCGGCGCAGCGACGCTGTCGCTGGTCCTGGCCGCCTGCGGCGGAGCGAGCAGCGGCTCGATGGGCGACCACTCGTCGATGTCGATGTCGTCAGGGTCCTCGACGACATCGGCGAGCCCTTCGGCCGGCACCGTCGACGCCGAGCACAACGACCAGGACGTGGTGTTCGCCCAGGCGATGATCGTCCACCACCAGGGCGCCCTGGAGATGGCGCAAATGGCCGCCACCCGCTCGTCCAACCCGCAGGTGAAGGACCTGGCCGAGAAGATCAAGGCTGCACAGGAACCGGAGATGGAGGCCATGAGTTCCTGGCTCGTCGCCTGGGGGGCGCCCGCCACGGCCGCGCCGTCGACGGGGGCCATGGGAGGCATGGGGGGCATGGACCACTCCTCCACGGGCGGCTCCCCGACGTCGGGGGTTCCCGGGATGGTGAGCGAGGAGCAGACGACCCAGCTGCAGAACGCCATGGGCACCGACTTCGACCGGACGTTCCTGCAGCAGATGGTCGAGCACCACGCCGGCGCGGTCCAGATGGCCGAGACCGAACAGCAGCAGGGCTCCAACCCCCAGGCCAAGGAACTCACCGGTTCGATCGTGACCAGCCAGAGCGCTCAGATCGAGCAGATGCAGCAGATGCTCACCTCGATGGGCTGAGGCCGGGCGACTGGTGGGTGGGTGGGTCCACCCACCCACAGTCACACCCCTCGCGCCCTGGTACCCCCCAGGGGTACCATGAGGTCATGAGTGTTCGCGACGACGACCCGCGGCTCGAGACTCCCCCGTCCGCGGTGGACCCGGTGTGCGGCATGCGCGTCGACCCGGCCACGTCGACGACCGCCGAGCACGACGGACGCACCTGGTCCTTCTGTTCCCCGGGTTGCCGGACCGCGTTCAGTGCGGATCCGGACCGCTTCACCGCAGCCCACCAGGAACACGGCGGCCACGTCGGCGAGACCGCCGACGTCGCGGTGCACGCTGGCCACGGTGAGGCCGTGGAGTACACGTGCCCGATGCACCCGGAGGTCCGCCAGGACGGACCCGGCAGCTGCCCGATCTGCGGCATGGCGTTGGAACCGGTCGTCGTCACCGCCCAGACCGGCCCCAGTCACGAACTGGTCGACATGCGCCGCCGGTTCTGGGTCGGACTCGCGCTGGCGCTGCCGGTGTTCCTGCTGGAGATGGGTCGGCACCTCGTCCCCGCCGTGCACGAGGCGATCCCGAGCGACGTCTCCACCTGGATCCAGTTCGTGCTCGCCACCCCGGTGGTGCTGTGGGCCGGGTGGCCGTTCTTCGTCCGCGGCGCCGCGTCGGTCCGCTCCCGCCACCTGAACATGTTCACCCTCATCGCCATGGGCACCGGGGTCGCCTGGGTGTTCAGCACCGTGGCCACCGTCGCCCCGGGCATCTTCCCGGCCGCGTTCCGCGACGACACGGGAACGGTCGACGTCTACTTCGAGGCCGCCGCCGTCATCACCGTGCTCGTCCTGGTGGGTCAGGTGCTGGAACTGCGGGCCCGCGAGCAGACCTCCGGCGCCATCCGCGCCCTGCTGGACTTGACGCCCACGACCGCTCGCCGCCTCGACGACGCCGGCGGAGAAACCGAGGTCGACCTCGACGACGTCGTCCTCGGGGACCGGCTCCGGGTCCGTCCCGGGGAGAAGGTTCCCGTCGACGGCACCGTGCTGGAAGGCCGCGCCTCCGTCGACGAGGCGTTGGTGACCGGGGAGTCGATGCCCGTCACCAAGACCGTCGACGACCGGGTGCTGGGCGGCACCATCGCCTCCGGCGGGACGCTGGTCGTGCGCGCGGACGCCGTCGGACGGGACACGGTGCTGTCGCGGATCGTGGCCATGGTCGCCGACGCCCAACGTTCCCGGGCGCCCATCCAACGACTGGCCGACAAGGTCTCGGCCGTGTTCGTCCCCGTCGTGATCGCGGTGGCCGTCGTCGCGTTCGTCGTCTGGGCCGTCGCCGGTCCCGATCCCCGGCTCGCCCACGCCCTGATCGCGGCGGTCGCGGTGCTGATCATCGCCTGCCCGTGCGCACTGGGTCTGGCCACACCGATGTCGATCATGGTGGGTGTCGGCCGCGGTGCCCGCTCCGGTGTGCTGATCAAGAACGCCGAGGCACTGGAACGACTGGAGAAGGTCGACACCCTGGTCGTGGACAAGACCGGCACCCTCACCGAGGGCCGCCCGTCGGTGGACCGCATCATCCTGGTTCCCACCACCCCGACCGAGGGCGGTCACGACGAGGGCCATCACGTCGAGGGGGACCGCGACGCGGTCGAGACCGAGGTGTTGCGTCTGGCCGCTGCCGTCGAACAGGGTTCGGAGCACCCGCTGGGCGAGGCCCTCGTCCGCGCCGCCGAAGGGCGGGGACTGACGCTGCCCGCGGTGCAGGACTTCGAAGCCCCCGCCGGACGCGGGGTGACCGGCGTCGTCGACGGCCGACGGGTGGCCATCGGCAGTGCCGGGCTGGTGTCCTCGCTGGGTCTGGACGCCGGCCCCGCCCAGGCCGTCGCCGAGGACGTCCGTTCGACCGGCGCCATCGCCGTGCTGGTCGCGGTGGACGAGCGGGTCGTGGCGGTCATCGCCATCGCGGACCGGGTCAAGGACTCCACCGCCACCGCGCTGACCCAGCTGCGGGAGGCGGGTTTGGAGATCGTCATGCTCACCGGCGACCACCGCGTCACCGCGCAGGCGGTCGCGGCCGGCCTCGGCATCGACCGCGTCGAGGCCGAGGTGTTGCCCGACCGCAAGAGCGCTGTCGTGCAGCGGTTGCGCTCCGAGGGCCGGGTCGTGGCCATGGCCGGGGACGGCGTCAACGACGCACCCGCCCTGGCCGCAGCCGACGTCGGGATCGCGATGGGTTCGGGCACCGACGTGGCTGTGGAGAGCGCCGGGGTGACCCTGCTGCAGGGGGACCTGACGGCGATCGTGCGGGCCCGGTCGATCTCGCAGCTGACGATGCGCAACATCCGGCAGAACCTGGTGTTCGCCTTCGTCTACAACGCCGCGGGCATCCCGGTCGCCGCCGGAGTCCTGTACCCGGTGTTCGGGCTGCTGCTCTCCCCGATCATCGCCGCCGCCGCGATGGCGCTCTCCTCGGTCAGCGTCATCACCAACGCCCTGCGCCTGCGGACTCAGCGGTTGTGACACCCGCTCCGCGCCCGCGGCACGTCGACGAGGTCGATGACGGGAACCACCACCTACGGGAGGCCGATGCGACGGTCGAGAGGGCGTCCGTCGGCATCGCCGCGATCGTGCGGTCGTGAGGCGGCGACGTCGGCGGCGGCGGTCACTCAGCTCCTCCACACCTCGCGTCCGTCCCCTCTCAGACGGAGCCCACCTCGCGCACAGCCTCGACAGTTCGCGTCGCCAGTGCGGCCGGGCAACTGGACCAGGGCCCGGGGAACCGCCAGGGAACGCGCCTATCCTGCGCCGGTGCTGGCAGGGGCGCGGGGTTCCGCGGTGGACGACGTGATGACGTGGTCGAGTCTGGTGACGCGGTGGACCGTCGACTGGCCCGCGCTCTGCGGAGCAGTGGTCGTGGGAGTGGCGTACACCGTGGCGGTCCGCCGCTGCTCCTCGTGGCCGAGAACTCGATCCGTGTCCTTCGCGGCGGGACTGCTCCTCACGGTCCTCCTGACGTGCAGCGGCCTGGGGGTCTACGACGACACGCTCTTCTGGGTCCGTGCGGTGCAGAACGTCGCGTTGCTCATGGTCGTGCCCTTGCTGCTGGCCATGGGTGCGCCGCTGACCGCGGCGGCCCAGCTGCTCAGCGCCGGGCAGCGGGAGGCCCTCGGGCGGTGGGGCCGCGGTGACCTCGCGCGAGCGCTGACGTTCCCGGTGGTCGTCACCGGAGTGTTGATGGTGCCCATGTACGTCCTGTACCTGACCCCGCTGTACGACCTCACGCTGCGGCACGAGAGCGCGGACGCGGTGGCGCGGCTCGTCCTCCTCTGCTGCGGTTTCGTCTACTTCTGGACGCGCCTGCAGGTCGACCCGACGCCGCGTCAGGACACCCACCTGGTGTCCTTCGCGATCAGCCTCGTCGAGGTCATCGCGGACGCCGGCCTGGGTCTCGTCCTGTGGTTCGGGCCGCTGCGGGCCGCCGAGTACTACACGGCACTGCACCGCGCCTGGGGTCCGGACGTGCGGACCGACCAGATCATCGGCGCCGGGGTCCTGTGGATCGGTGGCGACATCGCCGGTCTGCCCTTCATCGGGGCCCTGTTCCTCCGCTGGATCCGGGCGGACGAGCGCGAGGCGAAGCGGGTCGACGCCCAGCTGGACGAGCGGGCAGTGGCCGGGGTCGCCGCCGCTCCCTCCTCCACGCGGTCACCGCAGAGCTCCACCCCGGCCGCGGGGGACGACCCCGCACCCGAGGGGAACGGCCTGTGGTGGGAGCAGGACCCCCGCTTCCGGGGGCGCTACCGGTCCTGAGAGTTCCGGTCGTCCTCCTCCACCGCGACGTGGTCGAGGAGTTCCATCCGCTACTCTGCGATGAGGCCACGTCTCCTCTGATGCCGGTTCGCCTGACGGCGAACGACCAGATCGGACGACTCCCGTGCCTCCTCGACCCGTCGGGTCCCTCCGTGCCTTCTTCTCCCCGTCCCGCACTCGGGGCCCGGTCGCGGCGGCGCCGACCGCTGAACTCCGAGCCTTCCGGGCCACCCTGCTCGGCACGCTCGTCACGTCCGTGGGCCTCGGGCTGACGCTGCCGTTCACCTTCGTCTACTTCCACCGCATCCTGGGTCTCCCGCTGCCCCTCGCGGGGGTGGTCGTCGCTGCGGCGGCTGCACTCGCCCTGGGCGCCGGCGCCGCGGGCGGGGTGATCGCCGACCGGGTCGGACTGGGACGGGTCGCCGTCCTCGGTCTGGTGCTCCAGGCCGCAGGCACCGTTCTCCTCGGCCTGGCCCGCGAACCTGTGGCCGGAACCGCGGGGCTGACCGTGATGTCGATGGGGAACTCCCTCGTGTGGCCCAGCCTGAACGGGCTCGTCACCCACCAGGTCCCGCCCGAGCACAGATCGCGCGCCTTCGCCGTGCGCTTCGGCCTGATGAACGTCGGGATCGGTGTCGGATCCCTCATCGCCGCGACGACGGTCTCGGTCGCGCACCCGAACAGCTTCCACCTCGTCTACCTGCTCGACGGCGCCACGACCGCGGTCTTCGCCCTCATCCTCCTCGTCGGGCTGCGGAACACCGCGGGCTGGCGGGCGCACCCCCACCACACCGGGCAGGTCGTGCCGGGTGGATACCGGACCGTGCTGCGCGACAGGCGCTTCACCGCCTACCTCGGAGTGCTGCTGGCCCTCGCGGTCTTCGGCAGCTCGCAGACCGAGGGCCCCTGGGCGGCCTTCGTCAGTCAGGCACCCGGCGGTTCCGCCCGGGTCGTCGGACTGGGCTTCGCGGCGAACACGGCCGCGATCATCGTGTTCCAACTGCCGGTGGAACGGTGGACCAGGGGGTTCCGGCGCAGCCGGCTGCTCGTCCTGTGCGCCCTGGCGGGGGCGGCGACGTGGGGGCTGACCGGGGTCGCGAGCCTGCCCGGACTGCCGCCGGTGGCTGCGGGATCCCTCCTCGTGGGTGCCATGGCGGTGTTCGGGGTCGGGGAGACCCTCCTCAGCCCGGTCATCAACGCCGTGCCGAACGCCCTGGCACCGGAACA
The DNA here is from genome assembly GCF_040702905.1 of Kineococcus sp. NPDC059986. Lineage (NCBI taxonomy): Bacteria > Bacillati > Actinomycetota > Actinomycetes > Kineosporiales > Kineosporiaceae > Kineococcus > Kineococcus sp. NPDC059986. Next base: position 15,097 of record NZ_JBFBND010000057.1, on the reverse strand, counting down.
CCTCCGTGGCCGGTACAACGCCGCGAACTCGGCCACCTACCCGGTCTCGAAGTTCATCGGTCCGCCCCTCGCCGGACTCCTGATCGGGAGCGGATCCCCGAACTCCTGGGTCGCCGTGGTCACCCTCGGCATGCTGGCCGCGGCCGGTGGCGCGGTCCTCCTCGGTCGTCGCCTCCCGCCCGCCGTCGAGCATCCGTGACCTGGAGGCCCTACGACACGACCACGTCTCCGGACGCCACCACTCGCGGAGTCGGGTCCTGGTACTCGTAGGCGGTCTCGAGGGAGACGGTGTACTGGTACCTCCCCGGTGCCGTGGGCGCGTCGAAGGTGACGGTCTTCCCCGTGGTCGACCCCACCACCGAGAAGTCGCGGCCGGACTGCCCGTCGACGATCGCGAAGTCCTTCCCGACGACGGCTTCGGTCACGACCGGGGTGAGGCTCGGCGAGACTCCGGGGAGGTCGATGGACACCGTTCCGCCGGCGAGGACGGCCTGGGCGAGCACCTGGGTGTCCACCGTGGTCCTCGACGCCGGGAAGGTGGTGCCGCTCGCGGACGTGAAGGAGTTCGGGAACAGCACGACGGAGTCCCCCACGAGGAACGGCGCGTTCTCGAACAGGTGGGCGGTGGCGGTGCGCGTCGCCGCGTCGTACTCGACGGACACGGCGGAACGCACGATCTGCACCACCGACCGCGTCTGGAAGTCGTCCGGGGTGATGCTCGCGGGGTCGACGTCGGCACCGAAGGTCACCGTGAGCGTCCTGTCCCCCGGCCGCAGCGGAGCGACGGTGAACGGGACCGGTGAGGGTCGTTCCACCTCCGGGACGGGGTCCACCTGCGCCGTTCCGCCGGCGGCGCTGCGAGCTTCGACCAGCGCAGCTGCCGACACGGCCTTCGCGTCGCCGAACACCCTGGCAGCCCACAGGTCGGCGGAGTTGCGGCGCAGGTACGCGAGGGTCGCCTCCCCCGCCGAAACGGCGGAGCCGGACAACAGCAGCGGGTAGCGGTTCTTTCCCGCGGCGGGTCCGGCGGCGAGGGCGTCGATGGAGTACCCGTTGGTGAGGCCGACGGTGTGACTGCCCTGGCCCCACCAGTCGGCGAGGGCCGTGGCGGTCGCGGTGCGGTCCTGCCCGGAAACCCGGTCGATGACGCAGGCACTGGTGAGGTCGCAGACGTCGTCCAACTGCTCGTCGGGCACCGCGTTCTCGTCACCCAGCGCGAGGACGAAGCCGGGGTCGAGGCCGTACAACGCGTCGGCGGTGGCCTCGGGCAACTCCGTCGTCGTCGTCAGCAGGACCGGCATCCCCTCGTGGTAGGCCGCGGGGGAGGCGGCGAGCGCGTCCGCCGCGACGGCACTCCCGTACAAGTCCCCTCGGGCCAGGAACACCTGGGTCGGCAACGATCCCGAGAACTCGGCGCCTCGCGCGACGAGCAGTTCTGCCGTCTCGTACCGGTCGTCACCGGCGATGCGCTCCCCCACGCGGTGTGCGGTCAAGGCGGCGAAGGACGCCGCCGAGATCGACGACTCGCCGCCCACGACGACGACGCGCGCCGGGTCCAGCCGGGCGATGGCGGCCGCTGTCGACGCCGGTACGCCGTCGTGCGTGGTCAGCAGGATCGGTGCTTTCAGGACACCGGCGAGGTAGGAGGCCGACAACGCGTCGATGCCGTTCCGCTCCCCGTTGGCGACGACGACCGACGTCGCCCGCACCCAGTCGCCGGTCGCGATGAGCGCTGCCGTCTCGTAGCGGTCGCCTCCACCGCTGCGCGCACTGGGCAGCAGCGGGTCGAAGGAGGAGTTCGCCTGCGCCGTCGTGGCGCCGACGAGGGAGGAGGCCAGCACGACCGCCAGAGCGAGGGACAGCCGAACCGGGACGCGTGGAAGAGTCACACGCCCCATCGTGGCGCAGCGTCGCCCCGTCCCGGAGGGGTTCGGCCGCAGCAGACCGTCGGTCGTGAGGACGCGCCCCCTCAGCGGTCCGCAGCCAGCAGCGCCCACACCTGCTTGTCGTGGAAGGCGCCCCCGTTGCGCCACGCCCCACGCAGGGTCCCCTCCAGCGTCATGCCGAGCCGCCGGGCGACCGCGGCGCTGCGGACGTTGTCCGCCCGGCACCGCCACTCGACGCGGTGGAGCCCGCGCTCGACGAGGGCCCAGTCCAGGAGGTGCCCGGCCGCGGCCGTCACCAGGCCACGACGCTCGGCGTCCGGTTCCAGCCAGCACCCGAGCTCGCAGGTCCCGGCGGTGGGACTGAACGTCACGAACATGACGCCGCCGACGAGCCGCCCCTCGAGTCAGATGCCGAACAGCCGCGCCCCGTCGGCCGCGGCCGCGGTGGCGTAGCGGCCCAGAGTGGCGGCGGCCCCCTCGACGGTGTCGGTGACGAACGACTCCCCCACCCAGGGCCTGATGTGCTCGCGGGCGCGGTCGAGGTGCTCCGCCATCTGCTGCGCGTGCCAGACCTCCGGCGGACGAAGCTGGGCACCGGGACCGATCGTGAGGCCGAACACCACCCCAGCGTGACACAACGGTCGTTGTGTCAGCCAGACTTCCGGACATGACGGAGCCGGGCGCGCCCACGAACCCCCGCCAGCAGCAGCGTCGCGAGGAGCTGGCCGCTGCCGTCTGGCGGGTCCTGGACGGCGCCGGTTTCGCGGGCCTGTCGATGCGGGCCGTCGCGGCCGAGATGGGCGCCTCGACGGGGGTGGTCACCCACTACTTCGCCGGCAAGCGGGACCTGACGACGTTCGCGCTGGAACTGCTGGCCGACCACAGCGCCGCGTGCACCCGCCGCAACGCCGCCCCGGGTCTGCCGGCACTGCGAGCGGCCCTGCTCGACATGCTCCCCCTCGACGCGCAGTCCCGGACGGCCAACCGGATCTGGATCTCCTCCTGGGACGCAGCCCTGGCCGACGCGGGGCACGCCGCGGACCACGCCCAGCGCTACCGGGCGAGCCGCAGCAGGGTCCGGGACCTGGTCGCAGCCACCGTCGAGGACGAGGACGAGGACGAGGACGAGGGCCAGGACGCGGGCCGGGTCGACGAGCGCGCCGAGGTCCTGCACGCGGCCGTGCTGGGCCTGGCCGTCCAGGCCGTGCTCGACCCGGCAGGCTACCCCGCCGAACGTCAGGTCCTGCTCGTCGACGAACTGCTCCTCGGCACCGTCGGCCGACCGGGCCACAGCTGACGCGGTGTGCGGAACGCGAAACACAGAGATGTTCTCGGTGAAACCACCTCGAAACAGTTCGCGCGTTGACTCTGTGCTGTGAACCGGACCCACGACGCGCACCGCCACATCGGGCGGCTGCCGGCGTACCCCTTCTACGGCGGCCCTCCCGTCAACCCCGACACCACGGCCCGCGACCAGGTCTCGGACCTCCTCGCCGACCTCGACCGCGAGGGCACCGAACGCGCCCTCCTGCTCCCGAACTACGGAGTTCCCGTCGCCGGAGCCTCCTTCGCCCTCAACGACCTCGTCCTGGAGACCACGGCGAAGGACGACCGGTTCGTGTGCGGGTTGTGGACCTCCCCGCGCGCCGAGGACGCCACCCTCACCGACACCGCGCTCGCCCTGGCCGGCGAACCCGGTGTCGTCGCGCTCAAGACGAGCTTCCTGCTCGGCGGCGGGGTCGACGACCCGACGTCCCAGCCGCAGATCGAGAAGATCTTCGGCACCGCACGGGAGTTCGGACTCGTCGTCCACGTCCACACCTCCCCCGGCGCCGCCTCCGACATCGACGAGGTGGGCAAGCTCGTCGAGCGGTACGGCGACGACGTCCGCATCCACCTCGTGCACCTCGGCGGCGGGATGAGCGCGCACATCAAACTCATCGGTGGCCGGTTCTTCGACTGGATCGAGGCCGGCAAGCAGGTCTACACCGACACCAGTTGGGCCATCGGGTTCGCTCCCCGCTGGCTCGCGGCGGAGATCGAACGCCGCGGCGTCGGCGGGGACCGCGTCCTCTTCGCCTCCGACGAACCCTGGGGCGACCACGCAGGGGAACTCGCCCGGATGCGAGCGGCCTCCGGCGACGGAGACCTCACGCGGATGTTCCTGCAGGACAACTTCACCAGCCTGTACGGCTGACCCCCACCACCCCTGGACCCACCGAGGAGAGCACCGTGACCACCACGACCACCACCACCGGGACCGACACCGCGATCGAGGAGCAGATCAAGGCGAACATCGCCAAGTCCCTCGCGGAGATCCCCCACCCCAGCAAGCCCAAGGGCGAGAACCTCTACGGTTCCACCAAGGTCTTCCCCGACTACCAGGCCGAGGGCGGGGAGACGTACTTCACCCTGGTCCACGGCATCGCGCACGAGTCCTCGGTGAGCTTCGTCGCCGTCCTGCAGGCCACCCGCGCGCTGCGCAAGGGGTTCGAGTCCGCCATCTACTTCTACGGCCCCGGCGCCATGAACTGCGTCGCCACCCGCGGTTTCCCCACGGTCGGGGACTCGGGGTTCCCGGGCGAGCAGAACATCAACGGGGCCCTGGAGACCTTCATCAAGGAGGGCGGCACGGTCTACTGCTGCCGCTTCGGGCTCGCCCTGCACGGCAACCGCGAGGAGGACCTCATCGAGGGTGTCGTCCCGTGCCACCCCCTCGACGTGCAGGACGCGGTCATCCACTACGCCCGCAAGGGCGCCATCATCAACTCCACCTACATGGTGTGAGGACGCCGTGACCTGCGAAGCGCGTCCCGCGGAGGCGGTGGCGACCCGCGTCGACGTCGCGATCCGCGGGGTGCGGCTGGCCGCCCCGGTGCAGCGCCGCGGCGGGGCGGGGCCCACCGACGACGGGCACGTCGTCCTCGGCGGCCTCGCCTCGGCCGTCCCGCTGCGGCCGGACAGCCCCTACCTGGTGCGCGACGGGCGGCTGCTCCTGGAGCAGACGGGTGCGGTCACCGACCTCGGCGTCACCGTGGAGGCGGTGCGCCGGCCCCGGTTCTACGACCTGAGCACCGCGGACGGAACTCCCTACGAGAAGGTCGCGCGGTTGCACGGCCGGGACGTCCTGGCCACGACGGTGGTCCAGACGTGCTCGCGCTACGCGCCGGAGAACCGCTGTCGGTTCTGCGCCATCGAGGAGTCCCTGGCCTCCGGCGCCACGATCGCGGTCAAGACGCCGGTGGTCCTCGCCGAGGTCACCCGGGCTGCGGTCGACCTCGACGGCATCCGGCACGTCGTGCTGACGACGGGGACGTCCACGGCCCCCGACCGCGGAGCCCGTCACCTGGCCCGGTGCGTTCGGGCGATCCAGGACGCCGTCCCGGGGCTGCCCGTCCAGGTCCAGTGCGAACCGCCGGCCGACCTGGCCACCCTCACCGAGCTGAAGGAGGCCGGGGCGGGTTCGGTCGGCATCCACGTCGAGTCCCTCGACGACGCCGTCCGCCGGCGGTGGACGCCGGGGAAGTCCACCGTCCCGCTGGCGGAGTACTGGGCCGCCTGGACCGAGGCCGTCCGCGTGTTCGGCCGCAACCAGGTCTCGACGTACCTGCTCGTGGGCCTCGGGGAGGACCCCGACGAGCTCGTCGAAGGGGCCCGCCGGCTCGCCGACCTCGGCGTGTACCCGTTCGTCGTGCCGTTCCGGCCCCTGGCCGGGACCCTGGCGGTGGACGTCGACCACGCCACCGCCCCGGACCCCGCCGTGCTCGAGGACGTCTCGCGACGTGTCGCGGACGCGTTGCGGGACAGCGGGATGCGGGGTGCGGACCAGATGGCCGGCTGCGCCGCGTGCGGGGCCTGCTCGGTCCTGCAGAACCTCGGAGCCTGACCCGTGGACGCGGACCTGACGGTCCCGCACAGCCTGCTGGCGCCGCTGGACGTACCGGCCCTGGCCGGGGTGCCCCGTCCCCGGTCGGCGTTCCACGTGGAGGTCGCCGACTCCGCCGCCGAACGCGCGTACCGGACCCTGCGACGCGACGTCTTCGTCGCCGAGCAGGGGTTGTTCAGCGGCGACGACGGGGACGCCGCGGACGACGACCCCCGCCGTCGGGTCCTCGTGGCCCGGACGGCGGACGGTTCCGTCGTCGGCGGGGTGCGCCTGGCGCCGTGCCACGAACCCGACGTCGGCTGGTGGCGGGGCAGCCGCCTCGCCGTCGCCCCGGGGGCCCGGACCCTGGGCGGGGTCGGGTCGGCGCTGGTGCGGGCGGCCTGCGCGCACGCCGAGGAGCTGGGGGCGCTGCGGTTCGACGCCACGGTCCAGCGGCGCAGCGCCGTCCTGTTCCGCCGGCTCGGCTGGGAGCACGTGCGCGACGTCGAGGTGCAGGGCACACCGCACGCCCTCGTGCGGTACCCCGTGGTCCGCGTGGAGCGGCTGGTCCGGGCCACGAAGTCCGCGCTCGCAGGCGTCCTCGACGGCCTCGTCAGCACGCCCGCGGGGTTCGTGGGGGACGACGGGTCCCCCGTCCCGGGGACGGACGTCGTCGCCGCCTGCGACGCCGTCCTGCCCTCCCTCGTCGACCGCGACCCTGGGTGGGCCGGGTGGTGCGCGGTGCTCGTCAACCTCAACGACCTCGCCGCGATGGGGGCCGCACCCGTCGGACTGCTGGACGCGCTCGGCGCCCCCACCCCCGAGCACGTCCGGGCGGTGGTCGAGGGCCTCACGGACGCCTCCCGGGCCTGGGGCGTTCCCGTCCTCGGCGGGCACACCCAGTTCGGGGTTCCCGCCGCGCTGTCGGTGACGGCGCTGGGACGCACGTCCGACCCCGTCCCCGCGGGCGGCGGTCGCGCCGGCCACGCGCTGTCCCTCACCGTCGACCTCGAGGGGGGCTGGCGGCCCGGCTACACCGGCACCCAGTGGGACTCCACGTCCTGGCGGTGCGGAGAGGACCTGCGGGCCATGGGGTCCGCGGTGTCCCGGACACGCCCAGCGGCGGCCAAGGACGTCAGCATGGCCGGGTTGCTCGGCACCGTGGGGATGCTCGCGGAGGCCAGCGGGGTCGGGGCGGAGGTCGACGTCACCGCCGTCCCCCGGCCCGCGGGCACCACCGTCGGCGACTGGTTCACCTGCTTCCCGGGGTTCGGCATGGTGACCGCCGACGCCCCGGACCGGCCCCCCGCGCCCGCGGGGCCCGCCACCACGACCACGATCGGCCGGCTGCACGCGCGCACCCGTGGGGTGTCGCTGCGCTGGCCCGACGGAGACGTGACCACGGCCCTCCCGGGCCCCGTCACGGGGATGGGAACCGCATGACCACCACCAGACTCGCCGCCGTCGCGGAGAACTTCGGCCGCGACCTCGACCACGCCTACGCGACCATCGACCGCGTGCTGCGACAGGCGGACGGGGCCGACCTCGTCGCGTTCCCCGAGGCCTGCCTCGGCGGGTACCTGTCGTCCCTGGGGTCGGCGCAGGACCGCGGCACCGCCACCTCGCGCCGCGACCGCTCCGGACCGCCGCCGCTGCGGCTCGACGGTCCCGAGCTGCGCCGGGTGCAGCAGCTCGCCGGGGACACCGTGGTCGTCCTGGGGATCTGCGAGGACGGTGGAACGGACCTCTACAACACGGCCGTCGCCCTCACCGGCGACGGGATCCTCGGCCACCACCGCAAGGTCCACCAACCCCTCGGCGAGAACCTCTCCTACGCCGCCGGTTCCACCTTCGACGCGTTCGACACCCCGGTCGGCCGGATCGGACTGCAGATCTGCTACGACAAGGCGTTCCCCGAGGCCGCCCGCGCCGCGGCCCTCGACGGGGCGGAGGTCGTCGTCAGCATCTCCGCCTGGCCCGGTTCCCGCACCGCCGCGTCCGGTGACCTGGCGCAGGACCGGTGGAAGAAGCGGTTCGACCTCTACGACCAGGCCCGGGCCCTGGAGAACCAGGTCGTGTGGGTGGCCGCGAACCAGGCCGGCACGTTCGGCTCGCTGCGCTACGTCGGCAGCGCCAAGGTCGTCGGCCCGGGCGGAGAGGTGCTGGCCGACACCGGCGTGGAGGCCGGCATCGCGGTCGCCGACGTCGACGTGGCCGCCGAACTCGCGGCCGCCCGGCGCGCGATGTTCGCCCTGCGGGACCGACGGCCCGACGCCTACGGCCCGATCGTCGCGCCCAACACCCACGCGCTCCGGCAGGAGGTGCCCGCACTTGCCTGAGATGACCTTCACCGTCCGCTGGCCCGACGACACCGTGCAGCGCTGCTACTCCCCCTCGCTCGTCGTCCACGACCACCTCACCGTGGGCGAGAGCTACTCCGTGGAGGAGTTCACGACCCGCTGCCGGACGGCGCTGACAGAGGCCGGCGAGCGGGTCCGCGCCCGGTACGGGATGGGCTGCAGCGCAGCCGTCGCGCAACTCGAGGACCTCACCGTCCGCGCGGCCCGCTTCGCTCCGACCGCCGCCGTCCGCGTCCTGGACCTCACCCCGCCCCTGCCACCCACCCCGGGAGCCACCCCGTGAACGCCACCGGAACCCCCGCTGGACTGCTCGCCGAACCCCTCGCCGAGCACCACACCGTCGTCGTCGTGGGCGCCGGGCAGGCCGGCCTGTCCCTGAGCCGGCACCTCACCGACCGCGGCGTCGACCACGTCCTGCTGGAACGCGACCGCACCGCGCACGAGTGGTTGGACGGGCGGTGGGACGCCTTCACCCTCGTCACCCCGAACTTCCAGTGCCGGCTGCCGGGGTGGTCCTACACGGGTGAGTTCGGCGGGACGGACCCCGACGGCTTCATGCCCCGCGACGAGGTGCACCGCTTCGTCACCGAGTACGCCCGCTCGTTCGGCGCCCCGGTGCGCGAGGGCGTGGAGGTCGCGTCCCTGCGGCAGGACGGCGAGCACCGTTTCACCCTCGAGACCTCCGCCGGACCGTTCAGCGCCGAGCACGTCGTCGTCGCGACGGGCGGCTACCACACCCCCGTCGTCCCACCGGCCGCAGAGCGGCTCCCCCGGGACGTCACGCAACTGCACTCCTCCGCCTACCGCGGCCCCGAGCAGCTGCCCGCCGGGGCGGTCCTCGTGGTCGGGTCGGGTCAGTCGGGAGCACAGATCGCCGAGGACCTGCACCTGGCCGGCCGGCGGGTGCACCTGGCCGTCGGCAACGCGCCGCGCTGCGCGCGTCGCTACCGCGGCCGGGACTGCATCGCCTGGCTCGAGGAGATGGGCACCTACGACGTCACCGCCACCGAGGTCCCCGGAGGCGCTGCCGCGCAGGAGAAGACGAACCACTACATGACGGGGCGGGACGGCGGGCGCGACATCGACCTGCGCGCCTTCGCCCTCGAGGGCATGGGGTTGCACGGACGCCTCGTGGACGTGCGCGACGGCATCGCCCGGTTCACCCCGACGCTGGCCGCGGCGCTCGACCACGCCGACGCCGTCGCGGAGTCCATCAAGGACGGCATCGACCGCTGGATCGCGGGGCAGGGGATCCACGCACCCGTCGAGGACCGGTACTCCCCCGTCTGGAGGCCCGAACGGGAGGAGACGGAACTCGACCTGGCGGCCGCGGGCGTCACGTCGGTCGTGTGGAGCGTGGGCTACCGCGCCGACCACCGTTGGATCGAGGTCGGCGTCTTCGACGGCCGGGGACGGCCCCGTCAGACCCGCGGGGTGACGGGAACCCCCGGCTTGTTCTTCCTCGGGCTGCCCTGGATGCACACGTGGGGCTCGGGACGCTTCGCCGGGGTGGCCCGGGACGCGGAGTTCCTGGCCGACCGCATCACCGCCGCGACCCCCGACGCGCCGCCCGTGGTGGAACTCCCGCTCCAGCACGAGCACCAGCACCAGCACCGGACGGTGGGCGTCGGCTGACATGCGCATCGCCCTCACGACCTACTCCACGAAACCCCGCGGCGGGGTCGTCCACACCCTCGCCCTGGCCGAGGCGCTCGTCGAGGCCGGCGCGCAGGTGTCGGTGTGGACGCTGGGCCGCGGCGGCGACCAGACGTTCTTCCGGCCGGTGGACCCGCGCGTCGACGTCCGCGTCGTGGAGTTCGCGGCGCGCGAGGGCGAGACGGTGGGGGCGCGGATCCTGCGGTCGATCGAGGTGCTGCGCCGGGGTTTCGACCCCGCGGGCTACGACGTCGTCCACGCCCAGGACTGCATCAGCGCCAACGCCGTCGGCCGGTGCGTGCGCACCGTCCACCACCTGGACACCTTCACGACCCCGGAACTGGCGGCCTGCCACGAGCGGGCGATCGTCGAACCGTTCGCCCACGTGTGCGTGTCGGAGGCAGTGGCCGCCGAGGTCCGCGCCGGCTGGGGCATCGACCCGGTCGTCGTCCCGAACGGGGTCGACGCCGGACCGTTCACCGCGGCGGCGGCCGACACACCCCCCGCACGGGCACGCCGCGCGCACTGGCGCGAACGGTTCGGGCGGTACGTCCTGGCCGTCGGCGGCATCGAACCGCGCAAGGGCAGCACCGACCTCCTGCGCGCCGTGGCCCTGCTGCGCCGCGACCTCCCCGACGTCACCCTCGTCGTCGCCGGCGGGGAGACGTTGTTCGACTACCGCGACTACCGCACCGAGTTCGACCGGCTCGCCCGCGACCTGCGCGTCGACCCGCACGTCCTGGGGCCCGTCGCCCAGGAGGACCTGCCCTCGCTCGTCGCCGGCGCGGCCGCCATGGGTTTCGTCTCCACCAAGGAGGGTTTCGGCCTCGCGGCCATGGAGGCCCTCGCCGCGGGCGTACCGCTCGTGACCCGCGACCTGCCGGTGCTGCGCGAGGTCTTCACCGGCGCGGCCACCTTCGCCGCCGACGTCCCCGCGATCGCCACCGCCCTGCACGCGGCCGTCACCGACGCCGACGGGCCCCGGCAACGGGAACGCCGGCGGGTGGGCGCCGACCTCGTGGCCGCCCACACGTGGGCTGCCGCGGCGCAGGCGCACCTGAGGCTCTACCGGCGCCTGGTCCCCGCCCCGTGACCCGCCCCGTGACAAGCACCGTGACCGGCTCCGTGGAGGCGACGCCGACCATCGGCGCAGCGCTGCGCTGGTGGGCCCGGCGCGACCCCGACGCGGTCGCCGTCCGCTGCGCCGGCCGCGTCCTGACCCGACAGGAGCTGGAGGAGTGGAGCGACGACGTCGCACGCCGCTGGCTCGCACAGGGCGTCCGCGTCGACGACCTCGTCGCGGTCGCGCTGCCCAACGGCCTCGAGGCCGTCGTCGCCTTCGTGGCGGCGTGGAAGGCCGGTGCCACCCCGCAGCCGTTGTCCCCACGGATGGACCCCGCCGACCGGGAGGCGGTGCTCGCCGCGGGTCGCCCCGCCGTCGTGCTCGACCGCGTCGAAGACGTCCCCGGACCCCCGGACGGTCCCTCCTCCGCGCCCCCGCTGCCGGACCTCGCGGCCTCCTGCTGGAAGGCGCCGACGTCCTCGGGCAGCACCGGCTGCCCGAAGGTCGTCCGCGCCGCCGCCCCCGCCCGCGTCGACCCGCGGGCGCGCGTGGCTCCCTTCGTCCCGCGCTCGGCAGTGCAACTGGTAGCGGGTCCGCTGACCCACGCCGCCCCCTTCGTGTACGCGATGCGCGGACTGACGACGGGCCACGAACTCGTCGTCCTACCGCGCTTCGACGCCGGGGAGTGGCTGCGGGCGGTGGCCCGTCACGGGGTGACCTGGGCCGTCCTCGTCCCGTCGATGATGCACGCGGTGTGGCGCCACCCCGATCGCGCCCGGACCGACGTCTCCTCCCTGGAGGCCGTCCTGCACCTCGGTGCCCGCTGCGCCCCGTGGCTGAAGCGGGCGTGGATCGACTGGCTGGGTCCGGACCGGGTGCACGAGCTGTACGCCGGCACGGAGTCCCAGGGGCTGGCCTTCGTCGACGGGCACGACTGGACGCTGCGACCCGGGACGGTGGGGCGGCCGCTCCCGGGATCGCGGTTCCGCGTCGTGCGGCCGGACCTCAGCGACTGCGCGCCGGGGGAGGTCGGTGAGGTGCTGATGCGCCGCGAGCACCCCACCTACGGCTACGTCGGGGCGCACCCCCTGGTCCGCGACGGCTGGCACACGCTGGGCGACAGCGGGTGGCTCGACGCCGACGGGTACCTCTTCGTCGGGGACCGGCTCGACGACCTCATCACCGTGGACGGCACCCGCGTCGCGCCGGCCGACGTCGAGGCCGTCCTGGAGGAGCACCTCTGCGTCCGCAGTGCGGTCGCGGTCGAGGCGGGAGGAACCGGCGGGGTGCACGCCGTCGTCGAACTGGTCGACGGGACGCCGGACCCGCACGACGTCCTCGCCACGTGGTGCTCGGCGAGGCTCGAACCGGTCGCGCGTCCCGTCTCCTGGACGGTCGTGCGCGACCCGCTGCGCGACGACACCGGCAAGGTGCGGCGCAGCCGTTGGCGCCCCGGCAGCACCGCATCGGGGAGGATCACCTGCGATGACCACGACCAGTGAGACCGGCGGCCCCGTCCGCATCGCGGCCGCGGCGGCGCACTTCGGGCGCGACCTCGCCCGCGGCGTGGAGAAGACCCTGGCTGTCGTCGACGGCGCGCGGCGCAACGGTTCCGACCTGCTCGTGCTCCCCCACGGGACGCTCGGTGGGTACCTGTCGGACCTGGAGGACCCCGACGTCGGTGGCCCCCCGCCCGCCCTGGTGGAGGGGTGCGAGGAGATCGCCGCGGTGGCCCGCGCCGCCGGGCCGCTGACCGTGTGCCTGGGCTACACCGAGGCCGTCGTCCTGCACGGGCAGCTGTGCTGGTTCAGCGCCGCGGTCTGCGTGAGCGGTGACGGCGTCCTGGGACGGCACCGCAAGGTCCACCAACCGGCCGGTGAGGCGAAGGTGCTGTCCGCCGGGGACTCGTTCACCGCGTTCGACACACCCGTCGGGCGCCTGGGGATGCTCATCGACTACGACAAGACCTTCCCGGAGGCGAGCCGTTCCCTGGCCCTGGACGGGGCCCGGACCATCGCGTGCCTGTCCGCGTGGCCGGCCAGCGTCACCGACCGGGCGGCCCGGTTGCCCAACGACCGGCAGTCCCGGTTGTTCGACCTCTACGACTCCGCCCGCGCCGCGGAGAACCAGGTCGTGTGGGTGTCCTCGAACCAGACCGGCATCCAGGGGAACCTGCGCTTCCTCGGCCAGGCCAAGGTCGTCGGTCCCGGCGGGGACGTGCTGGCGCGCACCGGGTCCAAGGGGGGGCTGGCGGAGGCGACCGTCGACGTCGACCACGAGGTCGACCGGGCGCGGCGCACGCTGCACCACCTGGCCGAACGTCGTCCCGACCTCTACCGGACCGGTGCGTGACCGGTCCAGGCGGTGAGCGGGCCCGGCACGTTGCCCGGGACCCCGTCCGGCCCCGACGCTTGCGAACCCACGACCGGGAGGACCAGGCCGCGCACGACGAGGTGCTCACCGACCACCACCCCGCAGAGCGCCGGTGTCAGACGAAGAGTTCCAGCCTCTGGCGGGCCTCGTCGATGCGAGCCACCTCTTCCACGAACGCCTCCAGCGGCAGGGTCTCTCGGCCGACTGTTCGCACCACCCCCTCCACCGTGGCGAGTTCCACGTGCGCCGCACGGACTGCCGGTGTCCCCGCGTGCGGTGCGTTGGAGATGATGCGTTGAGCCACTGCGGTGAAGGCTGACACGGCGAGATCGAAGTACCGCTGACTCAACGCTCGCGCCTCTGCGACCTCGGCCTCCGTGGCCACCCGGCGCACAACGGGAGCGGAGTCCGGTGGAGCCGCGGTGGAGGCCTCGCCCCGTGCCGGGACCGCAGCAGCAGCCACCGCCTCCACCAGCACCTCGGCGTGCCTGTTGCTGGGCCAGGGATCGGCGTCCGGTTCCCACGCGAACAGCGCAAGACCCAACTCGTCGGCACGACGACCGAAGGCCTCGCCGCACCGGCCGGCATGCAGCAGGACCGCGACCAGCGGTCCCGCCGCAGAACGAACCTCGGAGGCGTGATCCGGCTGGAGCGTCAGACCCCTTCGAGCGACGAAACCGACCCCCCACCGCGAACGGCGAGCAACGCCCCACACCACGTGCAGCCCTTCCACCGACTCGACGTCGTCGATCGCGCCGGCCGCTCCGGGGACCCCGACCGACCCGGCGCTCAGCCCCAGCCGGAACAGCTGACGACTCAGGAGGTCTTCGAGGCCGGCATCACCGGCGGGGCCCACCACACCGGTGGACTCCCTCGTGAGTCGCATCTCGACGGCGCTGTCGCCAGGCGCGGGAGCCGGTTCCTCGGCCGCGGGAGCAGCCCTGAGGTCGTCGGCCGTCGCCCCGCCACGGGGAGGCGCGACCGGGCCGGATTTCCTGCCGGACCGTGAACCCGAGGTCGTGGTGGGGAGCGTTGCCCGCGGTTGCGGTGGGGGTGTCGGCCCGGTGGCGCCGGGTACTCCGAAGAGAGCACCTCTGTCACCCGCCCCACGCACCCGCAACGGGGAGGCGCCGGCGACCTCCAAGACGACGTCCGCCTCGACGAGGTGAGCTCGCCAGCGTTCCCGGGGCAGCTGCCACGACGCCGGTGAGGAAACCGCGAGCGTCGCATCCTTCTCCCGCCCGCGACGGACGGGTGTCGGCTGTGCAGGTGGGCCCACACCGAGAAGCCGCCTCGGACAGAGGGCCACGAGCCACCACGAACCCGGACGCCCGGTCTGGGCTTCCCAGGCCCAACCGAGCCAGTCCACCTGCTCATCGACAGCCAGGACCTCGAGGAGGGCGCTGGACGTGGCGCCCTGCGACAGCACCTCGCCCACGGTGGCGTCGTCACGGTGCCGGGCGACCGCATCGGCGAAGGCGCTGACAGTGCGACGGTCATCAGCGAGGGCCACCGGTCGATCCTCGCACCAAGGCACGACAACCCGCCTCTTCCAGCGTGGCTCCGGGTGAACTCGTCCTCGCCGGGTTCCCCTGCAGCGTCCGCGGCAGCGATCGTCGAGGTGGGAACCGTTCGACCGACCTGAGAGCACGGGAGGGAGTGGCGAGGTCGTGGGGCGACTCGGGCAGGAGGTCGCGGAACGCTCTGTCGTCCGCGCGGGGTTCTCGGCTGACCCGCCGCCGCGTGGCTGGGGCAGACGTCGCCGCGAGCGTCCGATCGATCGGCGACGAGCGGTCGCCCTAGTGTCGTGAGTCGTTAATTCCTTGTCGGCTTCGTAAGCTGGGGCGATGGCACGCGTACGCGGACCGAAACCACCAGAGATCCAGCTCACCGA
>NZ_JBFBND010000056.1:0-22415 GCF_040702905.1 Kineococcus sp. NPDC059986 | reverse complement strand
AGAGGTCCTTCGAAGCATCACGCGGTGGCCGCCTTCTACGTCTCAGCCACGCCGGTCAGCGGGGGTGGTCATACACCACTCTGGTGGACTCCACTGTGTTCGGAGCCGACACCCCTGTGGTCTGGTCTGCACGCACAGGCAACTCTCAGTGCGCAACCCACGACTCCAGGACGGTGGGGGAGCTGCCGAGGAGCTGAGGGTGCCGGACCCGGAGGGGGGCAGCCTCATCTGCGGCGCTGATGGCTCCGAAGGGAGAGGTGAGGTCGGCGGCAGGTCGCCGAGGCCGTCGATCGAGGGGAGACGCTGGTGCGCCGTCGCAGCACGAAGGACGCCGAGGGACGAGGCGAGCGGCCACGCAGGCGCCCACCAGGGCGCTGGTGGACGGCGGTAGGTGCCGGGTTGCTCTCCGGCGGGTTGACGCTGGGCGTGGGCACGCTGCTGGCCTCCTTCATCACCCGATCGGCCGACCCGGTGCTCGGAGTCGGGCAGGAGTTCATCGCCCGGACCCCGGAGTGGCTGAAGGAGTGGGCGATCCGGCACTTCGGCCAGTCCGACAAGGCTGTGCTGCTGGGCAGCCTCTACATCACCCTGGTGCTGCTGTTCGCCCTCATCGGACTGCTGGCCAGGCGGTCGACACGGGTCGGGCTGGTCGCCGTCGTGGTGCTCGGAGCCGCAGCCGTCGGTGCGACGGCCAACCGGCCCGACGCAACCGCCCTGAGTTGGTTGCCGTCCACGGTGGGCACCCTGGCCGGGGCGGGTGCGCTGCTCCTGCTGACCCGGGCGCTGCGAGGAGTGACCCCGCGGGCCAGTGGCCTGCTCTCGCGCCGCTCGATGCTGTTCGGCACGGTCGCCGGGGCCGCGGTGGTGACCGCCGGGAGCGGGACCCTGGTGAACCGCTCGCACTCGGTGGCAGCGTCGCGGGCCGACATCCGTCTGCCCGCACCGGCCTCTCCCGCTCCTGCCCTGCCACCGGGCGTGGATCCGCTCGAGGGGATCACCCCGTACGTGACCAGCGCGAAGGACTTCTACCGGGTCGACACCGCCCTGTCGGTGCCGCAGGTCGACGTGTCGTCCTGGTCACTGCGCATCCACGGCATGGTCGACCGCGAGGTCACCGTGACCTTCGCGGACCTGCTCCAGGAGGACCTGCACGAACGGTGGATGACGATGACCTGCGTCTCCAACGAGGTGGGCGGCAACCTCGTCGGCAACGCGCGCTGGCTCGGGGTGCCGCTGACCACACTGCTGGACCGTGCCGGCCTCTCGGAGCAGGCGGACATGTTGTTCTCCACCTCCTCCGACGGTTTCACCATCTCCACCCCCATCGCTGAGGCCACCGACGGTCGGGACTCGATGATCGCCGTCGGGATGAACGGTGAGCCCCTCACCGACGTGCACGGCTTCCCGGCCCGGATGATCGTGCCCGGCCTGTACGGGTTCGTCTCGGCCTGCAAGTGGATCACCGACATCGAGGTGACCCGGTTCGACGCCAAGACCGCCTACTGGACCGATCGCGGTTGGGCGCCGCAGGCGCCGATCAAGACCGCCGTCCGTGTCGACGTCCCCGCCTCCTTCGCCAGGGTCGCCTCCGGACGGACCGTCCCGATCGCCGGGGTGGCCTGGGCCCAGACTCGCGGGATCAGCAAGGTCGAGGTGCGCATCGACGAGGAGGACTGGGTCGAGGCCACCTTGGTGCCCACGGTGGGCAAGAACACCTGGGTGCAGTGGACCTACGCCTGGGACGGTGCCACCGCGGGCAACCACACCGTGCGAGCGCGAGCCACCGATGGTTCCGGGCAACTGCAGACCCAGGACGTCGTCAAACCCATCCCCGACGGCTCCTCGGGATGGCCCAGCAAGTTCTTCACCGTCGCCTGACCCCGCCACGAGGGGGTCCGAGAGCGGCAGACCCTTCCCCCCAGGTCGAGACGGGTCCACGCAGATCCACTCAGATCCACTCAGATGCAGTGCAGGACCAAACCATCGTCGGGGCAGCACCGAAGTAGACGTGACGAGGGCGCACCGGCCACCACCGAGCACAGGCTCGTGACGGGGCCGGGGCGCCACCCCCAGGCGAACGTCGCCCGGGGACGCAGCAAGGAGTGAGCCACGATGATGACCTCCACCGGCAAGCGCACGTTCTCCGCCCTGGCCCTGGTCGGGGCGCTGGGCCTGGGGGTTTCGGCGTGCGGCGGCTCCGACGACAGCGCCGGCAGCGCCCCCAGCGGGTCCATGTCCAGCTCGAGCTCGACCACGTCGGCCAGCCCCAGCGACACCATGACCTCCAGCTCTGCGATGGCTGACACCACGCCGGTGGGTTCCGGCTGCGCCGACTACGCGTCGAAGGTTCCCAGCGGCGCCGGGTCGGTCCAGGGCATGGCCCAGGACAACGTCACCACCGCCGCCTCGAACAACCCGCTGCTGACGACGCTGACCGCGGCGGTTTCGGGCAAGCTGAACCCGCAGGTGAACCTCGTCGACACCCTCAACGGTGGACAGTTCACCGTCTTCGCGCCCGTCGACACCGCCTTCCAGGCGCTGCCTGCCCAGACGGTGGACTCCCTGAAGACCGCCGAGGGAGCGAAGACGCTGACCAGCGTGCTGACGTACCACGTGGTCCAGGGGCGCATGACCCCGCAGCAGCTCATCGACGCGGGCACCGTCGCCACGGTGCAGGGGGACACGGTCAAGGTCGCCGGAACCCCCGACGCCATGACCGTCAACGGCTCGACCAAGGTGATCTGCGGCAACGTGCAGACCGCCAACGCGACGGTCTACCTGGTCGACTCGGTCCTCATGCCCCCCATGTGAGACCCCTGCTGACCAGCGGAGTGGATGTCGCGACTGCGCCGGCGCCTCGGGGCGTCGGCGCAGCCTGGTGTCGACTGGCGGTCAGGGCCAGAGTGGCGTCCGGGCGCGCCCTGCTCGTCGCGCCCAGCACCGGGGATCAGGGGTCGGGGATCGTCACCACGAGGGAGAAACCCCCGGCCGCCGTCGGTCCGGCCTGCACCTCCCCGTCGAGCAGCGCGGCCCGTTCACGCAGCCCGAGGAGCCCGTGCCGGGCGCTGGGCAGCAACTGCACCGGCTCGGTCGCCGGACCGTTCAGCACCTCCACGCGCGTGCGGGCCCCGTCGTGGACGACGGTGACGGAGACCTCGGCGCCGGGGGCGTGCTTGCGGACGTTCGTCAGCCCTTCCTGCACGGTCCGGAACACGGCCCGCTGCACGGGCGCGGGCAGGTCGCCGGGCACGTCGAGCCGGCAGCGCACGGCCATGCCGCAGCCGCCCGTCAGGCCCGCCAGGTCGCTGAGCCCGGGCTGCGGGGCGTCGTCGCGCGGGGCGCCGCCGGCCGTCCGCAGCACTTCGACCATGCCGCGCAGTTCGTCCAGGGTCGTGACGGACAGCTCCCGGATGGTCCGCGCCGCCGTGCGCGTGGACTCGTCGCCTGAGGTCACCTGCAGCGCACCGGCCTGGACGGCGATGAGGCTCACCTGGTGGGAGACCACGTCGTGCATCTCGCGGGCCAGGACGGCACGTTCGCGTTCGAGGGCCTCCCGGGCGGCGCGCTCGTCGATCTCGGCCAGCCGCCGCGACAGCTCCCGGCGCACGACGACGAGTTCCCCCAACGCCCACGGCGCCGTGGCGAAGATCAGGCCGTACAGGGTCGTGCTCACCCAGTCGTCGACGCCCTGGGGCAGTTCCGTGGCCACGAGGTTCCCGCCGAAGACCAGCAGGGACACGACGACCCCGACGCGCCGCCGTGCACGGGTGGCGACCGCCAGCGTGAACACCGCGACCATGGCCGCGAACAGCGCGTACCCCCAGTAGAGCCCGACCAGCACGACGACGGCGGTCGCCCAGGGGAAGCGGCGGCGCAGCGGCAGGACGGCGGCGGCCACCAGCGCGGAGACCAGCGCGGCCGTCGAGGCGTACGGCAGGCTGATGAGGGCGTCGACGACCGCGAGCAGCACCAGCCCCGCCTCGACGAGGACACCGCGGGTGCGGGAGCTCGGCGTCCGGGGCTGCAGGGTGCGCACGCGGCACGAGTATCCCGGTCGCTCACCCGGGCAGTCGCCGCAGGGACGTGTTCGACGTCCAGAGCCGGACGCCCGTCGCGGCCAGCGCCGCGTCGCCCGGGCGCGACGGGTCGTGCTCGGTCCCACCGAGCCACGCCCAGGACGCGGGTGCGCGGCCGATCGCGGCGGTCAGACGGCGCACGGGGTCGAGCACCTCCGAGACCACCCGTCCGGGGGAGTCCACGTCGGCCGAGGCGGCGTGCGTGGCCGTGTGCCCGCACACCTCGTGCCGCCGCGAGAGCTCCGTCAGCTCCTCCCACGTCATCGCCAGCCGCCCCGGCGGGTGCTCCAGCACGCCGTACTCGTGGGCGCGGGCGAACTCCCGCTGCCGGGCGGGCGGGACGTCGAGGAAGTCCGTCGGCGGGTAGAACCAGCCCACGAGACCCGCCTCCTCCAGCGCGGGGAGTGCGACCTGCACGGCGCTCGCGAACCCGTCGTAGAAGGCCGGCACGATCCCGGGACGGGAGGCGTCCGGCCAGCGGCCGGTGGTGCAGAACGCGTGCACGTCGGCCGCCCGCACGGGGGCGAAGCGTTCGGCGTACCAGAGGAGTTCGCGCCGGAACTCCTCCCCGCGCGAGGCCGGGGTGTCGTGGTAGTTCACGACGCGCAGCAACCGGCCGGCGACGAAGGCGTCCACCACCTGCCCGACCTCGGCGTCGCGCACGGCCCGCGGCGGGACGGGCGCCCCCGGGGGTCGCCAGGTGGACAACCGCTCGGGGGGACGCTCGGGCGTGCGCGCCGGGGTCGGTCGCAGCTCGAGGTCGCCGAGCACCGCGAGGACGTCCTGCACGGACACCTCGGGGTCGGCGGCGGTCAGGACGTCCCACACCGCGCGCACGCGGTCGGCGAGCTCCGGGCCGTCCGCCGCGTCGGGTTCCGCCGCGGGCGTCGCGCCGGGGCCCGGGTCGATCCGCAGGTAGGTCGCGACCCCTGCCCGCTCCTCGTCCTCGGCGGCCACGGCGCGGGCCGCGCCCAGGTGGTCGGGGTCGGTCCCGGGGCTCACACCCCCGTTCTAGCCGCCCCGACCACAGCCCGCACCCCGTCCCGCACCACGGTCCGGTCCCGACCCTGCTGCTTGCCGCGGTACAGCGCCTCGTCGCAGCAGCCCAGGACGGCGGACGCCGTGGACCCCGGGGACCACTGCGCGACGCCGACCGTCGCCGTCTGCGCGTGCGGGACCGCGGCCCGGATGCGGTCGGCCACCTCGGCCGCCGCGTCGAGGGCGCAGCCGGGCAGGACGAGGACGAACTCCTCGCCACCCCACCGGCTGATCGAGTCGCCCGGGCGCAGCTGCGCGGCCGCGGCCTGCGCGAAGTCGCGCAGCAGGTCGTCACCGAGGAGGTGGCCGTGGGCGTCGTTGTAGCGCTTGAAGTGGTCGAGGTCGACGAGCGCGAAGGTCAGCGGGGAGCCGGTGCGCTCGGCGACGGCGACCTCCTCGGCGACGACCCGGTCGAAGTGCCGCCGGTTGCCCACCCCGGTGAGGGGGTCCCGTTCGGCGGTCAGGACGAGCTGCTCCACGAGCGCCGCCCGGGCCAGGGTGTGCGCCGCCTCCCCGGCGAGCGTCTGCACCATCGACGTCACCGCGACCGGCAGGTCCGGCACGTGCCGGCGCCAGATGACGCCCAGGACCCCGACGGGTCGTCCGCCCGCGCCCAGGACGGGTTGCCAGACACCGGACTTCGTCGCCGAGGCGTGCAGCAGTCGCGGGTTGACGTCGGGGTGGGAGGCCACGTCGGCGACGAAGAGCTGCCGGCCCGTGGCCAGGACGGTCAGGGGGATGGCGCGCTCCGCGCCGGGCCGCACGACGAGGAAGGACGGGTCGTCGATGCCGACGGCCGCCGTGGCGACGAGGCGGTCGCCGTCGGGTCCCGGACGCGTCTGCATGAGGTAGACGGCGTCGGCCTCGGTGAGGTCGCGGACGGCCGCGCACACGGCCGTGCGCGGGTCCTCCGCGGTGGCGACGGTGCGCGAGGCGCGGGCCAGAGCCCGCATGCGCTCGGCGTAGCGGGCCAGCTCGGCGTGCGCGGCCTCCAGGGACTCCTCCCGGTGCCGGTCGACGGTGACGTCGTGCAGGGCCACGACCGCGCCGAGCGCCTCACCGGACTCCGCCCGCATCCGCCGGCCGGTGCAGCGCAGCCGCCGCTCGTGCCCGTCCTCGCCCCCGGTGCGCACCAGCAGGTCCACCCCGTCGACGGCCCCCTCGGCGAGCACCCGCTGCAGCGGAGCCTGCGGACCGGTCAGTGGGGTCCCGTCGAGGGCGAACAGGCCGTAGGCGCCGGGGTGGGACTCCGGGGACAGCGCGGGGTCGGCGTCCCCGAACCAGCGCCGGGCGGTGTCGTTGAACATCACGAGGTGACCGGTGGGGTCGGCCACGACGATCCCCACCTCGACGGAGGACAGGACGGCCCGCGTCAGCTCGCCGTGGCGCGCGGTCTCCGCGGCCTCCCGGCGACGGGCCAGCAGGGCCACGACCACGGTGCCGAGGTCCTCCAGGGCCCGCAGGCGGCCGATGGTCAGGGCCCGGGGGACGACGTCCATCGTGCAGAGCGTCCCCAGCACCTCCCCGTCGGGCCCGGTGAGGGGCACGGACGCGTACCCGCGGACCGCGGCGAGCCGGCCGTCGACGAGCGGGCTCGTGCGCAGCTCCGGGTCGGCCGCGGCGTTCGCCACGTGGACCGGACGTCCCGTGGTGACCGTCGTGCGGCAGGGGGCCTCGGCGAGCAGCAGCCGGGTGGGGGTGGGACCGAGCGCGTCGCCGGTCGTCGCCGCCTGCAGCAGGTGGTTCCCGTCGAGGACGGTGACGCAGGCCACGGGCATCCCCGTCAGCTCGGCGGCGAGCCGGGTGACGGCCTCCACCGCGGGGTCGCTCGGGGCGGAGTTCACACCGGCTGCTGTCGGCACGGGGGGCGGTGGGCTTGAGCCGCAGTGGCCCGGGTGGCCGGGAGGTGTCCGCCCGGCGTCGCAGGTGAACGGTCGCGCGAACCGGCTCGGCTGTCCGGATGATCATCGTCGTGGAAGGGTCAGGGCCGTGCCGGGACAGCCCGAGAACGCCCCAGTGAGCCTGTGGATGAGCGACGTGCTCGGGACGGGGCGGGACGCCGCCACCGTGGAGACCCTCGCGGTCCCGGTCGACGTCGTGGACGCCGACGTCCCGGTGACCGACCTCGACGTCCGGTTCCGCGCGGACCCCGGTCTGGAGTGCCTCGCGGTCCGCCCGCCCTCCCGCCCGACGCTCCACCCGGTCGACGTCGGCGGGGGCTGGGGCCTGTTGACCCGCGCCCGGTTCCAGCAGCTGATGACCGGTCCGCTGGGGTACGGCCGCCTGCTGCTCGCCCGCGAGAGCGCGCAGGCCGTGGCCGACTGGTCCCCCCTCGTCGTGGACGCCGCGGACGAGGTGGCCGACGTCGCCCGCGCGGTCGTCGAGCACGACGAGCACGACGGGGCCGCGGTGCCGGGAGTGACCGACGTCCTCGTCGTCCGGGAGGGACGGGAACTGCGCCGCGTCCCGGTGGCGACGGTGTTCCGGGCGCTGTCGGGGCAGCTGGCGCTCCAGGCGCTGACCGACCCGCTCACCGGGCTGGCGAACCGGGACCACTTCCTGCAGCACCTCGACCGCTGTTGCCGCGAGCAGGTGCCGGGGGAGCGGCTCGCCGTCGTCTACGTCGACCTCGACGGGTTCAAGGCCTTCAACGACGGCTACGGCCACGGCGTCGGGGACCGCGTGCTGGAGGTCGTGGCCGAACGGCTGCGCGGGTCCTGCCGACCGCAGGACCTGCCCGCCCGGCTCGGTGGGGACGAGTTCGCCGTCGTCGTCCGGTTGCCCGGTGACGTGCCCGCCCAGCAGGCCGCGGACGGTCTGGGCCGGCGCGTCCTGGCGTGCCTGGGCGGCACGATCACCGTGGGGCAGCTCGTCCTGCCCGGGCGGGCCAGCGTGGGCGTCGCCGTCGCCGCCGACCCGCCCCCCGCCTCGACCCCCGCCGCCCCGACCACGGGCGACCCCGCGGAGGGTTTCGCGCAGGCCGACCTGCTGGTGCGCGAGGCGGACCTGGCGATGTACCGGGCGAAGGTCGCGGGCGGTCACCGCGCCCACGTGGTGACCGGGGTGGGCCCGGGGCCGGGGGACCGCGCGGCCCCGGTGGACCGCCGGGCCCTGGACCGCGCGGTGCGGGCCGGTGAGTTCGTCCTGCACTACCAGCCCATCACCGAGGTCGGCACCGGGCGTCTGGCCAGCGTCGAGGCGCTCGTCCGCTGGCAGCACCCCACGCGTGGGCTCCTCGCCCCGGGGGAGTTCCTGGACGCCGTCGCCGATGCGGGGTTCGCCGCGGAACTGGACCGGCACGTGCTCGCGCAGGCCCTGGGCCAGTTGCGGGTCTGGACGGAACGGCTGGGTCCGCAGGCGCCGCCGTCCGTCAACGTCAACCTGTCGGTGCAGGGGTTGCTCGCCCCGGACCTCGCCGAGGACGTCCTGACCGCCGTGCGCGACCGCGGGGTGGCCGCCGACCGCCTGCGCCTGGAACTGCCGGAGGCCGCGACCCTCGAGCACCTGCAGACCGCCGGTGACGGGTTGGCCCGGCTGCGGTCGGCCGGCGTCCGGTTGACACTGGACGACCTCGGCGCGGGGGCGTCCACGCTGCACCACCTCACCGAGCTCGCGCTGGACGGGGTGAAGGTCGACCGCCGCTTCGTCGCGGGGATGCTGCAGGACGAGCGGGACGCAGCCGTGGTCCGGATGCTCCTGGAGCTCGGTCTCGGCACCGGACTGGCGGTCACCGTCGAGGGGGTCGAGACGGTGGAGCAGCTGGCCCTGCTCACGCAGGTGGCCCGCGGCCGCACGGTGCACGTCCAGGGCTGGCTCGTGGGGCGACCCGTCCCCGCGTCGGCGCTCGGTCTGCCCTGGTCGGCCGGCGTCCGCCGGTCCTCGAGCGCGTCCGTCTGAGCCGTCCCGGGTCAGCGGGTCAGCGGGAGGCCCGTGCCGCCTTCTGCGCGTACATGCTCCGGTCGGCCCGGCTCAGCAGGTCCTCGCCGTCGCCGGGGGCGGAGGTGCTCGACGGGGCACCGCCCACGCTCGCGGACATCGGCACGACGTCGGCGTCCGGCCCGCCGAGGTCCACGGGTTCCCGCATCGCCGACTGGACGCGGTCCAGCAGCGCCTCGAGCGCCGCCGGGCCGGCCAGTCCCGGCACGACGGCCACGAACTCGTCACCCCCGACGCGGGCGAGGCGGTGGCCGGCCGGGAGGACCTCGCCGAGCCGGCGGGCGGTCACCTGCAGCACGTGGTCGCCCGCGGCGTGGCCGTACCGGTCGTTCACGGGTTTGAAGTCGTCGAGGTCGACGTACAGGACGGCCGTCCCGGCCCCGGGCGTTGCGGCGAGCGCCTCCTGCAGACCGGCGCGGTTCAACGCCCCGGTGAGCGGGTCGTGCGTCGCGCGGTGCAGCAGTTCGGCGTCGGCCTCCTCCCGCCGGGCCGCGATGACGGCGATGTTGACGGTCGTCGCGACGGACGCCACGAGCGCCACGACGGCCGCGGTGTCACCGACGTCGGCGGGGACGAGGGCGGGGACGAAGGCGGGGCCGGCCCCGAGGTGGGCCGCCGCCTGGACGGCGGCCGTGGCGAGCACGGTGACCGCGACACCGGTCCGCCACGTCCGCGCACCGCTCCACTGCACGTGCACGCTCGTGACGAGCGTCGCGAAGAGCGGGAACAGGAACGTCAACCCGCTCGGCACGATGACGAGGGCGAAGGTGCTGCAGCCCAGCACGAGCCGCAGCCCCACCCGGCTGTCCAGCCGGCCGCCGCCGATCAGCCGCTGGACGTCATCCGACCGCAGGAGGAGCGCGAGGGGCCAGCCGACGACCTGCGTCCACAAGGGAGCCTGCGGAAGGCCCGTGACGGACAGGAGGTGCCGCACGAGGGTCGCGAGGAGCGCCGCGCCGACGACGGCAGCACCCAGCCGCAGCGCTCGCGGCGTTCCCTCGTGCATCCGTCTCCGTCCCCCGGCGTTCCCCGAGGGGTGATCGGCACGCGGAGGGGCCGGGGGGAGGGGGCGGGTGGAGGGTTCACGACAGGCGGCACCAGAGCTGGGCACCGCCGTCGGTGGGGGACCACCCCGTGGCGGCGGACAACTGGACCAGGAGATCGCGGGTGTGCCCGGACAGCACGGGACGGGTGCGGTCGTCGGCGAAGCGCACGTCGACGCCGACGACGAGTGCTCCCGCGTCCTCCCCGACGTGCAGGGCCGTGGGCCGGGTCCCCGCGCCGAGGCCACCGAGGAGTTCGGCCGTGACCTGGACGGCGTCGTCCGCGGTGTCCTCCAGGCCCAGCTGCTCGGCCTGGAGCCGCACGAAGCGGCGGGCCTGGCGCAGGGGTTCGTCGTCGCCGAGCAGGTCCAGCCGGAGAGTGTGCGGCAGGGCCACCGGCGCAGGAGTGGGCTGGGTGTCCACGGGCTCCTCCTCGTTCGTCTTTCCTCGTCACGTTCGTGTCGGGACGGCGCTGCGCGTGGACCGTCCTCTGGAGTCTGCCCGCGGCGGTCACGATGCGCTACCCACCGAAAGTGGGGGTCATTTGTCAAGACAACCTGATCTGGCCGTACCCTGGTCCCGGCGAGGACGCCCCCTCGCCGTCCGCGTGACAGGGAGGCCCGTTCCGGCATGGTGAAGATCGCCCTCGACCCCACTCCGTTCCACCCCGACCACGACCTGCTCGACCTGCCCGACCTCGTCGCGCGTGCCGGGTTCGAGCACCTGCAGCTCGCCCCGCACCCGGACGTGGCGCCGTTCTTCCGCCACCCCACGGCGGACGACGCGCTCGTCGCGGCCTTCGCCAAGCGGGCGTCCGACGCCGGCGTCGGGATCGCCTCGATCCTGCCCGTCCAGCGCATCTCCTGGCCCGAGGAACCCCAGCGCCAGGCCGCCGTGAAGAACTTCCGCCGCATCCTGCAGATCGCGGTGGACCTCGGGGTGCAGGTGGTCAACACCGAGTTCTCCGGCCGCCCCGAACGGGCCGAGGACTCCGAGGCCGCGTTCCACCGGTCCATGGAGGAACTGCTGCCCGTCCTCGAACGCGAGGGGTTGCGGTTGAACGTCGACCCGCACCCGGACGACTTCGTCGAGGACGGTCTCGAGGCGTGGCGCGTCGTGCGGGGACTGAACTCCCCGCACGTCGGCGTCGTGTACGTCGCCTCCCACACGTTCCACTACGGCGACCGCGCGACCACCCTGCTGCCGGCGGTGGGCGACCGGCTCGGCGCGGTCTACGCCGCCGACACGTTCGACCACCGCCGGTCGCACGGGCTGCGCTACATCAGCAACCCGCCCGGGAACTCCGCGCGCATCCACCAGCACCTGCGGATCGGTGCGGGCGACGTGGACTGGTCGGAACTCTTCGACACGCTGCGCATCAACGGCTTCCTGGACCGGGAGGACGCGGTCCTCGTCTCCAACGTCTTCGCCGAGGACGAGACCGCGCTGGAGACCTCCCGCTACCAGCTCGAGAAGCTGCGGGAACTCACCGCCCGGTGACGGTCGGGTACGGTGCGCCGCCTGCGGGACGGCCGCGGCGAGCTCCACCCCCTCGGTGATGCGCCGGGGCCCCGGCGTCGAGGTCTCCGGGGAAGGCGCTCGGGGACGCGGACGAAGGGTTCCGGGGCCAGCGCCGCCGTCTCCCCGCCGCCGCGCCGGCACCGGACACCACGGCGCCGAGGCTCGGCCGCGGCCGTCGGTCGTGCCCAGCGCGAACGGGACGGAGTCGAGGCCGCCGAGGTGCTCGGACAGGCCGCCTCGCCCTCCAGGACCGGCAGCGAGGCGCACGGGCAGAAGCCGTCCTGATCACGGTGGCCCTCCTCGGGGTCGAACGCCGCCTCCGGCGGTGTCCCCGCAGCCCCCGGAGCTCCCGGAGGTCCTTCAGGTCCCGGCAACGCGTCCGGACGCGACGGAGAGCGCCCCTCGCCACAGGGGTGCGCCACCGCGGATCTCCTCGGTGTGAGCCGCCCGCCGACCTGGGTACGGTGGAGCCGACGACCCCCGGACCCCGGGTCGCCGCACGCGTCGTCGGGGCCCGCCGGCGACGACGGCCCGACGGGAGACGACGTGCAGGACCCGGACACGCAGGAGACGCTCGCCGCTCAGCTGCGTCAGGTGCTCACCGACCCCGGACCGCGCGCCGCGGAGGCGGTGCAAGCACTCGACGTCCTGCTGGACCTCGGCTGGGTCGACCCAGACCGTGTGCAGGACCTGCTCGGGGGTCGGCCGGCCGTCCGTTCCCTGGCCGAGGACCTGGCTGTCGCGCGCACGCGCGCCGGCACGGCGGGCGTGCGCGCACACGACCTGCGCCGGCGCACCGAGGCCGCCCTGGCCCGCTCCGCGGAGCTGCGCTCGGAGGACCAGGCCAGGTCCAGGCCCAGCGGGGCGGCGCAGGACCGGGTGGCAGCGCTCCAGCAGGAGGTGGACCAGCTGCGGCACGCCCTCGAGAGCCGGCCGCGCATCGAGCACGCCGTCGGCATCGTCATGCAGCTCGTCGGCTGCGACGAGGACGTCGCCTGGGACCTCCTGAGCCGGTTCTCCCAGCACACGAACGTCAAGGTCCGGGTCGTGGCTGAGGCCCTCGTCGCCCGGGTCGGCAGCGGCCGAGGGGTGTCACCGGACGTCGGGAAGGCGCTGCGTGAGCTCGCCCGGGAGAAGTGGACCGGAACGCTCTAGAAGGTGACAGGATGCCCGTCAGGTCGAACCGCGGGTGGCAGTCGTCAGAGGAGCCGAGATGAGCACGGACGAGTTGTCCCTGAGGCTCCAGGTGGTGACGGAGGAGCTGGCCGTCGCCGACGACGAGCTCGCGGCCCAGCAGCGCGAGATCGACGAGCTGATCGCCCGTGAGGTCGACACCCGACGGACTGCGAGCGCCGTCGTGCGCAGCGTCCCCGTGCCGGTCCTCGTGACCGACGCCGCGGGGGCCATCATCGAGGCCAACCTGGCCGCTGCGACCCTCTTCGGCGTGCCCGCCGCCCGGCTGGTGCGCAAACCCGTGCAGGCGCTCGTCCCGGCGGGGGCGCGGCCGATCGTGCGTGACCTCGTCTCCGGCGCCCGCAACGTGGACAGCACGGGCGCCACTCTCGAAGTGACCCCGCGGGCGGGTCTCCCGCGCACCGTTCGCGTCGTCATCACGACCGGAGCCCGCTGGCTCGACAGTCGGCCCGTCCTCACGTGGGTGCTCGAGGACGTGACGCTGCCCCTCTCGGACGACGACGCGGATCCCGCTGTCCTGCAGGCCCTCGCCACCCTCGCCGCGCTGCCGGTGGGGGATCTGAGCCGTCACCAGTTGCTCACCCGGCTCGCCGGCCTCGCGGCGGGTGCCGTCCCCGGGGCCTCGTGGAGCAGCGTGGTGCTCGGGGACCCGACCGAGCCGACCGAGCTCGCCGCCGACTCCGAGGAGGCGCAGCGCATCGACGGGGCCCAGTGGCGGTCGGGCCAGGGGCCCGCCGTGGCCGCCCACCGCGAGGGCGTCCCCGTGCGCAGCACCGACCTCCGCCAGGACGGGCGCTGGCCGGTGTTGGCGGGGCCAGCGGGTCAGACTCCCGTGCGGAGTGCCCTCGCCGTGCCCATCCGGGCCCAGGACCCCACCGTCGTCCCCGCGGTGCGGGGCGTGCTCACGGTCTACGGCCCGGAACCGGGGGCCTTCGAGACCGCCCGGCACGTCGACCGCGTCCTCGTCTTCGCCGAGGCGGCCTCCGCCCTCCTGCACGACCTGGACCGGATCGCCGAACTGCGGGCCACCGCTGAGAACCTCACCGTGGCGATGCGCTCGCGGGCCGGGATCGAGCAGGCCAAGGGACTCGTCGCGGGCTGGTTGGAGTGCAGTGTCGAAGAGGCCTTCCAGGTGCTCACGCACCTGAGCCAGCACCGCAACGTCAAGCTGCGGGACCTCGCCGCGCTCGCGGTCGCGGACCCCTCGCGGCACGACCTCAGGCCCGTCCTCGCCGGCGCCCTCGACCGGGTGCGGGCCCAGCGCGACGCGGCTCACGAGGGGTCATCGAGCTGATCCATGACGACGAGTGCCCCCGCAGTGCCCTGGGTCGCGGCCAGTGAGGTCACGGTGACCTGGACGCGGACGGGCCGTCCTCGCCGGTTCACCGCAGGCAGCGCGAGCACGGCGTCTTCGGCGGAGAGCGCCTCCCCGGCCAGGACGGCACGCACGGCGGGACCGATCTCGTGCAGCGGCAACCCGATGTCGAGGTTGAGCAGGTGCTGGCCGGCCGCCTCGTCCGCACGCACTCCCCAGAGGTCTGCGGCCCAGGCGTTCCAGACCGTCACCCGCATGTCGGCGTCGACCACGGCGACGCCCACCCGCAGACTGGCGAAGACCCCCTCCATGTACCCGTTGAGGGCGCTGACCTCGTCCGTGCGCAGTCGCAGCTCGTGGTTGGAGTTCTGCAGCTCGTCGTTCATCGACTGCAGCTCCTCGTTCATCGTCTCCAGCTCCTCGTTGGTCGAGTGGAGCTCCTCGTTGGTGGTCTCGAGCTCCTCGACCGTCGACTGCAGCTCCTCGTTGGTGGTCTCGAGCTCCTCGTTGGTCGACTGCAGCTCCTCGTAGGCCGTCTCGAGCTGCCGGTGGGCGTCTTCGAGCTCGTCCTGCAGCTGCCTCGAGCGGCTGACGTCGATGAAGACGACGGCCGTGCCGAGTGTCGAACCTTGCGGGTTCCGCAACGGCACGATCTGCACGTCGAAGAAGGTCCGCTCCGAGCGCGAGCGCGTGAACTCCACGTCGCGTATCCAGACGGTGCGCCGCTGGGTGTGGGCCTGCTCCACGGCTGAGCGCAGTTCCACCGGTCGGTAGCTGACCTCGAGGTCCTGGAAGGGACGCCCGGCGTCGGAAGCCGACAGGCCGAACAACGTGTCCGCCCGGTGGTTGGACAGCACGACCGCCCCGGCCTGGTTGAGCACGATCTGCGCGACGGGGCTCGCCGCGAGCGCCTCGGCGCGCAGCATCGACGTGTCGTCCCCCAGCGGGCTGAACACAGCAGGGGACACCGTCGCCGTGATCCGCGAGGGCGTGCGTGGACCCCCCACCCGACGGAAGAAGCGGTTCTTCAGGTCGACCGGGGAGAACAGCGCCGACTGGCTCAGCAGCATCTCGGCCTTCCCGAGGAACAGGACACCGTCGGGCTCGAGGGAGTAGTGCAGTCGTTCGGCGATGCGGGCCTGCGTCTCGGCCGTGAGGTACATGAGGGTGTTCCGGCACGTCAGGAGGTCGACGTGCGAGATGGGCGCGTCTTGCACGAGGTCGGCGCGACCGAAGATCACCGAACGGCGCAGGTCCTGGCGGAAGGTGTGCCGCGTGCCGTGGGCTTCGAAGTACTTCTCCAGCAGCTCCGGCGGCAGGCTGCGGACCTCGCGGTCGGTGTAGGTCGCCGTCCGGGCGTGGGTGAGCGCGTCGTCGTCCGCGTCGGTGGCGTAGATCTTGACTCGCTCGCGGAACTCCTCCGGACCCAGTGCCTCGGCCAGGCAGATGGCGATCGTGTAGGCCTCCTGCCCCGAGGCGCAGCCCGCGCTCCACGCCCGGATCGGCCCCGACGGACGGCGGGACAGCAACTGCGGCAGCAGTTCGGACCGGAGCCGGTCCCAGGCGTCGGCATCCCGGAAGAAGGAGGTGACGTTGATGAGGATGGTGTTGAACAAGGCCGTGAACTCGTCGGCGTCCACTTCGAGCCGGTCGCGGTACTCCGAGTACCCGGTCACCCCGACGTCGTCCATCCGTCGGTGCACGCGGCGCAGCAGGCTGGCGCGCTTGTACCCGGTGAAGTCGAACCCCCGGGCCTCCTTGAGGTGCTCGAGGAGGTCCTCGAACTCCTGGGAGCCACCCCGTTCGGGGCCTCGGTCCTCGTTCTCGTCCACGGTGTCGCGTTCTCGTCTCTTCAGAGGTCGGGAGGGTGGTCGGGAGGGTGGTCAGCGCGTCGGCGACGGGCCCGGGCCCCGCAGGGTGCGGGAGGTGAGCAGCCGGCGGATCGTCCTGGCCGCGTCGCCGGTCTCGACCGCCCGGTCGGCGAACCGCCCCGCGGTCAGGTCGTGCCCGGCCTCCCGGGCCCGGTCGGCCATCTCCCGGGCCAACGCAGCCCGCTCCTCCAGGCTGCGCAACGCGATCCACAGTGCCCCGTCCAGTTCGGCGGACTGCTGTTCGTGCAGGCTCTCCGGACTCCAGGCGTGACCCACCCGGCACCGGAACCGCAGCAGCCCGTGGTCGTCGATGCGCCACAGGACACCGGAGCAGTCGGGACAGGAGTACCCCGAGGGTTCTCCCGGGCGCTCGTCCGCCTCCAGGGGTTCCAGGTCGAACTCCGCCACGGCGATCTCCTCCCGCATGCGTCTCACGCCGGACCCTCCCGCCGGCCTGGCGGGTGCCCGCTGGCCGACGAGCTGGGACAGCAGACGAGCCAGGTCGGCGAGCCCGACGACGTGCTCCGGCTGAGCCGCCTCGAGCGCAGCGCGGGGCATCCCGTCGTAGAGAGCGTCCGCCGGGTCCTGGACCACGCCCAGCCCGCCCTGGGACCGTATCGCCACGAGCCCGGCTGCGCCGTCGTCGAGGGCACCCGTGAGCACGACGCCGACGGCGCGCGGCCCGACGGCGCGGGCGGCCGACCGGAACAGCGCGTCGACGGACGGCCGGTGACCGTTCTCCCGAGGACCGCTGCCGAGGACCACGGTGTCGTCGGTCACCAGGAGGTGGCGGTCCGGGACCGCCACGACGACCTCCCCGCGCCGCAGACGCTCCCCGTGCGCCGCGGACCGGACCGGCAGCGGACCGGACCGGTCGAGGATGGCTGCGAGGGCGTTCGCCCCCGCCGGCGGCACGTGCAGGACGACGAGCACCGTCGCCGGCAGGTCGCCGGGCAACCCCGCGACGAGGGTGCGCAGCGCTTCGACACCGCCTGCGCTGGCACCCACGAGGACGACGTCTCGGGTGGCCACGGAGTTCACCCTAGTGACCGTGCCTGACCCGGCGGACGACCTCGGCCGTGCTCGAGCACGCGTGGGCCCGGCGCAGCGCGACGAGCTGCTCCCGCAGCGTCCCCACGCTCGTCCCCAGGCGGTCGGCGGCCTCGTGCACGCTGGAGCCTCCGGCCAGCAGGTCCAGGAGGTCGCCCGCCACCGGCAGGGCTGCTCGGGGCCGCAGGGGCGGGGGCGGGGGTGGGGGTGTCCACCCGAGGTCCCGCAGGACCCCGGTCACGATCCCGTGGTCGGGGTGGGTCGGATCGCTCGCGGCGGAACTCACCAGGGCCGCCAGGTGGTCTTGCGACTGCTCGTCCGGTGGGTACACGCAATCACCACGCACGTCGTCGAGTGCCGCGCCCGTCTCTTCGAGCAGGACCAGTCAAGCACGCGGGTGACCGGAGGGTGTCAGGTCCTGGGATCTGCACGGGGTGTCGGTACAGCCCCGGCACGGGCGGCGGACTCCACGGGACGAGGGTTGGCGGAAGCGTGGGGTCGGGGGAGTACCGTCGGGGGTCCGGCTCGAGCAGAGGGCGGGGCGAGACGTGACGGCCGGACGTGGGAGGTGCACCGTGGCGACACCCTTTCCCGACCCCCTGCCTGCCGAGGACGGTCCCGTGGGCGACGTGGACCTCGTCAGCGCGCAGGACGTCCTCACGGTGGTCCTGACGGGGGAGATCGACGACGAACTGCGTCCGGGTCTGGACGCCGTCACCGCCGAGGTGGACCGGGAGGTCCGGGCCTCGGCCCGACCGGTCGTCGTCGACGCCACCGCCGTCTCGTTCATGGACTCCGCCGGCGCCGCGTTCCTGGCCAAGCTCGCCGTCGCCGTGCGGCCGGCCCGCATCGCGGTCCGCCCCAGCGGTCCCGTCGGGTTCCTCCTGCAGGTGACACGGCTGTCGGAGGTCGTGGACGTGCAGCCGGACGAGCACGAGGACGAGCAGCAGGACGCGCCGGGCTCCTGACGAGCGCGGGACGCCATCGTCGGCGACCATCGTGCTCCATGTGCGAGTGGTCTCCGAGCGCCGAGTCCGCCGTCGTGGTGGACCGGTCCGCGGCCCGCCACGCGCGGCGCTTCCTCGACGAACACTGGTGCGTCGAGCACGCGGCCCTGTTGCGCGCCCACGCCGACCTCGTCGTCAGCGAACTCGTCACCGAGGCCGTCTCGCACGGGACCCCGCCGGTCGTGCTGCGGGTCGACTGCGAGGGCGCCGAGGGCGTCGTCATCGAGGTCAGCGACCGCGACCCCAACGGCCCGCACTTCCAGGGCGTGGGCCCGGACGAGGCGCACACGACGAACCTCGTCGAGGTCCTCAGCGACGAGTGGGGTGTGCGGACGCGCCCCGGCGGCAAGACCGTCTGGAGCCGGCTCGTCGTCTGAGGTGCCGGAGCCGCTCGACCTGGTTAGCGTGCGAGGAAGCCCTCCGTGCAGACCGTCGCGGACGTCGTGACTCCGGTCGCCCCGCCGTCGTCCGCCCCCTGCAGGAGAAACCCCCGTGCCCAGTCCGCTCGTCGACGTCGCCCTCACGCTCTGCCGGCGTCTCACCGCCGAGGTCCCGCTGCCCGGTGCGGGCGCCACGCGCCGCCGCTGGCAGGTGCTCTCGACGCTCGCCGAGCAGGACCTGACGCTGGCCCGCGTCGTGGAGGCGCACCTCGACGCCGTCGCCGTCCTCGCCGAAGCCGGGCAGGACACCCCACCGGACAGCACCTGGGGCGTCTTCGCCGCCGAGGCGCCCGACGTCCACCTCGTCGCGTGGCAGGCCGCGGGTGGCGGGTGGCGCGTGGACGGCACGAAACCCTGGTGCTCCCTGGCCGGTGTCCTCTCGCACGCCCTCGTCACCGCGCACGTCGACGGTGGCCGGCGACTGTTCGCCGTCGACCTCGCGGCGGCCCGGGACGACGGGCGGCTGGACGTCGTGCCGGACCGGTGGCACAGCCGCGGCCTCGTCGACGTCCCCAGCGGTCCGGTCGTGCTGCACGACGTCCCGGCGACCCCGGTGGGGGAGGCCGGCTGGTACCTGCACCGGCCCGGCTTCGCGCACGGGGGCATCGGGGTCGCCGCCTGCTGGTTCGGCGGGGCGGCCGGGGTCGCCCGCCCGCTGCTGGAATCCGACCGCACCGACCCACTGACCCAGCGGTCCCGCGGACTGGTCGACCTGCGGCTGTGGGCGGCGCGCACGGCGCTCGACGCGGCGGCCGACGTCGTCGACACCGGTCGCGCCACGGGGCAGGACGGGGAACTCCTGGCCGCCCGCGTCCGCGCCCTCGTCGCGGAGGCCGCCGAGGCCGTGGTCACCGAGGTCGGGCACGCCCTCGGACCGCGACCGCTCACCGCGGACGCCGCCCACGCCGCGCGGGTCGCGGACCTCACCGTGTACGTCCGCCAGCACCACGCCGACCACGACCTCGTGGCCCTGGCCGAACTGGCCGCGAAGTGAGCGGGGACACGATGGCCGCGGCCCCCGGGTTCACGCACGACGGGCCGGGAACCCCCGAGGTCGACTGGCAGCGCTGGCCCGGTCTGCGCGACGTGCCCGCCCTCGACTGGAACGGCATCGGGCACGTGCTCGTCGTCGCGGCCCACCCCGACGACGAGAGCCTCGGGGCGGGCGGTCTGATCGCCACCGCCGCCGCCCGCGGTGCGGCCCTCGACGTCGTCGTCGCGACCGACGGGGAGGGTTCCCACCCGCACTCGCCGACGACCACCCCGCAGGCGCTCGCCGTCGTGCGGGCCCGCGAGGTGCGCGAAGCCGTCGCCGCCCTGGCCCCGGACGCCAGGGTGCACCGGCTGGAACTGCCCGACGGCGGGGTGACGGCGGGGGCGGACGTGCTCGCGGAGGCGCTGCGCGCGCTGGCCGGCCCCGCGACGCTGCTCGTCGCGCCGTGGACGGCCGACGGTCACCCCGACCACGACGCGGCCGGGGAGGTGGCCGCGCGGGTCGCCGACGAGGTCGGCGCCACCTGCGTGCACTACCCGGTGTGGTTGTGGCACTGGGCCTTCCCCGGGGACGTCCGGGTGCCCTGGGCGCGGGGGACGAGACTGGAACTCGACGCGGGTGCCCGCCGGCGCAAGGACCTGGCGATGGCCCGGCACGCCTCGCAGACGGAGGCCCTGTCGTCGCAACCGGGGGACGAGGTGCTGCTGCCACCGGGGGTGCTCGCGCACTTCGACCGGGGGGTGGAGTTCTTCCTGCGCGCGGGTTCGCCGCCGGCGGCGGAGAGCCTGGACGGGCGGTTCTTCGACGAGTTCTACGCCGAGAACGGTGCGGACCCGTGGGGTTTCGAGGACCGCTGGTACGAGGCGCGCAAACGCGCCCTCACCCTGGCCGTCCTGCCCCGCGAGAGGTTCCGCAGCGCCTTGGAGATCGGCTGCAGCACGGGTGTCCTGACCGTCGAGCTGGCGCGTCGGACCGACCGGCTGCTGGCCGTGGACGTCGCCGCGTCCGCGCTGGACCGGGCGCGGGAACGGCTCGCGGCGGCGGGTCTCGCGGACGGTGTCACGACGCAGGTGGCGCGGGTGCCCCAGGAGTTCCCGGAGGGCACCTTCGACCTCGTGGTCCTGTCGGAGGTGGCGTACTACTGCGGCCCGGGCGACCTGCGGACGCTGCTGGACCGGCTGGGGGCGAGCCTGACGCCGGACGGCGTCCTCGTGGCCTGCCACTGGCGGCACCTCG
Organism: Kineococcus sp. NPDC059986; assembly: GCF_040702905.1. Lineage (NCBI taxonomy): Bacteria > Bacillati > Actinomycetota > Actinomycetes > Kineosporiales > Kineosporiaceae > Kineococcus > Kineococcus sp. NPDC059986. The sequence goes on along the minus strand of NZ_JBFBND010000056.1, from coordinate 1,694 downwards.
TCGAGGGGTACCCGCTGACCGGCGACGAGGTGCACCGCGCCCTGCGCGGGCTCACCGGTCTGGAGGTGCTCGTGCGCCACGAGGAGGAGGACTTCCTCCTCGACGTCCTCGTCCCGTCCCCGGCGGTCTCGGTGGCCCGGGCCGGTGGTCTCGGGTGAGGCTCGACCGCATCGTCGTGGTCGTGCCGGCGCGGGACGAAGCGGAAACCGTTGCGGCGTGCGTGACGTCCGTGCGCGCCGCGACCCGCGGGGTGGGGGCCGTCGTCGAGGTCGTCGTCGTCGCGGACCGTTGCACCGACGCGACCGCGGAGCTCGCCCGGGTGGCGGGAGCGCGCGTGGTGGTGTCGTCCGCGGGCAACGTGGGGGCAGCGCGTGCCCTGGGGGTCGACACGGCGTTGGCGGGGGTGGCTCCGGAGGAGTGGTCGCGGTGGTGGATCGCCAGCACCGACGCCGACTCGGTCGTGCCCCTCGGCTGGCTGCGGCACCACGAACGGGCGGCCGCCGCGGGGACCGACCTGCTGCTCGGGACGGTCCGGCTCGCCGGGTCCGCCCACCGGCACGCGCGCTGGCGCCGGCAGTACGCGGCGGGCCGGGACCACGTCCACGGGGCCAACCTGGGGGTCCGGGTCGACGCGTACCGCGCGGCCGGGGGTTTCCCGCCCGTGGCGGCGCACGAGGACCGGCTGCTCGCGAACGGTGTCCGCGCGCTGGCCGGGGTGCGGGTGACGCAGGCGCACGCCTACCCCGTCCTCACGAGCGACCGCACGCAGGGCAGGACCCCCGCCGGGGTGGCGCACGACCTGGCGAGAGTCACGCACTGCGCCTGAGGATCGAGTCGTCCCGTTCGAGGGCGTGGGCGAGTTCCCGCGTTGCCTGCACGAGGCCGGGGTGGTCGTTCCGCGTCCAGGGGCCGGGGGTCATCAGCTTGCCGAGGTCGCGCTGCAGGCGTCTGGCTTCCGGCAACCCGTCGTCGCCGAACCTCGCCTCGAGGCGGCCGGCGTGCATCGCTCGGTGGTCGCGGCCGCACAACAACACCAGGTTGTCCACGCTGGTGGGGCCACCGTCCGCCCAGTGCACGACGTGGTGGAAGTGGCAGGCCCACGCCGGGGCCCCGCAGCCCGGCGCGATGCACCCGCGGTCGCGTTCGGCCACGATGAGTCGCTGGTTGTCGGTGGCGTGCCGGTCGAGGGTATGGAGGGAGCGGGGCCGACCGAGCCGGTCCATCACGGCGACGGGGCCGTGGGTGTCGGCGGTGGCTGAACCGGACTCGACGGAGCCATCGGCGTTGAGGGAGGCGCGCAGGACGACGGTGGCCTTGTGCGCCACGACCCGGTCGACGTCGCTGGCGGGGTGGTGCGCACCCGTCGCCACCAACTCGACGAGGCCGTCGTGCCGGCGCTGCCCGAGGGAGCGGGTGTCGCTCTCTCCGCCCAGCCCGGTGCTGACCTCCGTGGTGCTGGGGAGGGGTTTGGCGGCGGCTTCGACGGCGGAGCGGACGACCACGGCGGCGGCCTCGTCCAGGTCGACGGTCATCCGCAGCATCCCGTGGCGGCGGGTGAACGTCAGCCCGCGGCGGCTGGCGGAGTCCGGTTCGAGGTCACGGACGTGCCGGTCGACGCGTTCGGGGTCGACGAGGGTGAGGACGTCCTCGATGAGGGCGGTGGCGGTGCCCAGGGGTTGGGTGGCGATGGAGGT
>NZ_JBFBND010000055.1:0-22700 GCF_040702905.1 Kineococcus sp. NPDC059986 | reverse complement strand
TCGTCACCATCGGCATCGCGCCGTCGCACCCGGCCACCGGCTTCGGGTACATCCGCCTCGGCAAGCGGCTGCGCCTGCAGGGCGCCCGCAACGCGGTGCACGCCTCTCGCGTGGTGCTTCGGGTCAGACGGTGGGGGCCAGGCGGCCGAAGGTCACCGCGCTGCTCCAGATCGCGCGCAGCGCGACCGGCTTCCCCGTGCGGGGGGCGTCCCACATCATGTTGTCGCCGGCGTAGATGCCGACGTGGTACGCGCGCCCACCGGAGTTCGAGAAGAACACCAGGTCGCCGGGGACCGCGGCGTCGCGGGAGATGGCCTGGGCGGCCTGCTTCTGCGCGTTGGCGGTGCGGGGGATGTTCACGCCGATCTGGCGGTACACGTAGCTGGTGTAGCCCGAGCAGTCGAAGCCGGACGGCGTGGTGCCGCCGTAGACGTAGGGCACACCGGCGTAGTTGTCCGCGATCGACAGGATCTGCACACCCAGCGGGGCCGCCGCGGGCGCGGGGGCCGGAGCGGGCGCGGGCGCATCGGCGGCGACCTGCACGGAGGCGGGCTGCGCCACCGCGACGGCGCTCTCGGCGACGCTGGAGGTGATCGCCGGGGCGAGGTCACCCGTGCGGACACCGCGCTCGAGCACGGGGGCCACGACCACGGGGGCCGGGGCGGGAGCCGCGGCGAAGGTGGCGGTGGTGGCCAGCGTGGTGGCGGTGGCCGGGGCGGAGACCACACCGGGGGCCGTGGTCCCGAAGGCCGCGGGGACGGCGCTCGCGACCGAGGCGACGCTGGCGTCGACGGCGGCGGGAGCCGCGCCGGCGGGGAGGGCGACCGCCACGAGCAGGCCACCGGCAGCAGCCGCGACGGCGCCGGTGCGAGCGGCCCCTCCGGCAGTGCGGGCGAAGCTGTCCGACAGGTCGGTGAAGGGCGTGAGCGGACGGACGGCAGCGCGGTGGCGCGCCTGGACGCGAGTCGTCAAGGTGTGGCCTCTCCGACGCCTGCGAGGTGAGCTGTCGGGTTCGGGCAGGGAGTAGCCCGGCCGGTTCGCACCGGCTTCACCCCAAGGGCTCGGTCGACCTGTCGGTCGGGCCTCACCCGGAGAACTTGGTTCCCCCACCCCTGCCATGTGATGTCTCGGGGGACCTCGTCGCGGTGGCAGGGCTCGGCGTCCGCTGGAGGGCATCCACGTGCGTGGTCGTGGCTGCGGGTGGACCATAACCTGCTGACGACCGCAATGTCACGACCCGGTGACGAAGAGGTGCCGGGCTGGTGACGTCCTGTGAATTCTGCTGTGACGACCTGTGATGGGTCAGCCCCGATCGCCGAGATCCGGCGAGCCGAACGGGTGACGGCCCCCGGCAGGACGTCACGGCTTGTGCCGCAACGCTCCACGGGGGGCCGTCCGGGTGGTTCCAGGTGGCGCGCAGGGCTCCGTCGGGCGTCTGCCCCGCGGGCCGCGCGCTCAGCCGAGGGCGACGAAGATGTGCCCCGCCTCGGCCGGTGTGAGATCCACCACGGTCTCCCCCACGGTGACCTCCACACCCGCGCCGGAGGACTTCGCGACGACCTCGACGCCGGGCACGAGCCCCGCGCTGTGGAACTTCGCCAGCAGCTCGACGTCGGTCTGCAGCGGCTCGCCGAGGCGGCGGACGGTGACGGTGCGGCCCTCGACGTCGGGGGCGGTCAGCGGCTTCACACCGGCCCGGAAGGCCTCGGACGCCTCGCCCTCGCCGAGCTCGGCCAGCCCCGGGATCGGGTTGCCGTAGGGGTCGAAGTGCGGGTGGTCCAGGATCGCGACGAGCCGCTTCTCGACCTCCTCGGACACGACGTGCTCCCAGCGGCAGGCCTCCTCGTGGACCAGGCTCCACTCCAGGCCGATGACGTCGGTGAGCAGCCGCTCGGTCAGCCGGTGCTTGCGCATGACGCGCATGGCCTTGGTGTTGCCGGCCTCGGTCAGCTGCAGGCGGCGGTCCGTGCCCACGTGCAGCAACCCGTCGCGCTCCATGCGGGCCACGGTCTGGGACACCGTCGGGCCGGAGTGGTGCAACCGCTCGGCGATGCGAGCGCGCATCGGCACGATGCCTTCCTCTTCCAGTTCGAAGACCGTCTTGAGGTACATCTCGGTGGTGTCGATGAGATCGCTCACCAGGTCATCATCCGGCATCGGCTCCCGTGGTCGCACCCCTGTCCCCGGACCCGTCCCCGCACCCCGCGGGCACGGGAGCTGCGAACGCCTCCCGATAGCGGGCCGGTCGCCCCACGGCTAGCGTCGGCGACCGTGGCGAGCTCCCCCCAGTCATCCCGCGAGGGCACCGGCGTCCTGTGGTTCCGGCGGGACCTGCGCCTGCACGACCACCCCGCCCTGCTCCAGGCGGCCCGCGACGGCGAGGTCCTCCCCCTCTTCGTCGTGGACCCCGCGCTGTGGGGCCCGTCCGGTGACGTCCGCCGCGCCTACCTCCTGCGCTCGCTGCGCGCCCTCGACGCCGACCTCGGGGGCCGTCTCGTCGTCGAGCGCGGGGAACCGGTCGACGTCGTCCGCAGCGTCGCCCGCCGGGTCGGGGCCCGCCGGGTGCACGTCAGCGCCGACGCCGGACCCTACGGCCGGCGCCGCGACGACGAGGTCGCCGCCGCCCTGGCCGACGACGACCGCGAACTCGTCCGCACCGGGACCCCCTACGCGATCGGGCCGGGCACGATCCTCAACGGCTCCGGGAAGCCGTTCCAGGTGTTCACGCCGTTCTCCCGCGCCTGGAACGAGCACGGCTGGCCCGAACCGGCCGGGCTCCCCGACGACGTCCGCTGGATCGGCGACGGCGAGGGCGTCGACGGCCGGCACTGGCCCGCCGAACCCGACCTCGGCGACCTCGAACTGCCCGAGGCGGGCGAGGAGGCCGCCCACGACCGCTGGCACGAGTTCCTCGAGCACGGCCTGGCCGACTACGGCGGGGAACGGGACCGTCCCGACCACGACGGGACCTCCCAGCTCTCGCACGCCCTGAAGTGGGGCGAGCTGCACCCGCGGACGCTCCTGGCCGACCTGCGCCGCAAGCGCTCCGACGGGGCGCTGACGTACCGGACCGAGCTGTGCTGGCGCGAGTTCTACGCCGACGTCCTGTGGAACCGCCCGGACAGCGCGCGGGAGTACTACAAGCCGCAGCTCGCCGGGCTGCGGTACGCCGACCCCGGCGACGACTTCACCGCGTGGGCCGAGGGTCGGACCGGGTACCCGGTCGTCGACGCCGGGATGCGGCAGTTGCGCTCGGTCGGCTGGATGCACAACCGCGTCCGGATGATCGTCGCGAGCTTCCTCGTCAAGGACCTGCACGTGGAGTGGCAGCACGGCGCGCGGGAGTTCCTGCGCTGGCTGCGCGACGGCGACCTGGCGAGCAACAACCACGGCTGGCAGTGGGTCGCCGGGTCCGGCACGGACGCCTCCCCGTTCTTCCGTGTGTTCAACCCCGTCACGCAGGGCCAGAAGTTCGACCCGCAGGGCGACTACGTCCGCCGCTACGTGCCGGAGCTGCGGCACGTGCCCGGCAAGGCCGCGCACACGCCGTGGGACGTCGAGGACGGGTACGCGCACGGCTACCCCGAACGCATCGTCGACCACGCCCTCGAGCGGAAGGTCGCCCTCGACGACTACGCCCGCGTCAAGGGGTGAGCCTCGCCGCGGGCGCCGGGCTCACGGTTCCAGCTGGGCGCGGGGACGGTTCCCCGACTCCTCGCGCGTGCCCTTCCCGCCCGTGTCGTCCTTGCGGTCGCTGAACTCGAACCCCTCCAGGACCGAGCGCAGGACCGCCGACCCCTGACCGGCGAGCTGGGCCACGACCTCGTTGAGCCCGGTGGCGCCGTTGAGGACGGTGACGTTGGCCCCACCCAGCCCGGCACCGGCGGCGCGGACCATCTCGGGCAGCAGTTCGATGAGCCGCTGCTCCAGCGCGATGCGGTCGCTGCTGGCGGCGGCCTCGGCACGGCGGCGGATCGCGTCGGCCTCCGCCTCGGCGGCGATGCGCACGCGGGCCGCCTCCGCCTCGGCGGGCCGGACGACCTCGGCCGTCAGCTGCTCGCGCCGCAGGTCGGCGTTGCGACGCGCGACCTCCTGCTGGGCCTCGATGACGGCCTGCTGGGCCGTCGCGTCCGCCAGCGGCCCGGCTGCGGCGGCCTTGCGCTGCTCGGCGTCCACCTCGGCCTGGAACTGGGCGCGCACGATCGCGGTCTGCCGGGCGTACTCGGCCTGGTTCCGGGCGCTCTCCTGCTCGGCGGCCGCCGCCTGCTGGGCCGCCATGGCCGCCGCCACGGCCGCGGCCTTGTTGACCTCCGCCTGGTGGGGTTTGGCGAGCGCGGCGATGTACCCGGCGTTCTTGTCGTCGATCTGACTGATCTGCAGCGAGTCGACGATCAGGCCGATCCGGGCGAGCTCGGGTTTGGAGGCGCCCACGATGTTCTCGGCGAGCGCCTGCTGGTCCCGGATGATGCTCTCGACGGTCATGCTGCCGACGATCGAGCGCAGGTGACCGGAGAAGATCCGCCCGACGAGGGCGGGCATCTGGCGCTGGTCGCGGCGGAACCGCCGCGCGGCCTTCGTGATGCTCTCGGGGTCGTCACCGACCTTGAACGCGATGACCGCGCGGACGTGGACGGCCAGCCCCTGGGTCGTGTAGCAGTCCTCGTCGACCTCGGCCTCCTGCATGGCGAGGGTCAGCGTGCTGGCGCGCCGCAGGACGGGCACGACGAACACGCCGTGGCCGGTGACGATGCGGAACGGGGTCTCGGCCCCGTCGCGGGAACGGCGGCCGGAGATCAGCAGCGCCTCGTCCGGTTGCGGGATGCGGTAACCGAACATGTCAGTCCTCCTGGGCCGGTGGGGTGCGCGGTGGCACCCGGAGTTGGTGGACGGGGTAGACCTCGACGGCCCGGTCGCCCCGGCTGGCGGCCACGAGCACCGCCTCGCCGAGCAGGACCTCGCCGTCGGAGTAGGCGATGAAGCTCTCGGTGGCGCCGCGGACCTCCACGGTCACCTCACCGGGCCGCCCGGCACCGCGGATGCGGACGGTCACCCGTCCCTGGCGTCCCACGACGTCGCGATCCACCGGTACCCCCACTTGGTTCGTCCGGGACGCAGACTACTGGTTCGCGGCCCGCCGGGGAGGGTTCGGCCAGAAACGTTCCCGGACGGGAGAAACGCACGCCCGCAACGGGTGTCGGTCACGGACCCGGACGCACACGAAGGTCTCAGGACCCCCACAGCCACCCCGGGCTCCGACCGCCTCAGGGCGTCGGCTGCCGCGCGTCGTACCGCAGGAAACCGCGCTGGACGTTCGCCAGCAGCAGGACGGCGACGACGCAGGCCACGCCACCGGCCAGGGCCGCGAAACCCTCCCCCACCCCGGTCGCGGCCGACCCCAGGACGAGGTCGCCCAGGCGCGGACCGCCGGCGACGACGACGATGAAGACGCCCTGCAACCGCCCGCGCAACGCGTCGGGCGTCGCGACCTGCAGGATCGTGCCGCGGAAGATCGAGCTGACGGCGTCGGCGGCGCCCGAGACGGCCAGCAGCCCCACGCAGGCCCAGAGCTTGCCGGTCGCACCGTCGGGTGCGGCCACGAGCACGACGCCGAACGCGGCGATCGAGGCGCCGTAGACGGCGACGCAGCCGATGACGACCGCGCCCTGCCGGCGGACGCCCCCCAGTGGCCCCGAGAGCAACCCCGCGAGGACCGACCCGACCGCGAAACCCGCCCCGAGGAGGCCGACCGTGCGCGCTCCCCCGCCGAGCTCGGCCGCACCCAGCGCCGGGTAGAGGACGCGCGGCATCGCCAGGACCATGGCGCACAGGTCGGCGAGGAACGTCGTGCGGACGTTGGGGCGGGTCGCGAGGAACCGGATCCCCTCCAGCACCGAGCGCAGCCCGGGCCGGTGGCTGCCCTCGACCACGTCCGGGCGCATGGGGGGCAGGCGGTGGACCCCCACGAGCGCGGCGACGAAGGTCACCGCATCCACGGTGTAGGCGGCCTGGAACCCCCACGTGGCGACGAGGAAGCCCGCCAGCAGCGGGCCGACGGTGAGGGCGATGGCGTTGGTGGTCCCGGACAGGGCGTTGGCGGCGGGCAGCAGCTCGCGCGGCACGATGCCGGGCACGATGGCCGACCGGGCCGGGTTGTTGACGGCGAACGCCGCGCTCTGCAGCGCGACGAGGGCGTAGAGCAGACCGACGGAGTCCACGTGCCACCAGGCCTGGGCCGCGATGGCGATCGAGAGGACCCACAGGACCGAGGAGGCGAGGAGCGCGACGCGACGTCGGTCGTGCGCGTCGACGAGCGCCCCGCCGTACAGGCCCAGCCCCACGAGCGGGACGAGGGCGACGACGCCCACGAGACCGACGGCGAAGGTCGAGGAGGTGAGCGCGTAGACCTGCAGCCCCACCGTGACGACGGTCAGCTGGGTGCCGATGCCGGCGAGGGACTGCCCGATCCAGAGCCACCGGAAGGCCGGGACCTCGCGCAACGGGGTGGTGTCGGCGAACAGGCGCCGCCGCGTGGCGGCGGGTGGTGAGCTCACAGACCGAGGATAGGTCGTTGTCCGGGTCAACCACCCGGTGAGGACAGGCCCGGGGACGCGGAAAGCCCCCGGGCGCTTCCGCGCCGCCGGTCACGAGACCGTCGACGTGGGCCGGTGGACAACCCGGCGCCCGGGGACCCGGTGACTGCCGTGGATTCGCCGCGCTGCGCGGGGCGACCAGAGCGGTCCGCGTCCTGCACGCAGCTGCTAGCGGGCAGCCACCTCACGCGTCCGATGAGAAACCATGTGTTCGGACCACCTCCTTCCCGTGTACCTCGACGGTACGACTGCCGACGCGGGGTTGTCACCCCGTATTTCCCCCTCACTTCCGACGGGCCCGCGGCGGGCCCGCGACGGGGGCCCGTCCACGTCTGAGCGGGCGGCTTGTCGATCGCGCAACGGGGGCCTACAGTGCTCGCCGACCAGTTGTTGTCAGAACCACCCTTACTGATCCGGGGTCCGGCCTCCTCATGAGCACGTCCCAGCAGGTGATCCTCGTCGCGGTGTCGACGGTGATCTTCGCCCTGCTGCCCGACCGTCACGGCGACGTGCGCGTGCACCTGCCGCTGGTGCGCCGCACGCGCGACCCCTTCGGTGGCCAGTGGGCGCTGCCGGGCGGGTGGGTGCGGCTGGAGGAGAGCCTGTCCGACGCCGGCCGGCGCACCCTGGCCGAGACGACCGGCCTGCGGCCGAGCTACCTCGAGCAGCTCTACACCTTCGGCCGCCCCGACCGTTCTCCCGGCCAGCGCGTCGTCTCCGTCGTCTACTCCGCGCTCGTGCGCAACCACGAGGCCGCCGCGGCCGTGGAGGGCGAGAACGTCCGCTGGACGTCGGCCGACGACTGCACCGGCCTGGCCTTCGACCACGACGGGATCGTCCAGTACGCGCTGTGGCGGCTCCGGACCAAGGTGCAGTTCGCCCACGTCGCCCAGCACTTCCTCGACGAGCAGTTCTCCCTCGCGCAGCTGCGCGAGGTGCACGAGGCGGTGCTCCAGCGACCGCTGGACCCCGCGAACTTCCGCCGCCAGGTCGAGGCGTCGGGGACCGTCGTCGAGACCGGCGAACGGCAGACGGGCGGTCGGCACCGGCCGCCCAAGCTCTACCGGGCCGTGGTGCCCGACGGGTCCGCCGGCCCGTTGCGGACCGCGGGCCCCCTCGCCTGACCAGTTCCAGCACGCACCCGCGCAGTCCCGCGCGGAACTCCGAGAGAAGGCAGCAGCACGATGGCGTCCGTCCCCACGCAGATCGCCCTGCTCACCCGCGCCCCGGGTGGGGCGGACAGCACCTGCGACCCCGACCTGCCCACCGCTCCGTGGCAGTTCGACGCGGTCCCCGGTCAGCCGCTGCCCCTGCCGACCTACGGCGCGGGCGCGTCCCGGCAGGACCCGGCCCCGGCCGACTCCCCCGTGCAGCAGCAGATCCCGGCGCAGTACCGGTTGCTGCCCGCCGAGGAGCTGGACCGGCGCATCCGGGCCGCCAAGGCCGAACTGGGTTCCCGGGTGACGATCCTCGGACACGCCTACCAGCGCGACGAGATCGTGCAGTACGCCGACTTCGTGGGCGACTCCTTCCAGCTCGCCCAGCAGTCGCTGCAGCACCCCGAGGCCGAGTTCGTCGTGTTCTGCGGCGTGCACTTCATGGCCGAGACGGCCGACCTGCTGACCACCGACGACCAGCCGGTGATCCTGCCGAACCTCGCCGCGGGCTGCTCGATGGCGGACATGGCCGACATCGACGCCGTCCAGGCCTGCTGGGACCAGCTCGCCGCCGTGTACGGCACGGAACCCGACGCCGACGGCAAGGTTCCCGTCGTCCCCGTGACGTACATGAACTCCGCCGCCGCCCTCAAGGGGTTCTGCGGCGCGCACGGCGGGATCGTCTGCACGAGTTCCAACGCCCGCGAGGTGCTGGAGTGGGCGTTCGAGCGCGGACAGCGGGTCCTGTTCTTCCCCGACCAGCACCTGGGCCGGAACACCGCCAAGGCCATGGGGGTCGCGGTCGAGGACATGCCGGTGTGGGACCCGCGCAAACCGCGCGGCGGGAACTCCGAGCAGGACCTCCTCGACGCCCGCGTGGTGCTGTGGCGGGGCTGGTGCTCGGTGCACCAGCGGTTCACGGTCGACCAGATCGCGCAGGCCCGCGCCAAGAACCCCGACGTCCGCGTCGTCGTGCACCCCGAGTGCCCGATGGAGGTCGTCGACGCCGCCGACGAGGCGGGGTCGACGCGGTACATCCAGCTCGCCGTCGACGCCGCGCCCGCGGGCACGGCGTTCGCCATCGGCACGGAGGTCAACATGGTGCGGCGCCTGGCCGACACCCGGCCGGACCTGACGATCGAGTGCCTCGACCCCGTCGTGTGCCCGTGCTCGACGATGTACCGGATCCACCCGGCCTACCTCGCCTGGGTCCTGGAGTCCCTCGTCGAGGGCCGCGTGGTGAACCAGGTGAGCGTCGCCCCCGACGTCGCGGCCAACGCCCGCACGGCGGTGGAGCGGATGCTGGCGGTCGGCGCGTGACGCGGCGGTCGGGCCCGGCCGCCCGGGAGGTGCACACCGACGTCCTCGTCGTGGGCGCCGGTGTCGCCGGCCTGACCGCCGCGCTGGAGGCGGCCCGCCACGGCCGCGTCGTGCTGGCCACCAAGACGACCCTGGGCGAGGGCAGCACGGCCTACGCACAGGGCGGGATCGCCGCCGCGACGGGCCCGCACGACGTCGCCGCGCACGTCGCCGACACCCTCGCCGCCGGCGCCGGGCTGTCCGCCCCCGCCGCCGTCCGGGCGTTGTGCGCGGCCGGGCCGGCGGCGGTGCGGGTGCTGGCCGAACGGGGGGTCGCCTTCGACCGCAGCCGGCACGAGGGCGGTGGCTGGGCCCTCGGCCTGGAGGCCGCGCACTCGACCCCCCGGATCCTGCACGCCGGAGGCGACCGGACGGGAGCCGCGGTCTCCCAGGCCCTCGCCGACGCCGTGCGGCGCAGCGACGTCGACGTGCGCGAGGACGCGTTCCTGCTGGGGCTGCTGACCTCCGAGGGTTGCGTCACGGGGGCGGAGTTCGCCGTCGGCGCCGCCGACGAGGGCCCCCTGACCCTGCTGCGGGTGCACGCCGACGCCGTGGTGCTCGCCACGGGCGGGGCGGGCCAGCTGTTCAGCCACACGACGAACCCGGCCGTCGCGACCGCCGACGGGCTCGCGGCCGCCTTCCGCGCGGGCGCGCTCGTGGCCGACCTGGAGTTCTTCCAGTTCCACCCGACCGTGGCGGCCGTGGCCACCCCCTTCCTCGTGTCCGAGGCCGTCCGCGGCGAGGGTGCCGTCCTGCGCGACCGCACGGGCCGCCGGTTCGCCCTCGACGCCGACCCCCGCGGCGAACTCGCGCCGCGCGACGTCGTGGCCCGGGCGATCGCCACGGCCATGGCGGGGCAGGGCGGAACCCCGGTGCTGCTCGACGCGACCGGGGTCTCGACGGCCCTGGGACGCCCGTTCGCCGAGCGGTTCCCGGGCATCGCCGCGCTCTGCGCGCAGGCCGGCCTGGACCCCGAGCACGACCCGGTGCCCGTCACCCCGGCCGCGCACTACTGGATGGGCGGCATCCGCACCGACGCCGCCGGACGCACCTCCCTGCCCGGGCTGTGGGCCGCGGGCGAGGTGGCCTGCACCGGGGTGCACGGCGCCAACCGGCTCGCGTCGAACTCCCTGCTGGAGGCGCTCGTCGTGGGCGGGGCGGTCGTCGCGGACATCACCAGCGGACCGGGCGCCGCGGAGTTCGCCGACGACGAGGTCACCGAGGTGCAGGCGGCCGCACGCCCCGTCGCCGCCCACGTCGGCCGCCTCGACCTGCAGGCCGCATTGTGGGAGCACGCGGGTCTGGTGCGGGAGGCCCCCGGCCTCGCCGTCGCCACGAAGCTGCTCACCCCGCAGGAGGCCCCCGTCGAGCTCGACGCGGACGACCTCGACGTGCCCCGGTCGACGTGGGAGGACGCCAACCTCCTCCTCGCCGGGCAGCTGCTCGTCGCGGCCGCGACCGCCCGCGAGGAGAGCCTCGGCGCCCACTTCCGTTCCGACCACCCCACCGCCCCGGCGCAGCCGCGCCGCCGCAGCCTCCGGAGGACCGCGTGACCCCCACCACCCCCGCGAGCGTGGTCGCGCTCGCCCTCGCCGAGGACGCCCCCTGGGGCGACGTGACGAGCGAGTCGCTGCTGCCCGCCGACGCGCTCGCCGACGCCCAGCTCGTCGCCCGCGAACCCGGTGTGCTCGCCGGGTCGGCCGCCGCGCGCGAGGCCTTCACCCAGGCCGCGGCCCTCACCGCCGGCACGCTGGAGACGCTGGAGCTGGCCGCCGACGGCACCCGCTTCGCGGCGGGCGACGTCCTGGGCCGCGTCCGCGGGACGGCGCGCGCGGTCCTGCGGGCCGAGCGGATCGCTCTGAACCTGCTGCAGCACCTGTCGGGCGTCGCGACCCTCACGGCCGCCTTCGTCGACGCGGTCGCCGGCACGGACGCCCGCATCGTCGACACCCGCAAGACGACGCCGGGTCTGCGCGCGCTGGAACGGGCCGCCGTGCGGGCCGGCGGCGGACACAACCACCGCTGGTCGCTGTCGGACGCCGTCCTGGTCAAGGACAACCACCTCGCGGTGCTGCTGGCGAGCGGGCTCGACGTCACCACGGCCCTGAAGTCCGTGCGGGAGAACGTGTCCCACACGACGACGATCGAGGTCGAGGTGGACCGGCTCGACCAGCTCGAGGCCGTGCTGGCCGCCGACGTCGACGTCGTCCTCCTCGACAACTTCTCCCTGGCCGACCTCGCCGCCGGTGTCGCCCTCGTCCGGTCGCGCTCGCGCGCCCTCGTCGAGGCCAGCGGCGGCGTCACGCTGCAGACCGTGCGGGGCATCGCCGAGCAGGGCGTCGACCTCGTCTCGGTGGGCGCGCTGACCCAGAACGCCCGCACCCTCGACCTCGGGCTCGACACGACCGTGCTCGGCGCCTGAGGTGGACACCCCCGCCGGCACGACCACGGCCTACCTCGACCACGCCGCGACGTCCCCGCCGCGGCGCGAGGTCCTCGAGGCCGTCTGGCCGTACCTGACGAGCGTCACGGGGAACCCTTCCAGCGCGCACGCGGTGGGCCGCGCAGCCAAGGCCGGGCTCGACGCCGCCCGGGGGGCCGTGGCCGACGTGCTCGGCGCCCGGCCCGGGGAGGTCGTCTTCACGGCCGGCGGCACCGAGGCCGACAACCTCGCCGTGACGGGCATCGCCACCGCGAACCCCCGGGGGCGGCACGTCGTGGTCTCCGCCGTCGAGCACCCGGCCGTCCTGGAAACGGCGTACGCGTTGCGCGACAGCGGGTTCACGGTCGACGTCGTCGGTGTCGACGCGGAGGGCCGGGTCGACCTCGCGGAACTGGAACGGCTGCTGCGACCGGACACGACGCTCGTGTCGGTGATGTACGCGAACAACGAGATCGGCACGGTGCAGCCGCTGCCGGAGATCGCCGCGCTCTGCCACCGGTCCGGGATCCCGCTGCACACCGACGCCGTCCAGGCCGCGGGGCACCTCGACCTCGACGTGGACCGCCTCGGCGTCGACGCGCTGTCGGCCTCGGCCCACAAGTTCGGCGGGTTGCGGGGCGCGGGGTTCCTCTGGGTGCGGGGGTCGGTCCCGCTGGCGCCCGTCCTGCACGGCGGCGGGCAGGAGCTCGGTCGCCGCTCGGGGACGAGCGACGTGGCCTCGGCCGTCGGGACGGCCGTGGCGCTCCACCTCGCCGCGACCGCCCGCGCCGTCGAGGTCCCGCGCCTGCAGGCCCTGCGCGACCGGCTGGTCGACGGTGTGCTCGCGTCGGTGCCCGGCGCCCGCCTCACGGGGTCGCGGACCCACCGGCTCCCGGGGCACGCCTCGTTCTGCTTCGAGGGCGTCGGCGGGGAGACCGTGCTGGCCGAACTGGAGGCCGTGGGGATCGTCTGCTCGAGTGGATCGGCCTGCGCCGCAGGCTCCGACGACGCCTCCCACGTGCTGCTGGCGACCGGTCTGTCCGCCGACGTGGCCCGCACGGCCGTCCGCTTCACCCTCGGCACGGGCTCCTCGGACGACGACGTCGACCGCGTGCTGGCCGAGCTCCCCGCCGCGGTCCTGGCCGCGGGGGCGCTGCGGACCTGACGAACCGGGCCTGCCTGGCGGTCGCCGTGAGTGCCCACCTCGTCCGCTCACGCCGAGGTCCGGGTGCACGCCAGGCACGACGACCACCCGCTCACCCCCGGAGGCCGCGCATCCTCTCGGAAGCGAGATCACGGGATGCAAGCCGAGGCCAAGGCCCCTCATGGAGCCCGGGGAGTCGTCGGAGTCAGGTGCTCACCGCTCTGGCGCCACTCCAGCGCCTCCGCGAAGTCCTTGTAGCTCAGCAGGTGTGAACCGGCGATCTTTGCCAGCGCCTCACGCACGTCGGCCGGGGTGGCGTAGAAGAACTCGCGGTGCCGGTTGACGCGGTTGACGCGCTGTTCGGCGAAGATGTTGTGCAGCTTGCCCTCCAAGCCGACGGCGTCCTCGCTCTGGATCAGCGCGTGCACATCGAACCGGAACGGCACGGAAGCGTCACCCAGCTCGCGCACCCGGTCCATGGGATCACGACGTCGGGTCATGCCGATCTTGACCATCCGCTCGCCGAACGCGCCCAAGTTGGAGATCACGTAGACCCAGCCGGCGCGCAGGTTCGCCTGGCGGGCATCGACCTTGACCATCTCCTCCTGGACGTCGTGCAGCTTGGCCCGCAGGTCCGCGACGGCCGCAGAGGATGCGACACCGGTGCTCGCCACCTCCAGCGCGGCGAGGTAGTGCTCTTCCTCCCGGCGCAGCTTGGCCCTCTCCCGTTCGAAGTCGGCCAAGGCCTTGACTGCCTCACGAGCCTGCTCACGGGCCTCCCGCAGCCGTTCCCGTTCTTCCTCGACCTTGGCCAGGTGATCAGCGGTCAAGCGAATCTCCTGCAGCCGGGTACGCAAGTAGCGTTCGCTGACACGGATCGACATCATCGATCCCAGCCGGGCGATGGTCTCGGCGGCTTTCTCCAACCGCTGTGTCGCGGTGTGCACGGTGTGAGGGCGGACGCTGCGCACGCAGTTGTCGGCTTCGGCGTTGAAGGCTCGCAGCATCAGCTTCGAGGTTTCCTTGACCATCTTGGCGCCATCACGGCTAGAACCGTTGACCTGCCAGTTCGTCGTCGCCAGCACCGCCCCACCGTCGCGAACCATCGCTTTGATGTTGTCCTTGAGCTTCGCCAGACGGGCCTTGTAGGCGACGGCATCGTCCAGCGGGTGGGAGTAGCGGTAGATCCCGGCCTCCTGCAGTACCGCCTCCTCGTCGGTGACGATCAAGCTCTCCCGCAGCAGAGCCAGATCGGCCTGAGCAGCGGCGATGTCACGATTCACCACCTCCAACTCTTGTCGGGCGGTGTGCAGTCGCCGATCGGCGTGACCTTGCTGCTGCGCCAGTGTCAGACGCCGGGCCGCGGTCTCGGCGGTCAACTGCACCGCATCGAGCGCACCCAACTGCTGGACCTGCTCGCGCAGGAACGCGTTGTCGGCTTCGGCCGTCGACAACGCCGATCGCAGTTGACGGACCTGCTCGCTCAGTCGGACGGCATCGGTCCCGCCGAGACTCGCCAGCTGAGCCCTGAGGGCGGTGTTGTCCTCTTCACGCGCCCGCTGGCGGCGGCCCAGCCAGCGAGACCGTGTCGCGGACTCGGTCTGCAGTGAGTCATCCGCGGAGACGCTCGAAGACTGTGCTCGAGAGTGAGCGGCCGGCTCACGTGATCCCGCCGGCGCATGGTGCCCGACGGGCGAGGTCGGAGTCGGCGTAGCTCTGCTGTCGATGTCAGGGGTGGTGTCTTCGTCCTCCTCGACGCTGATGCCGAAGTGCCGGGCCAGGGCAGCCAACCCCTCGTCCCAGCCCTGGCCGACGCAGCGGACTTTCCAGCCATCGCCGCGGCGGTAGACCTCGACGGCGATCAGCGCCGGCTCACTGCCGGCACCGATCAGGTCCAACTGCGCGACAACCTGCTGAGCGGCGTCGTGCAGCGTGACGGTGAGGCCCTCGATCCGCCCGATGAGGCCACCATCGGCGCTCAACGTCACGTGCAGGGCGGTGATGTCGGAGGAGACAGCATCCAGCTGCAGACGAACCCCGTCGAAGGCTCGGCCTCCTTGAGCAACCTGGCCCAGGTGCCGCACGGATCCGGCGACACCTGTCGACTGGTTGTAGAAGACGAAGTCGGCATCCGATCGCACCTTGCCGTCGGCGGTGACCGCGACGACGGCGACGTCAACCGCGTCCGCTCCTGCAGGGGCTGGCCAGGAGGCGATGACGTCGAGGTGTCCGCCGCGGCAGACGTGCGCGGGCAGCTCGCGGTTGGCGCCACGGGGAAGCGGGAAGCTCGTCACCGGACGAGTCTGCCGATCAGCACAACGCCTTGTGGGTGTTTTCGGCAACCGGTCCTGCTCTCCGGCGACTTCACCATCACCCCACTGGACGCGGTCCCAGCTGCTGCCGGCGCAACCAGCACGCGCTCTCGATCGTCACCGTGGGCACCGCATCGAGATGCCCCTCACGCGGCGATGTCCCTGCAGCGTCACGGTCGCGGCGCCCTGGGCGACCTCGCGGTCGTCCGCCACGATGCTCGGTCGTGTCGACGTCCCGGTCGACGGCGAGTGCCCGTGGCGGCAGGACGGGACTAGCCGAAGGGCACCGTCTCGACGTGGTCCCAGGGGCCGCCGGCGTAGCGGTGCACGGCGAGGCCCGTGACGGTGAACTCCCAGGGCGTCAGCTCCACCGTCAACTGCTGGACGGTGGCGCGCGCCACGGCCGGGTCGACGAAGTTCTGCACCGTGACGTGCGCGGAGAAGCCGTGCCCGTCCTGCCGGGTCAGCCGGCCCGCGAAGTCCGCCGCCACCGCGGCCCGCGCCGCGCTCAACCCCGGGCTCGCGACGACGAGCGCCGCCCCGCGCCCCAGGGACCGCACACCGGTGACCTGCGCGGTCGGGGCCGGCCGCGCGCAGGCGCGCCGCACCGCGTCGAGGACGTCGCCGAGGGCGTCGCCCGGCAGGGCGTGGAACAGGGTCAGGTGCGCCGCGAGCCGGTTGCGCTCGGGCGGGAAGTGCGTGCGCCGCAGACGGTCGAACACCTCCTGGGTCCCCGGGTCGACCGCGGCGGCGACGACGAACGGGTTCACCCGAAGACGACGACCGTCGCCGCGACCCCCACGGCGACGCACACCACGGCGAGGGCGAGGGCGACCGTCCACCAGACGCGGTCGGGGTGGCCGGTGCGCAGGGCCCGCACCCCGAAGCCCACGACGACGAGGCCCATGACGATCGACAGCGGGGCGATGACGAGGGAGACGACCAGGCCCGCGACGGAGGCGACGATGCCCGCGATGGCGCCCGTGTTCGTCGGCTCGGTCCGCTGGGTCCCTGGCTGCTGCACCGGGCCACTGTGCCACGGCCGCTGCGGTGGGGCGCTCGAGCGCCCACCCGGACGCGGCACGACCCGGCCACCTCTGAGAAGTGGCCGGGCCGTGGTCCGGGGGCAGCGCCGGCCGGTGCCGGCGCGTGCGGGTCAGCCGACGCTGACGACCGTCCGCTGGGCGGAGTCGCCGTAGGCGATCGTGCCGAGGTACCGCTTGGCCGGGTCGAGCCCGCTCCACGACGCGGTGAGCGTCGTGGGACGGCCCTGGACGAGGCGCAGCGGGTCCGGGCTGACCCGGAAGCTCCCCACGCCCGCACCGGCACCCAGCACGTAGGACGTCACGGCGTAGCCCGCGTCGGCGGCACCCCCGGCACCGGCGTAGCCGGAGACCTGCAGGACGTACCGACCCGGTTCGACGAACCCGTCGATCCGCTCGTCCGCCGCGCTCGTCGCGGACTGGGCGACGAGCGTCCCGCCGTCGGTGTAGAGGAACAGGTCGACGTCCGACCCGACCTGGCCGACGAGGTCGAAGCGGGTGAACGTCGTGCCCTCGGGGATGGTGACCGGGAACTCCCAGACGTCGCCGACGGGCACGCGGCCGCTGCGGGTGTCACCGGCCACGAGGCCGGAGGTCGTGAGGTCCAGCGAACCGGTGGTCCCGGGCAGGACCGTCGCCTGCACCGAACCCGACCGCCCCGCGGGGGCGGTGAGGTCCGCCGGGACCCCGCCGAGCGTCAGCGGCTTGAGGGCCACGGGCGAGCGGACGGTGAGGCGGTCGCCACCGGTCCAGGTGAGCGAGCCGGCGGTCCACTGGTCGACCGGGGCGGTCGTGCGGCGGAACGTGACGCGGAACTGCCCGGTCTGCCCCGGCTGGAGGTTGAGCACGCTGGGCTGCACCGACACCGCGAACCCGGGCACGGACGCCTGGGCGTAGTAGAGCCCGCCCGTCACGGCCGTCACCGAGCGGGTGACGGTGCGCGTCCCCACGAGGTCCCCGACCGCGATGGAGGCCTGGTTGAGGTCGCTGGGGTCGACGGCCTCGAGGCCGGTGCCGGTGTCGACACCGGAACCCTCGAGCCAGCGCAGCCAGTCGACGGGCGTGGAGTCGTAGACGAGACCGGGGGTCAGCATCTTCGTCGGGTCCACGAAACCGGCCCCGCCGGACAGGACGTCGCGCACGGGCTTGCCGTCCGCGCCGACGAGGTCGCGGGCCGTCGTCATGAGGGCCGACTTGACCATCATGGGCGTGAACTCGGGGTGCGCCGCCAGGTAGAGGGCGGCGAGGCCGGTGACGTGCGGGGCCGACATCGACGTGCCGGACTCGGGGGCGAACAGGTCCTTGCCGTTGGTCGAGGCGACCGGCGAGTACCCGGCGATGACCCCGGAACCGGGCGCCGTGAGGTCGGGCTTGAGGACGTCACCGTCGTCGACGAGCGCGGGGCCGCGCGAGGAGAACGCCGAGATCTGCGGGGTCGCGGTGGGCTTGCCCGTCGTGTTGCCGACCTGGAAGGAGGCCGTCGGGTTCCGGGTCCCCTTGACGTAGGCGACGACCCGCTCGCCGGCGGTGGTGTCGAGGTGCACCGTCGGCACGGAGTGCGCGTCGGGTTCGAGGGAGTTCGGGGTCGGGTTGTAGAGGACCATCCCGACGCCGCCGGCGCGGGCGACCTCGGCGGACTTCGCGACGCGGGCCGTGATGGCCCGTTCGCAGACGACGATCTTCCCCTTCGCCTTGGCCGGGTCGAGCGACCCGTCGAGGCACTTGTCGGCGTCGTCGGCCGGGGCCTGGCGGATCTTCACGGCCGAGCCCAGGACGATCGGCGCGGAGGCCAACGGCTTCTGCTGCAGGCGAGCACCGACGAGCTTGGTGCCGTCGCCGAGGACGACCGTGCCCTCGTGCAGGACGGAGGTGGCGGCGGCGACCGAGGTCACCCAGGGGCTCTGGTGGTCGACCGTCGAGGCGGCCGGACCGGAGTTCCCGGCCGAGGCCGAGACGAAGATGCCGGCGGAAGCCGCGGACAGGAAGGCCAGCTCGACCGGGTCGGTCGGGTCGGGCGAGGGGTCGGACCCGATGGAGTAGTTGATGACGTCGACGTTGTCGGCGACGGCCTGGTCGATCGCGGCGACGAGGTCGGAGGTCTGGCAGCCGTTGTCGCCCTCGTCGGACGTCCAGCAGACCTTGTAGACGGCGAGCGCGGCCGCCGGGGCGATGCCGGTGACCTTGCCGTAGGAGTCGCCCTGGATGGTCGCGGGGACGCCGTTCTTCCCCACGGCCGTGGTGCCCGTGTGGGTCCCGTGCCCGTCGCTGTCGCGGGCGGAGTCGAACTCGTCGGGCGAGAGCGCGTGGGCCTCGAGGAACCCGTCGTCGAACGTGCGCGCCCCGACGACCTTCGTCGAGCAGTTCGCGGCGGTCCAGTCCTGACCGGTCTGGCAGACCCCGGTGTAGGTGCCGCCGTCGGCCTTGGCCATCCGGATGGTCGACCCGCTGAGGTAGGGACCGTAGGGGTCGTTCGCCGGGGCCTTGGCCGGCAGCTTGGAACCCGCGACCGAGGGGTGCTCGGGCCACAGGCCCGTGTCGAGGTCGGCGACGACGATCCCGCGACCTGCCTTGGCGACACCGCCGAGCTGGTTCCAGACGCCGTTCCTCCCCGTGAGGCCGAGGTAGTCCGCGGTGGTCCCGACCGGTGCGCCGGCGGCCGCCGAGGCCGAGACCTGGGCCTGTCCCTGGCTGCCGGTGGTGGTGTCGGCGAGGTGCCGGGTGACGTCGGGGGCGACCGAGACGACGCCGGTCGTGCCGGCCAGCTTCTTGGCCTGGGCCCCCGTGAGGTGGGCGCTGAACCCGTTGAGCGCCACGGTGTACCGCTGCTGCGGGACGGCCCCGACGACGTCGGCGACCTTCGTCTGCGCCGACAGGAGCAGGTCGCGGTAGCGGCGGGTCGTGGACTGGGTCATGTCGAGCTGACCGCCGGCCGACTTCAGCTTCGGGATGCCGGGGACGGAGCCGTCGTAACCGGCGATGGGGTCCTGCGCGAGCGTGACGACGTAGTTGCCGTCCGAGAAGTGCGTCGTGGGGGCGGGCGGCGCGGTGGACGGCGGGGCGGCCGTCGCGGGGAGGGCGGGCGCGACGGTCAGGAGGATCCCCACCCCCATCGCGAGCGCCGTGGTGGTGAGCGGACGACGGGCGACCACAGGGTCCTCCAGCGGGAGCAGAGTGAAGGATTACTAGAAGTGTGCATCTTGTGACAGTCGGTGAAGACGTGACGCGGGGCAGCCAATCGGGTGACGGGCGAGTCGTCAAGAGCGACACGACATCGGGGTACCGGGGCCGGAAACCCCGTCGTCTCCGACGCTCCGTAGTCTTGGGACGTGCCGACCACCGCAGCCCCCCGGTCCACCGCTCCCGCCCCGGCCCGCCGGCGAGGGCGCCGGACGGTGCTGGTGACGGCCGCCGGCGCCCTGGCGCTCGCGGGCGGACTGGCCACGGCGGGGCCGGCGGCGGCCCACGACCGCCTCGAGTCGACCAACCCCGCGGACGGCGCCACCGTCGCCACCGCCCCGGACGCCGTCGTCCTGACGATGTCCTCGACCCCGCTCGCGCTCGGCACACAGGTCCGCGTGACCGGACCGGACGGGACGGTTTCGGAGGGGAACCCGCAGATCGTCGACGCGACCGTCTCCGAACCGCTGACGGGCGCGCGACCGGCCGGGACCTACCAGGTGGAGTGGCGCATCACGTCCTCCGACGGTCATCCCGTCTCGGGCAGCTTCTCCTTCACCGCGACCGGGGCGGCGGGCGGTGGCGCGACGACGTCGTCCTCGAGCCCGTCCTCGGGCACCTCCGCGAGCGCGTCGCCCAGCGCGCCGAGCTCCAGCCCGGCCGTCGTGGACCCGTCGAACCCCGTCGCCTCGGACGGCGACGGCGGCCTCATCGCCGCCGGGATCGCCGTCGTCGTGGTGGTCGGCGGCATCGGCGGGTTCATCGGCTACCGGCGCCGACGGGGCTGAGCACCCGCCCGGTCCGTTCCAGGCGCAGGTCGAGGAACCAGACGAGCACCACGAGGACGCCGAAACCCGCCCCGACGGCGCTGACGAGGGGCCAGCCGCCGGCACCCCAGGCGGCCGACCCCACGGCCGACCCGAGCGCCCCACCGGCGAAGTACGTCGTCATGTAGACGGAGTTCAGCCGCGCCCGGGCGTCGGGCCGCAGCGGGTAGACGACGTTCTGGTTCGAGACGTGGACGGCCTGCAGGAACATGTCGGCGAGTCCGAACCCGAGGACGAACAGCAGCAGGGACGTCAGCCACACCGAGCTCGACAACCCCAGCAGACCCCACGTGGCGACGAGCCCGACGGCCCCGATGCCCGTGGCCCACTGCCCCTTGCCCGCGTCCGCCATCCGGCCGGCGAGGGAGGCCATCGACGCACCGGCCACCCCGGCGAGCCCGACGAGACCGATCTGCAGCTCCGACAGGCCGAAGCGCGGACCGGCCAGGAGGAACGTCGTCGTCGCGAAGAGCACCGAGACCCCCGCGAACCCCAGCCCGCCCAGGAGCGCGCGGGTCCGCAACCGCGGCAGTTCGACGACGAGCCGCGCGGCCGAGGCGAGCGTCGCGAAGTAGCCGCCCTCGGCCGTCGGGGTCACTCGGGGCAGCCTGCGGCGCAACAGCACCGCGATGACGAGCAGCCCCACGGCGACGAGCGCGTAGGGCGCGTGCCACCCCCAGACCTCGGCGAGCGCCCCGGAGACGCTGCGCGCCAGCAGGGCCCCGATGAGCAACCCGCTCATGACCGTCCCGACGGCGCGCCCCTCGCGGCCGGGTTCGGCCAGTTCGGCGGCGAACGGGACGAGGACCTGCGCCGCCACCGAGAACACCCCTGCGACCGCGGTGCCGACGACGAGCACGGCGTAGGTCGGGGCGAGCGCGCAGACGGCGTGCCCGACCGCGGCGAGCACGGCGAGGGTGACGAGCAACCGGCGCCGTTCCAGCAGGTCCCCGAGCGGGACGACGAGCAGCAGACCGAGTCCGTACGAGACCTGCGCGACGGTCACGAGCGCCGCCGCCCGGCCATCCCCGACGCCGAGGTCGGCGGCGATGGTGTCGAGCAGGGGCTGGTTGACGTAGTTGCCGCCGACGGTCAGGCCGGTCGTGACGGCCATGAGCAGCAGCAGCGGGCGGGTCAGCACGTGCCTCATCGTGCGCCTGCCCGGTGCCGCTGTCCAAGCGATGGGCCGGGCCCGACCGATCGCGGATCGCGATCGACAGGTCGGCGCACCCCGGCCGAGACTGGATCCCGTGACCCCCCTGCAGCTCCAGTGCGTGCTCGCCGTCGCCGGTGAACTGCACTTCACCCGCGCCGCGGCGCAGCTCGGGGTGGCCCAGTCCGCGCTGAGCCACCAGGTCGCCGCGCTCGAGGCCGAACTCGGGACCCGGCTCTTCGAGCGGACCAGCCGCCGCGTCCGGCTGACCGCGGCGGGGGCCGCCCTGCTCCCCCGGGCCCGTTCCGTGCTCGCCGAACTCGACCGCCTGCGCACCGACGTCGTCGCCGCGGGCGGCGCGGTCGCCGGCCGGCTGCGCATCGGGACCGTCCCGACGCTGCCGGAGGTCCGGCTCGCCGACGTCCTCACCGACCTGCACCGACGTCACCCCGCCGTCCGCGCCTCCGTCGTGGTCCAGGGCAGCGACGCGACCCTCACCGGGGTCGGCGACGGCTCCCTCGACGTCGGGTTCGTCGGCCTGCCGCTCACCGAACCCCCGGCGGGGGTGGAACGCCGGCTCCTCGCGGTCGAGCGGCACGTGGCCGTCGTCGCCGCCGACGACCCGTGGAGCGGGCGGCGCCGGGTGCGCCTGCGCGACGTCGCCGCCCGTCCCTGCGTCGACTTCCCCGCCGGCACCGGCGGCCGCCGCCAGACGGACGCCGCCTTCGCGGCGGCCAGCCTCGTGCGCGACGTCGTCGTGGAGTCCGACGACGTGACCCTCGTCCTCGACCTCGTGCGCCGGGGCGTCGGGACGGCCCTCCTGCCCGCCTCCACCGTGCTCGACCGCTCCGGCCTGCACACGGTCTCCGTCGTCGACGGCCCCGCCCGCCGCAGTTCCGTCCTGCACGCCGGCGACGGCGCCTCCGCCGCGACCCGCGCGTTCCTCGCCGAGCTCGACCGGCACCTGCCCGCGGGCACCGAGCCCCGCGGGGCGGGGTGAGGGCTCCGCCCACCCACACCCGGTCCCATTCCCGGCCCCATGCCCGGTCCGACGTGGGTGCAGGTGAGGCCGGCGCGCCGGTCGTCAGGACGACGCCCGAGCCGTTCCCACGCCCGTTCTCACGGTGACACCCATCGGGACACCCACGTGGAGTCAGCTGTGGGTGTCCCGAACGGGTCGCCCCCACGACGTCGAGGGGACACCCACGGGTGTTCCCATGCCCGCCCCCATGCCCGGTGCCATGCCCGGCCCCATGCCCGGCCCGACGTGGGTGCAGGTGTGGGGACGGCGCGCCGGTCGCCAGGACGACACCCGAACCGTTCCCACGCCCGGTCCCACGCCCGGTTCCACGCCCGGTTCCACGCCCCCGCACTCCCACCGACACCCCCGGACGCAGCGAGGGGCGGGACCCGGTCGGGTCCCGCCCCTCGCTCACACGACGGCCGCAGCCGCCCTCACGTCCCGCTCAGGGGACGATGAGGCCGTTCGTCTGCGTCCGCGCCCGGTCGAACCGCG
>NZ_JBFBND010000054.1:0-22702 GCF_040702905.1 Kineococcus sp. NPDC059986 | reverse complement strand
CGGGACCTCGGGAAACTCATGACCCCCGGCCCCTGGACCCGCAACGACCACCCCGCCCTCCTGCAGAGGACGCGGGAACTCGCCCGCGCCCTCGCACAGGACGACCTCACCCTCAGAACGTGACGACCCCGCGCACGCGGTGCCCGGTGGCGATGGCCTCCCCGCTGACCGCAGCGGCCAGGGGCGAGGCGAGGAACGTCACGAGCGCCGCGATCTGCTCCGGCGAGGACTCCCCCGGCGCCCCGGGCCGCACCTGCGACGAGGGCTCGTCGACGACCGGGCCGGGGTTCACGGTGTTGACGGTGACGCCGCTGCCGGCGAGCTCGTCGGCGAGGTTCTTGGCGGCGATGACGAGGGCCGCGTTCCGGACCGCTCCCGTCGTGTTGCCCGTGAGGTAGGCGTTCTGACCGCTGATCCCGACGATCCGGCCGTACCCGGCCTCGCGCATGACCGGGGCCGCCGCGCCCGCGAGGCGCAGGAACCCCAGCGACTTCGCGTCGAACGCCGCCGCGATCTGCTCGGGGTCGGAGTTCTTCGCGGGATCCAGCGTCCCCGCGGCGGGAGCCGCCGTCACGACGAGCCCGTCGAGGCGGCCGTGCTCGGCGACGACGCGCTCGACCGCGGCCCGCGCCGAGGCGGTGTCGGTGAGGTCGACGGCCACCCCGTCGTCACCGGGGTTCCGGGAGGCGACGACGACGGTCGCGCCCTCGTCGCGGAGGCGCTGCACGACAGCGCGTCCGATGTAGCCGCGCCCACCAGCGACGAGCACGACACGGGAGTCCAGTCCGAGGTCCACGTGCGCGACCCTACGACCGCTCCGCGGTGACGCTCGTCGAGACGAGCGAGACGACGTGGTCCACCACCGAGCGCAGCGCCTCCCCGCTGACGGCCTCGTCCCCGACGGTGAGGGCGCGGAACAGCAGCGACCCCATGAGCACCTCGGTGGCCTGGGCGGGGGACGTCGACGGCACGAGGTCCCCGCGGGCCGCGGCCCGGTGGAAGGCGTCCTCGAGCACGGCGGCGCAGTGGTCGACGTGGTCGCGCCGGAACCGCTCGGTGACGGCGGGGGCGTCGTGGACCTCGTCGAGGCAGCGCTGCAGGACGCGGCGGCGGTCCCCGGACAACGCCCGCGCGATGTCCGGGACGAGGTCGTCGAGGTCCCCGCGCAGCGTGCCCGTCAGCGGGGGAAGCAGGTTCGCCGTCAGCGTCGCCAGCGCGTCGACGACGAGGTCGAGGGGGTCGCCCCACCGGGCGTGGACACCGCGCCGGTCCACCCCGGCCCGGGCGGCGACCCCGCGGGTGCTGAACCCCGCGAGCCCCTTCTCGGCCAGTTCCTCGACGGCCGCGGCGAGGACGCGGTCGTCGATGCCGGGGTCGCGGGGACGGCCGCGGGCGGGCCGGGTGGTGGGAACCTCGCTCACGGGTGCATCCTATTCGTGTACCACCCTGGTACACGAATGGAAGGGACCAGCATGTCGACCCTCTACGAAGCCACCGCCACCGCCTGGGGCGGCCGCGACGGACGCGTCAGCTCCTCCGACGACCGCGTCGACCTGAACCTCTCGATCCCCAAGGGCATGGGCGGCGACGACGGCCCGGGCACCAACCCCGAGCAGCTCTTCGCCGCCGGCTACGCCGCCTGCTTCCACAGCGCCCTCAAGGCGATCGCCCGGTCGCAGAAGGTCGACGTCGCCGACTCCGCCGTGTCCGTGACCGTCGGTGTCACGGGCGGGCTCGCCCAGGGCATCGACCTCGCCGTCACCATCGAGGCCCAGCTGCCCGGGGTCGAGGAGCAGGTGGCGCGCGGCCTCCTCGACGCCGCGCACCAGGCCTGCCCCTACAGCCGCGCCACCCGCGGCAACGTCGTCCAGGACGTCCGCCTCGTCAGCGACGAGGACTGACCCCCACGGGGGGGACGGCTCAGAACAGGTCGCCGAATCCGAGCGCCACGAGGTTGTCGTGGGAGGTCCGCAGGGCCTCCCACACCGTCCTCCCGTAGAGCTCGTCCTGCTCGACGAGCAGGTACTCGGCACCGGCCTCCAGCGCCGCCGGCACGATCGCGCCGAAGTCCAGGTTCCCCTCCCCGACCTCGGCGAACTGCACGACGTCGGAGAACGCGCGCTGGAACCCGGCGCGGTCACCACGCTGGAGGGCCTCGAACGCCGAGGGGTCCAGCAGGCCGATCCGGTAGTCCTTGAGGTGGACCATCCGCACGCGGCCCGCGAACTGCCCGATGACGGCCGCCGGGTTCACCCCGCCGCGCTGCAGCCAGTGGACGTCGAGCTCGAGCCCCACCTCGGGGGCGCGCTCGGCGATGACGTCGAGCATGAACCGCCCGTCGAACTTGGCGAACTCGATGTGGTGGTTGTGGTAGTAGAGGCGGATCCCGCTCTCCCGCAGCCGGAGCGCCGCCTCGTTGGTGCGGTCGCAGAAGTCCAGGACGCGGTCGAGCTGCGTCATGGCCTCGAAGGGCAGCATGCCGATCCGGACCATGTCCGCACCCAACCGCTTGCAGTCCGCCACGATCTTCTCGAGGTCACCCTCGAGGGCGTCGTTCGGCATGCCGGGGACGCGCGTGAGGTTCGCGGACAGGGCCGCGACCTCCACACCGAGCTCGTCACGCGCCCGCGCCAGTTCCCCGACGTTCTCGTCGGTCAGGGGGATCTGCGAGACCTCCACCGCGCGGTAGCCGATCTCCCGCACCCGGCGGAACGTCTCGAACGCTCCGAGCTCGGCGACGCTGCCGCGCAGCATCATGGCCTGCACGCCGATGCGCGCCATCACTCGCCCCCCTGCCGCTGGGGGAACAGGCCTTCGTCGGCGATGCGCTCGTTGAGCAGCTTGAGGTAGTGCTCGTCGTCGAAGTCCAGCCCCACCTCCTGGCCCGTCCAGCTCGACAGGTGCACCGCGTTTGCCAGGCGCACCCCCAGCAGGCCCTCGGCGCCCGGGGCGATGAGCTCCTCCTCACCCCGCACGGCCGCCGCGAAGTTCGCCAGGACGGCGACGTGCTGGTCGCCCCACGCCGACGGGAACTCGATGGTCTCGGTCGTGTACAGCTCGCTCGTGTCGAACTGCCCGCGGAACAGCCCGGCCACCTGCTCGGCGGTCATCCCGGCGCTGATCTCGCGCTCGGGCTTGGCCAGCCGGGTCACCGTCGCGACCTTGCTGCCCTCCACGACGATCTTCCCGGCGTCGCCCTGGATCTCGAGGCGGTCCGTGCCCACGAGGTCGTGGACGGCCGTCACGAAGACGCCGGTCGACCCGCCGCCGAAGTCGGCGAGCACGGTCACCTCGTCCTCGACGGCGATGTCGCGCTGCAGCCCGTAGGACACCTTGGCGAACACCGACCGCGGCACCCCGCAGATCCACTGCCACAGGTCGAGCTGGTGGGGTGCCTGGTTGACGAGGACGCCCCCGCCCTCACCGCCCCACGTGGCGCGCCAGGCGCTCTGCTCGTAGTACCCCTGCGGGCGCCACCAGGTCGTGATGATCCAGTTCGAGCGGATGATCCGGCCGATCTGGCCGGCCTCGACGATCTCCTTGAGCCGCCGGTAGAGCGGGTTGCTGCGCTGGTTGAACATCACCCCGAACGTCACCTCGGGGTGCGCGGCCGCGACGGCGTTGAGCCTCTTGACCTGCAGCGAGTGCACACCGGCCGGCTTCTCGACGAGGACGTGGACGCCCCGCTCGATCGCGTCGACGCCCATCTGCGGGTGCAGGTAGTGGGGGACGCACGTGACGACGGCGTCGACCGTGCCGCTGTCGAGCATCGCGAGGTGGTCGGTGAAGAACGGCACGTCGCCGAACTCCGCCGCCGCCCGCTCGGCCTTCACAGGGTCGGTGTCGGCGATCGCGCCGACCGTCGTGCCCGGGACCCGGCCGTCGGCGACGAACCGGGCGTAGGTGCCGCCCTGCGTGCCGAGACCGATGATCCCGAGCCGCACGGTGTCCGTGGTGGCGCTAGGCATGGGGTTTCCTCCTGGTTGGTGTTCCATCAGACGAGCGTGACGCCGACGCGGTCGGTGAGCCGGCGGAAGGCCCGGGCCGCCCGGCCGAAGGCCTCGGGGCCGGAGAACCCGCCCAGCTCGTGGGCGTCGGCGAGGTGCGGTTCGAGGGAGACGAACCCGGTGAACCCGTCGGCGGCCAGGGCGGCGACCGTCGCCTCGACCTGACCGTCCCCCTCCCCGGCGGGGACGACCGAACCGTCGGCGGTCAGGGCGTCCTTGACCTGCAGGTACTCCAGGTGCGGCCGCAGCAGCGCGAACCCCTCGTCGTGCGGTCGCTCCACCCCCACCTGGACGAAGTTCGCCGAGTCCCAGGCCACCTTCAGCGCGGGGGACGCCACGGACTCCACGAGGTCGAGCACCCGCTGCGGGGTGTCTCCGTAGATGCCCTTCTCGTTCTCGTGCAGCAGGACGATCCCGGTGTCCTCGGCGACGGCGGCCAGCCGGGCCATCCGCAGCAGCACGTCGTCGCGCACCTCGTCGGGTTTCCGGTCGCCCGTGAAGAAGGAGAAGATCCGCACGTACGGGGTGCCGAGCGTCGTCGCGACGTGCGCGATCCGCCGCAGCCGCCCCACCTCGTCGTCGGGGTCGGCCTCCACCGGCACCTTCCCGACGGGCGAGGCGACGGCCGAGACCTCCTGCCCCCGCTCCCGCAGCACCCGGGACAGTTCGGCCAACCGGGCGTCGTCGAGGTCGGCGACGTTCACACCCCAGGCACTGCGCACCTCGATGCACCGGGCGCCGAGCGCCTGCAGCACCGCGACCTGCACGACGGGGTCGGGGTCGACCTCGTCCCCGAACCCGGACAAGCGCCAGTTCACTGCACGACCTCCTGCGTCTGCGCGGCCTTGCGCGCCTCGGTCTCGTCCCGGACCTGCCGGAAGAGAGCGTCGTTCAACGGGTAACGGGCGAACACGAGCATCGCCAGGACGGCGCAGACCGCCGGCAACAGGCCCATCGTGGCCTTGATGGCGAGGACCGCACTCTCGGGCTGCACGGGGTTCGGGGTCGTCGACGTCGCGGCGAGGTACCCGCCCGCAGCGAGCGCCCAGGCCCCCAGGGCCCCGCCGAGGGACTGCGTCACCTTGCGGGTGAAGGAGAACAGGGCGTAGGTGGCCCCCTCGGTGCGGCGGCCGGTCTTCCACTCCCCGTACTCGACGGTGTCGGCCTCCAGGCCGAACATCACGCTGTTGATGAGGGTCGCACCGACGCCCTTGACCGCCAGCGTCAGCAGCACGAACCAGAACATGTCGCCCGGGGCGAAGAACAACCCGATCCCGCCGACGACCGTGAAGATCCCGCAGTACTGGAAGACCGTCTTCTTGCCGAAGCGGTCGACGATGCGCGGGATGAAGGGGCCGACGACGAAGACGACGCCGGTGTTCACGAGGGTCATGAGACCGACGAGGGCGATGTCGCCCAGGACGTACTGGGCGTAGAACGCGGTGCTGCCGCCGACGGCGGACACCCCGATGAGGTAGAAGAAGCTCGACGTGCACAGGTACGCGAGCGGACGGTTGCTGCGCAGGGTCGCCACGGTGTCGCGGGCGCTGACCCGGGGCTGGGTCCGCACGACGCGCTCGCGGCAGGCCCAGGCGGTGAAGAGGAACGCCGCGGTGCCGACGACGACGAACGCGAGCGTCACCTTCGTGAACACGCCCTGCACGGCGGCCTGGTAGGTGATGAGGTCGGCGGAGTTCTCGATGGCCGCCTTCTGCTCGCGCAGACCGCTGACGAAGTGGCCGATGACGTACGTCAGGACGACGCCGCCGAGGCCGGCACCGATGACCCGGGCCGAGACGAGGCGGGCGCGTTCGTGCACGGACTGCGTCACGGCCGAGGCGAGGGAACCGTAGGGGATGTTGACCAGGGAGTAGACGAGGCCGAGCACGGCGTACGTGGCGTACGCGTAGACGAGCTTCATCCCGTCGTCGAAGCTCGTCGGCACTCGGAACGTCAGGAAGCTGAGGAACAGCAGCGGGGCCGCGCCGAACATGATGAAGGGCCGGAACTTGCCCCAGCGGGTCATCGTGCTGTCGACGAGCCGGCCGGCCAGGAGGTCCGCCACGGCGTCCCAGAGCCGGACGACGAGGAACATCGTGCCGACGGCGGCGGCCGAGATCCCGGCCACGTCGGTGTAGTAGTAGAGCAGGAACGCGGTGCTGAGGCTGAACGCGAGGTTGCACGCGAAGTCCCCGGCGCCGTAGCCGATCACGGTCCGGACGGGCAGCCGCTCCAGAGACCGCAGTCCCTGCGCCGTCGCAGGTCGAGCCATGTCATCTCCTCAGAAGGTGTGGCCGCCGGGCCCCGGTGGGGGCGGCGGCGAGGAGACCAGCGTCCACCGCGGGAGGCCGGTCACCCCACCACTTGCCACGAGTTGCCAGTTTCCGACAACTGACGGGCAGCGCGGTCGGCCACCTCGACCGGGGTTCCGTCGACGGGCACGACGACGCCGTCCTCGTCCGCCCCGAGGGGTTCCAGCGTCGCGAGCTGGGAGTCCAGCAGTGCGGGCGGCATGAAGTGCCCCGTCCGGGCCGCCAGCCGTTCCGCGAGTTGCTCCCGGCTGCCGGCCAGGTGCACGAACCGCACCCGTGCGGCGGCCGTCCGCAGGACGTCCCGGTAGGACCGCCGCAGCGCCGAGCACGTGAGGACGCAGTCGCCGTCCTGCGCGTCGATCCAGTCGCGCACCGCGAGCAGCCACGGTGCGCGGTCGGCGTCGGTGAGGGCGGTTCCCGCCGTCATGGCGGCGACGTTCGAGGCGGGGTGCCGGTCGTCGGCCTCCCCCAGGGGCCACCCGAGGCGGTCGGCGAGGAGCTCCGCGACGGTGCTCTTGCCGCACCCGGCGACCCCCATGACGACGAGCGCGGTGGGCCGGTTCACTGCGCCGCCCTCTCCTCCGAGGGCTGCCGTCCGTCGGCCTCCCCCGGGAACTCCGCACCTCCCGGAGGCGCCTCCTCCCGCAGGCGGTACAGCACCTCCCCGGCGTGGGGTTCCACGAACGTGTCCGGGTCCTGCGCCCACGCCTCGACGTCGACCGTGGCGGGGTCCAGGTACCGCAGGTTCACGCCCTCCACCACCTCCCGCGGGATCCCGGTCGCCAACGTCACCGTGACGCGGTTCCGCTCCCCGTTCTCGGGGTCCCACGTCCCCTGGCCCCGCAGGTGGGTCGAGTGCGCGAGGTCCCCCCAGGGCTGGTCGCGGAAGCGGTCCCACTGGCCCGTGAAGTAGTCGCGGTTGTGGTAGCCGATCTCCGTGATGTGCGGGTGCATGACGGACACCTGCGTGATGTGCGGGGCGTACAGGACGAGTTCCCCGCCGTCCGCGACGACCGGTTCGAGCTTGTAGAACCCCTTGGCGGCGGTCCAGATGTCCTCGTACTTCTCGGGGATCACGGACAGGACCCGGCGCCACGGCCGGTCGAGGTAGGTGACGTGCGTCTGCGCCGAGACCTCCGCGCACTGCGCCCACGCCTCCTCGGGGGTGCCGAACGCCGCCGCGTGCAGCACGTCCGTGCCCGACGCCACGACGAGGCACAACGCCAGCCGGCGGCAGGCCAGCATCGAGGCGGCCTCGTCGATGAGCGCACGGACCGGGGTCACGCCGCGGCTGCCGATCATCGCGGCGCTCGTGATGAGCGCCCCGACCCAGTGCGAGACGTCGATGACCTCCTGGCCGGAGACCCCCGGGAAGAAGTACTTGTTGCCGCCGGAGAACCCCACGACCTCGTGCGGGAAGACGGGCCCGACGACGAGGGCGACGTCCGCGTCGGCCACGAGCCGGTTGATGCGGACGTCGACGTCCGGCCCCGTCAGCAGACCGCCCGTGAGCTCGGCGAGCCGCGTCCCGGGGATCGTGCCGAGGGAGGTGAAGGTCTCGGGGTCCCAGGAGGCGTGGTTGACGACGGACCACCCGGGGTACGTCGCCTCCAGCCGCCCCTCCTCGTACCCGAGGTGGCGCGCCAGGTGCGCCTCGTCCATCCCCTGGTGGGTGCCGAGGGCGATGACGACGTCGACGCGCCGGGGCCGGCCGCCGAACCCCTCGTGCACGGCGCGCAGCAGCAGCGGCAGCGGGCACGTGCGGGTGGCGTCCGGGACGACGAGGCACACGCGGGCGCCGTCGAGGTCCACCTCCCGCACCTGCTGCACGACGAACCGTCGCACCACCTCGGGGTCGAGGTGCTCCCCCGGCCCTCCCAGCACACCGTCGTGTCCAGCCATGGCCCCGACTCTGGACGGCGGCGGCCCGGAAGTCGAGGCGGACCCGGCCGCGTCGGCAACTCCCGGCAACCGCTGGCCCGCGCGCCCCGTCCTGGGGTCGGGTGGCACCATGACGTCGCTCCAGCTGGACCCCGACCGGCTCCTGCCCCCCGACCCGACCCGGCGCGCCGTGGCCCGGCGTCTGCACGCGGCCGTGGCCGACCTGCCGGTCATCTCTCCGCACGGGCACGTTCCCGCGGGCTGGCTCGCGCACGACACGCCCTTCGCGGACCCGACGTCGCTGCTGCTGACGCCCGACCACTACGCGACCCGGCTGCTGCACGCCCACGGCGTCGACCTCGCCCACCTCGGCGTGGGACAGGGACCGATGTCGGAGGAGGCCTCCCGCGCCGCGTTCCGCACGCTGTGCGCGCACTGGTCGGTCTACCGCGGGACGCCCGTGCGGTACTGGCTGCAGGTGCAGTTCGCCGACCTGTTCGGGATCAACGTCCGCCCCAGCGCCGAGACGGCCGACGAGATCTACGACCGGATCGCCGCGACGTTGCGGACGCCGGAGTTCCGGCCGCGCGCCCTGTTCGAGCGGTTCGGCGTCGAGGTGCTCGCCACCACGGACGACCCCTGCGACGACCTCGCCGACCACGCGTTCCTCGCCGCCGACCCGACGTGGACGGGACGCGTCCTGCCGACGTTCCGTCCCGACCGCTACCTCGAGGTCGGCGCCGAGGGCTGGACCACCCACGCCGACCGGCTCCAGGAGGTCTCCGGGGTCGACACGGGCGAACTCACGGGTTTCCTCGACGCGATGCGCCGGCGACGCGAGCACTTCCGCGCCCACGGCGCCGTCTCGGCCGACCACAGCCACGCCGACGTCCGCGCCGAACGCCTGCCCGCGTCCGAGGCCGTGGAACTCTTCGCGCTGGCCCGCAAGGGATCGCTGCAGACCACCGAGGCGACGGCCCTGCGCCGTCACCTGCTGTGGGAGATGGCGCGGATGTCCGCCGAGGACGGTCTCGTCATGACCCTGCACCCGGGGGTGGCGCGCAGCCACCACGGCCCGACGCAGCGCGCGTTCGGCGCCGACGTGGGGGCCGACATCCCGCTGCCCGGCGACTTCACCCGCGACCTGCAGCCCCTGCTGCAGGACTTCGGCACGGACCCGGGGTTCCAGCTCGTCCTGTTCACCCTGGACGAGACGACCCTGTCGCGCGAGATCGCCCCGCTGGCCGGGTTCTACCCGTCGGTGTGGGTGGGGGCCCCGTGGTGGTTCCTCGACGCGCCCGACGCGATCGGCCGGCACCGGTCCGCCGTCACCGAGACGGCGGGTTTCGGGAAGACCTCGGGGTTCATCGACGACACCCGCGCGTTCTGCTCGATCCCCGCCCGGCACGACATGGCCCGGCGCCTCGACGCGGCCTACCTGTCGACGCTCGTCGCCGACGGCCGGCTCGAGGAGGACGAGGCGACGGAGACCATCGTCGACATCGTGACCGTCAACCCGCGGAAGGCGTTCCGGCTGTGAGCACCACCGAACCGTTGCGCCGGGAGGTCCCGGCGCCGCCCGTCCGGATCGTCCACCTCGGGCTGGGGAACTTCCACCGAGCCCACCAGGCCTGGTACACCGCCCACGCCTCCGACGCGGACGGCTGGGGCATCGCGGCCTTCACCGGCCGCCGTCCGGACGCCGCCGAGCGGCTGAACCGGCAGGACGGGCTCTACACGCTGCTGGTCCGCGGGGCCGACGGGGACCACCCCGAGGTCGTGCCGTCGTTGTCCCGGGCGTACGCCGCGACCGACCACGCGCAGTTCCTGGACCTGCTGCGCCGCAGCGAGGTCGCGGTCGTGACCCTGACGGTGACGGAGGCGGCGTACCTGCTCGGTCCCGACGGCGGGCTCGACGCGGAACGGCCGGAGGTGCGCGCCGACGTCGAGGCGCTGCGCGTGGATCCCACCGCGCCCGTGACGACCGTGCCGGGCCGCCTCGTGGCGGGCCTGGCCGCCCGCCGCGCCGCGGGTGCCGGACCGGTCACCGTCCTGTCCTGCGACAACCTCGCCCACAACGGTCGCGTCACCGGGTCCGTCGTGACCGCTCTGGCCGAGCTCGTCGACCCGGACCTGGCGGACTGGATCCACGGGGACGTGGAGTTCGCCTCCTCGATGGTCGACCGGATCACCCCGGCCACGACCGACGAGGTCGTCACGACCGTCGAGGAGCTGACCGGCCGCCACGACGAGGCCCCCGTCCCCACCGAACCCTTCTCGGAGTGGGTCGTCGCCGGGCGGTTCCCCGCGGGCCGTCCGGACTGGGAGAGCGCCGGGGTCGTGTTCGTCGACGACGTCACCGTCCACGAGCAGCGGAAGCTGTGGCTGCTCAACGGGTCCCACTCCCTCCTCGCCTACGCCGGCGCCCTGCTCGGGCACCGCACCATCGCCGACGCGGTCGCGGACCCGCGCTGCCGGGGGTGGGTGGAGACGTTCTGGGACGAGGCGTGCCGGCACCTGCCGATCCCGGCCGCGGACCTCACCCGGTACCGGGAGGCGCTGCTGGACCGCTACGCCAACCCCGGCGTCCGGCACCTGCTCGCCCAGATCGCCGCGGGCGGTTCGCTCAAGCTGCCCCTGCGCATCGTCCCGGCGTTGCGCGCCGAGCGGGCCGCCGGCCGGTTGCCCGAGGGGTGCGCGACGGCCGTCGCGGCCTGGATCCGGCACCTGCGCGGGGAGGGCACCCCCGTCGACGACCCCGCCGCGGACCGCGCGGTCGCGGCGGCGACGTCGCCGGACCCGGTGCGGGCCGTGCTCGACCTGCTGCACCCCGGCCTCGGCGAGGACGCCGAACTGGTCGGGTTCGTCAGCTCCCGACTGCAGGAGCCAGCACGCTCTGGACGATGACGTAGACGGCGACGGCCAGGACGAGCAGGGCGAAACCCCGCCGCAGGCGGGTGGCGGGCACCCGCCCCGCGAGCCGGGCCGCCGCCAGGGAACCGGCCACGGCGGCGGCGGTGAACGCCGCCGCCGTGGACCAGTCGATCCCGCCGCCCGCGCCACCGTTCCCGGTGACGTGGGCGGTGAAGCCGAACACCGAGTTCACGACGACGACGACCAGCGACGTGGGGACGGCCGTGGTCATCGTCAGCCCCAGCAGCAGGGTCAGGGCGGGGATGACGAGGAACCCGCCCCCGACGCCGAACAGCCCGGTGAGGAACCCCACCCCCAGCCCGACGGCGACGGCCCGGGGCAGCCGGCGACGGCCCTCGACCCCTCGTGCGTCCGAGCCGCCGCCACGCAGCATCCGCACCCCGGCGGCGACCATGACGAGGGCGAAACCCAGCAGGACCCACCGCCCCGGCAGCAGGCGGTTGACCGCCGTTCCCGCGAAGGTGGCCACCGCCCCGACACCGCCGACGACGGCCGCGAGGCGCCACTGCACGAGGCGCAGCCGCGGCAGGACGGCCGTGAGCGAGGAGGCGCCGACCACCACGAGGGACGTGGGGACCGCGGCGGCCATCGGGAGGCCGGCGCCGTGGACCAGGGCGGGGACGGCGAGGATCACAGCTGGTCGAGGACCTGGACGACGTCCGGGGCCTGCGGGCCACGGTTGTACGGCAGCTTGCCCAGCAACGTCGCCATGGCGCAGGTGTTGGACAGCGCCGACCACGTCAGACCCGCACCGATCCCCCCGGCCACGAACCGGGCCCTGGGCAGCGCCAGGCTGGCCAGGGTGGAGGCCAGGACGATCGACCCCGCGACCAACCGGACCTGACGGTCCATGGCCCAGCGCCCCTGCCCGCGCACGACGTCACCGCCGGCGGCCGCGACGGCGGGAACTCCACCGTCCAAGACGTGCAGGGCGCGCGCTCCCACGGCCGCCAGGTGCCGGCGGGCGCGGGCGGCGCGCGCGCCGGACTGGCACACGAGCACCACGTGGTGGTCGTCGTAGTGGGCCAGGCGCGCGGCGAAC
Source organism: Kineococcus sp. NPDC059986 (assembly GCF_040702905.1). NCBI lineage: Bacteria > Bacillati > Actinomycetota > Actinomycetes > Kineosporiales > Kineosporiaceae > Kineococcus > Kineococcus sp. NPDC059986. Next base: position 10,526 of record NZ_JBFBND010000054.1, on the reverse strand, counting down.
TCCGCGGCGTGCTCCCCGATGAGGTCGAGGGGGACGTTGTACGAGCCGGCGATGTGCAGCGCCTCGAACTCCCCGGGGCTGCGCACGTCGAGGACGGTGACCGCGTCGGGGTCCCGCAGGAGGGTGGTCAGGGTGGCGGCGTCCACGGTCAGGACCGCCCCTCGAAGGAGTCGTCCACGAGGACGACCTCACGACCGGCCCGGTCCAGGATCGAGGCGGCGACGGAGGCGCGGTACCCCGAACCGCAGTACACCCAGACCTCGCCGGTGGGGACCTCGTCGAGGCGTTCCTGCAACTGGTGCAGCGGGACGTGCAGCGATCCGGGCACCGCGCCCCGGGCCCGTTCGTCGTTCCGGCGGGCGTCGAGGACCTGGACCGGGCCGAGCTCGTCGGCACGGGCCGTGCGCTCGGCCAGACCGGCGAAGTCGCTGACGCGGTAGGACCGCAGCGGCTGCCCGTCGGCCAGGGTCTCGACGTCCCCGGTGGCCGACCCGGCGAGGTGGTCCACGCCGATGCGGACGAGTTCGCGGCGGGCGGTGCGGATCTGCTCCTCGGACTCCCCGATCAGCGTGAGCGGGGTGCCGTAGTGGTAGAGCCACCCCAGGTACGTGACGAAGTTCCCCGACAGCTCGAAACCGTGGGAACCGGCCAGGTGCCCGGCGGCGAAGGCCTTCCGGTCGCGCAGGTCCACCACCCACTGGCCGCCGTCGATGCGGCGGCGCAGTTCTCCGGGTTCGACGGGTTCGGGCATCGACAGGTCCACCGGGTCCGGGCCGCGGCGGTTCGTCGGGCCCATGTGGGCGTAGTACGCCGGGAAGGCGTCCAGCCCGGAGAGCAGGGTGTCGACGTAGGTCTGCTCGTCCTGGGTCAGGGCCGGGTTCGTGGCGGCCTGTTCCCCGATGGTCGAGGCGTCCCCGGTCGTGGGGGTGGCCGAGCAGAAGCTGCCGAAACCGTGCGTGGGGTACACGGCGGTCTCGGCGGGCAGTTCGGCGACCAGGCGGCGGGCGGAGCGGAACTGCGCGTGGGTGAGTTCCACCGTCGTCTCGGCCGAGACGAGGTCGGTGCGGCCGGTGGAACCGTAGAGCATCGAACCGCCGGTGAAGACGGCCTCGACGGCACCGGCGGCGCCCACGAGGGCGTAGCTGGTGTGGTGGTGGGTGTGCCCGGGGGTGTGCAGGGCCCGGACGGTGAAACCACCCGCGTCCAGGACGTCGCCGTCGGCGACCTCGGTGTGCTCGAACTCGACGTGGCTGTGCTCGGGCAGCACGTAGTGCGCGCCGGTGCGGGAGGCGAGGTCGAGACCGCCCGTGACGTAGTCGTTGTGGACGTGGGTCTCCACGACGTGGGTGAGGCGCACGTCGAGGCGGGCGAGGAGGTCCAGGACGCGGTCGATGTCGCGCTGGGGGTCGACGACGACGGCCGTGGTGCCGTCGGTCGCCAGGTAGCTGCGGTCCCCCAGGCTGGTCGTCTCGATCGTGACGACCTCGATCGGGCGGTGGCTCACGGTGCTCTCCGGTTCCCTACCCCGTAGGGTATCTGTGGATGAAATGACGGACGAGGACGAGGTGTCAGGCGACGGTGCCCGGACGCCCGTCGTCGGTCGTGATCGGCAGTCCGGCCTGCTCCCAGGCCAGCATCCCGCCGTCGAGGTCCTCCACGGTGCGGCCGGCGGCGGTGAGCAGGGCGTGGGCCTGCGCGCTGCGCTTGCCGCCGCGGCAGGTGGTGAGCAGCGGCCGGGCCGGGTCGAGCTCGCCGAGGCGGTTCTCCAGCTGCCCCAGGGGGATGTGCACGGCGCCGTCGATGTGGCCGGCGGCCCACTCGGCGTCCTCGCGCACGTCGACGACGGTGAACTCGCCCAGGCGGGTGCGAGCGGTGGTGGCGTCCATGGTTCTTCTCCTCGGTGTCGGGGTGGGGCTCGGGGCGGGACTCGGGGTCAGGCCAGTGAGAGGAAGAGCTTCTCGAGCTCGGCGTCGCTGAGGGGGCGTTCGGTGCCGTCGCGTTCGGCGATCATGCACTGGCGCATCCCCGTCGAGATGATCTTGAAGCCGGCGCGGTCCAGGGCCCGGGAGACGGCCGCGACCTGGGTGACGACGTCGGAGCAGTCCCGGCCGTCCTCGATCATCTTGACGATGCCGCCGATCTGGCCCTGAGCTCGCTTGAGCCGGGCGACCACGTCGGTCAGCTGGCTGGTGTCCACGTCCACGGTCGTCTCCTCCTCGGGGCCCGTCGGCAGGTACCCCGGGGGGTACAACGCACGACTGCCCCGGACATTCCCGCTCCCCCGCTACCGGGGTCGCCGGACCCGCCGCCCGGGGGTCCGACCCGTCGACCCCCGCACCACGAGCCAGGCCGGCAGCAGGACGGGTTCGCCCGTGGTCCCCTCACGGGGGCGGCCCGCCGCCAGGTGGTTCACGCCCGCGGACCCCATGTCCACCAGGGGTGCCGCGATCGTCGTGAGACCGGGGCGGACGAGGTCGGCGTCGACGATGTTGTCGAACCCGACGACGCTGACGTCCTCGGGCACCCGCCGGCCGGACGCCGTGACGGCCTTGAGGAAGCCGATGGCCATGAGGTCGTTGTAGGCGATGACAGCCGTCGAGGGGCGCCGCGACCACGCCTCGGCCGCCGTCGCCCCGCCCCGCAGCGTCGGCAGGTTCGGGCCCACCTTCCCGATCCGCAGGTCGAGCTCCACCCCGGCCTCCTGCAGACCCCGCCACCGGGTCCCGTCGGCGTGCGAGGCCTCCGGGCCCGCGAGGTAGGTGATCGAGGTGTGGCCGAGTTCGACGAGGTGCTCGGCGGCCTTCTTCACGGCGCGGACGTTGTCGCTGACGACGGACGTCACCGACCGCACGGGCCGGTTGAGGACGACGACGGGTTTGCGCTTGGCGACCGCACGGATCTCCTGGTCGCTGAGCCGGGAGGAGGCCAGGACGAAACCGTCGACCGTGGCCTCGAGCCGGGCGAGGGCCTGCGCCTCGGCCCGTTCGGACTCCTGCGTCTCCACCACCGCGAGCGTCAGGTCGTGGGCGACGGCGGCCCGCTCGGCGCCACGCACCATCCCGACGAAGACCGGGTTGCCGATGTCCGCGACGACGAGGGCCAGGACACCGGACCCGCGCGTCGACAACGGCACCTGCATCCGCGCCGACCGGTAGCCCAGGTCGGCGGCGACGCGCCGGACGTGCTCGGCCGTCCGCCAGCTGACCCGCCCCGGCTTCGTGAGCGCCCGCGAGACGGTGGAGGCGGACACCCCGGCGGCGGCGGCGACGTCGTAGATCGTCACGTCGGCCCCGCCGGCCCCGTCGCCCGTCATGCCCGGACGCTAGCAACCAACTGCTGGCAACGACTGGCCCCGCAGCCCCGCCGGTGGTCATGGTGGCCCCATGACCACCGCACCACCGGACACCGCCGTCCCCGCCGCGTTGGCGCGGGCCTTCGAGGGGGTCGGCCGCCTGGGCGTCGCCTTCTCCGGCGGCGTCGACTCCGCCGTCGTCCTCGCCGCCGCCGTCCGCACCCTGGGCCCGTCCCGGGTCGTCGCGGTCCTGGGGGTCTCCCCCAGCCTGCCGGCCGCCGAACGTGCTGCGGCGCACGGTGTCGCGGCCGTCGTCGGGGCGGCGCTGGTCGAGGTCGAGACGCGCGAGGGCGACAACGCCGCGTACCGGGCCAACGGTCCGGACCGCTGCTTCCACTGCAAGGACGAGCTGTTCACCCGGATCGGCGAGGACGTCGTCGCCGCCCACGGCCTCGACGCGGTCGCCTACGGCGAGAACGCGGACGACGCCCGGCGGCCGGACCGCCCCGGGTCCCGGGCCGCGACCGAGCACCGCGTCCTGCGCCCGCTCGCCGACGCCGGCCTCGACAAGGACGCCGTCCGCGCCCTGGCCCGCGCCTGGGCCCTGCCGTGCGCGGACAAGCCCGCGGCCCCCTGCCTGGCCTCGCGCATCCCGCACCACCAGGAGGTCACCCCCGAGAAGCTGGCGCAGGTGGAGGCCGCCGAGGCCGCACTGCGGACCCTCGGCCTGGGCGACCTGCGCGTGCGGCACCACGGCGACATCGCCCGGCTCGAGGTGCCCGCCGCCGACCTGGTGCGCGTCGCGTCGGACCCGCTGCGCGCGCAGGTGAACGCGGCCGTCCGCCGCGCCGGCTTCCGCTGGGCCGTCCTCGACCTCGCCGGGATGCAGTCCGGCGCGTTCACGCTGGAGGTGCTCCGGCATGGGTGAGTTGTCGGACATCGCCGACCTCGACCTCGACCGCACGGCGCGCCGCGGCTACCCCGAGGCCGTGTTCTGCGCGGGCAAGACGCCGGACCAGGTGGGCCGCATCGCCGCGGCCGTCCGCGAGCGCCCCGACGTGACGACCCTCTTCACGCGGGCCGGCTCCGAGCACGCCGCCGCCGTCCTGGCGGAACTGCCCGACGCCGCCCACGACGTCGAGGCGGGTCTCCTGGCCTGGCCACCCGCGCTGCCGACGCCGGCGGGCGGCCTCGTCGTCGTCCTCGCCGCGGGGACGTCGGACCTGCCCGTGGCGCGCGAGGCGCACCTGACGGCGCGCTACCTCGGCCGCGAGAGCGAACTCGTCGTCGACGTGGGGGTGGCCGGGCTGCACCGGGTCCTGGCGCGGGTGGACCTGCTGCGGCGGGCCCGCGTCGTCGTCGTGGCGGCGGGGATGGACGGGGCGCTGCCGAGCGTGGTGGCCGGGTTGACGTCCGCGCCGGTCGTCGGGCTGCCGACGTCGGTGGGCTACGGCGCCGCGTTCGGCGGGATCGCCGCGCTGCTGACGATGCTCAACGCCTGCGCCCCCGGGGTCAGCGTCGTGAACATCGACAACGGCTACGGCGCAGGGCACCTCGCGGCCCAGGTCGCCGCGCCGACGGACGACCGGGAGAACCCGTGAGCCACGCCTGGATCGACGCCTCCGCCGGGATCGCCGGGGACATGCTGCTCGGGGCGCTGCTCGACGCGGGCGCCGACCTCGACGCCGTCCGGGCGGCCGTCCGCGCCGTCGTCGGCGACGCCGTCTCGGTGCGCACCGACCGCGTGACCCGGGCCGGGCTCGCGGCGACGAAGGCCCACGTCGACCTGCACGACGAGGACCCACCGCACCGCACGTGGACGACGATCGAGGGGATGCTCACCGCGGCCGACCTACCGGAACCGCTGCGGCGCAACGCTCTCACGGTGTTCTCCGCGCTGGCCGTCGCCGAGGGCGCCGTGCACGGCGTGCCCGCCGGGGACGTCCACTTCCACGAGGTCGGCGCGCTGGACTCGATCGCGGACGTCGTCGGGGTGTGCGCCGCGCTGCACGACCTGGGGGTGACGTCCGCGAGCGCCGGGACGGTCGCGCTGGGGTCGGGCACGGTCCGCGCCGCGCACGGGGCGATCCCCGTGCCGGTGCCCGCCGTCGTCGCGCTGTCCCGCGGTCGACGGGTGCGTGCGGGCGGCGAGGGCGAGCTGACGACGCCGACGGGCATGGCGCTGGTGACGGCGCTGACGACGGCCGACGAGGACCTGCCGGAGCTGACGGTGACCGCGTGGGGTTCCGGCGCGGGCACCCGGGACGTCGAGGGCCGCCCCAACGTGACCCGCGTCGTCCTGGGGACGCGGTCGGACTCCCGAGCCCGACCCGTGGCCCACCAGCTGGAGGCCACGGTCGACGACCTCGACCCGCGGTTGTGGCCGGGTGTCCTGGCCCGCGTCCTGGCCGCGGGGGCGCACGACGCGTGGGTCGTCCCCGTGCTCGGCAAGAAGGGCCGTCCCGCGCACGTGCTGACGGTCCTGTCGCCACCGGAACGGTCCGACGCCCTCGAGGAACTCGTGGTCGCCACGACGACGACGCTCGGCGTGCGCCGCACCGCGTGCACGCGGCTGACGCTGGAGCGGGGCTGGGTCGACGTCAGCGTCGGGGGACGGCCGGTGCCCGTGAAGGTCGGGCTGCTGTGCGGCGTCGTCCAGCAGGTGATGCCGGAGTTCGAGGACGTGGCGCGGGTCGCGGACGCGCTGGGCCGGTCCGAACGGCAGGTCCTCGCGGCGGCCCACGCGGCCGCGGCGGCCGAGGGCTGGACCGTCGGCGACCCCCCGCCCAGGCGCGAACTCAGACGGTGACTCCCACCGGGGCTCCCGCGGCCGCGTACTGCCGCACCGTTTCGGCGAGGACGAGCGGCCACGTCACCCGCGGTTCGGTGCCCGCGTTGTGCCGGCGGATGCGCTCGCGACGCTCCCCGTCGGTGGCGAGCACGTGCAGCAGGCGCGCGGCGTCGGCGTCGTCGGCGGCGAGCAGTCCCTCGACGTCGTGGCGGACGAACTCCGTCACACCGCTGGCGGCCATGGCGACGACCGGGACACCCGCGCAGCGCGCCTCCAGGGCGGCCAGCCCGAAGGACTCCAGGCGCGCGGGCGCGAGGTAGGCGTCGGCGCCGGTGAGGACCTGCTGCACGCCCGTCCGATCCAGCCGGCCGGGCAGCTCGACCTGGTCGGCGAGCCCGGTCGCGGCGAGCTTGCGCCGGACGGCGGGCAGCAGTCGCCCGTCCCCGACGAGGACGGCGCGCAGCGGCACGTCCTCGGGCAGCCGGTCGCGCAGGTCGGCCAGGACGCGGACGAGGGCGATCGGGCGTTTGCGCGCCGCGAACCGCAACGCGCTGACGACGGTGAACCCCGGGGCTTCGACCCGCCGGGTGTGGCAGGCCCGCCAGTCCGTGGGGTCGATGCCGTTGGGCAGCAGGCCGACCGGGGCGCCGACCGTCCGGCTCAGGGGGACGGCGACGGCCCGGCTCACCGCGCTCCAGCGCAGGCCCGTCGCCGACGCGCGGCGCAACGCGACCGCCATGGGCAGCGCGGCGCCGTGGGACACCATGGAGTGGACGGTGACGAGGGCCGGCACGTCCAGCGCGCGGGCGAGGGACGCGGCCCGCCAGGCGAAGGGCGAGACGACCGAGGAGTGGACGTGGACGACGTCCGCGGCGGCCAGGAAACCGGACAGCCGGTCCGCCCGGTCCAGGCGCAGGACCTCGACGCCCGGGACCGGGTCCGCGGACCCGGGGGTGCGGGTGAGGACGGCGACGGAGTGCCCGGCGCCGACGAGCTGCGCGGCGAGGTCGCGCACGTGCAGCTCGATGCCGCCGAGGACGGGCAGGTAGCTGTCGCTGACGAGCACGACCCTCACGCGGTCGCCCCCGCGCGGCGGCGCAGCACCAGCCAGCCGGCCAGCGCCCCACCGCCCACCGGCACCTCGAGCAGGACGACGAAGGCGCGGTACAGCAGCACCCCCGTGAGCGCGGCGGCCGGTCCGGCGCCCGCGGCGAGCAGCACACCCGTGGCGCCGGCCTCGGCGAACCCGCTGCCGCCCGGGGTGATCGGGACGGTGCTGATGAGCCGGTCGACGACGAAGGCCGCGACGACGGCGGACACCGTCGGGACAGCACCCGTCAGGTGCAGGCAGGCCCAGAACAACCCGCCCTGCAGCAGGACGTAGGCGATGACCCCGAACGTGAGCCGTCGCCACTGCGCGACGACGGTCTGCCGCACGCGCCGGCGCACGCCCCGCAGTTCGACGCGCCACCGGGCGAGGAACCGCAGCCGGGCGGCCCGCCGGGACGCCGGCGACAGCGCGAGCACGACCCGCGCGAGGAGCGCGACACCCCACCGCGACCCCAGCGCCGCGGCCAGGACGACGACGGCGGCCAGCACCGCGAGCACCACGGCCGCCCCCGTCAGCACCTGGGACGGCAGCTGCCCCAGGAGGGCGGTCGCCGCGAGCGCCACTCCGCACACGACGAGCTTGCCCGCGACGTCGACGACGTTGCTCGTGACGGTGAAGTCGGCGATCCGGCGGACCCCGAAACCCCAGCCGCGCAGCATCGTCGAGTTCAGCCACATCCCCACGGCCCCACCGGCCGGCAGGGCGTTCGAGACCGCGCTGCCCGAGAGGTTCAGCAGCATGGCGCGGGGCCGGGTGAGCCCGGGCAGGGCCCCCGTGAGGGACCACGCGTAGGCCCACAACCCCAGCCACCACAGCGCGGCGAGGGCCGCGAGCTCGACGGGGGTGACGGCCGAGGCGAGCCCGCCGACGGTCGACCACGTCGTGCCCACCAGCCGCGGCAGCGCAACGACCGCGCCGGCGGCGGCGGCGAGGGACAGCACCCCCACGACCGTCCGTGCGCGCGGGAGCCGTGGCAGTCTGCACCCGTGCCGCGCTCCGGACCCTTCGTCCTCGTGTCCTTCCACGCCCACCCCGACGACGAGGCCCTGCTCACGGGCGGCACGCTGGCGCGCGCCGCCGCCGAGGGTCACCGCGTCGTCCTCGTGGTCGCCACCGACGGGGAGGCGGGCCTCGCGGCCGACGACCCCGGGGCCGCGCTGGGCGACCGGCGCGCCGCCGAACTGGCCCGGTCCGCGGCGGCGCTGGGCGTCGCGCGCGTCGTCCGGCTGGGCCACCGCGACTCCGGCTGGCCCGAACCGGCGCCCGGCCCCGGCCGGCCCTTCAGCGCCGTGCCCGTCGAGGAGGTCGCGGCCGAGCTGGCCGCGGTCCTGCGCGAGGAGGGCGCCGACGTCCTGACGACCTACGACGCCGCGGGCGGCTACGGCCACCCCGACCACGTCCACGTCCACCACGTCGGAGCCCGCGCCGCGCAGCTCGCGGGGACCCCCGTCGTCCTGGAGGCCACGGTCGACCGCACGCTCGTGCACCGCGGACTGCGGATCGCGCAGCGGGTGCCGGGGTTCGTCAGCGACGTCACGGCCGACCGGGTGCGCGAGGCGTTCTCCCCGCGGCACGCCCTGACCCACCGCGTCGACGTGCGACGGCACGTCGACGCCAAGCGGGCGGCGCTGCGGGCCCACGCCAGCCAGACCGAGACGCGTGGTCTCGGCGGGCGGGTGCGCGGTCTGCGCGGTGTGGGGCTGCTCGGGGCGCTGCCCGGTCCGCTGGCCCGGCTCGTCCTGGGCCGGGAGTGGTTCGTCGAGAGCACCCGCGTCCCCGGCGCCCCGGGTCCTCGCGGTCGCGGCCCGGGCGACGACGTCTTCGCCGCGGTGCGCCGCTAGCTGTTGCGGGCGACGGGCGCGGTCGTGGTGCACCTCACCACGATGGCGTACCGGGAAGGGCCCGGCACGGGACTCGCCGGAACTCCCAGGAAGCTCTCGGCGGTCTTCACGGCCTCTCCCCAGTCCCCTCCTCGCATTCGGTGGCATCCGCCCCCCGGGAGCGGTGCATGCGAGAGCGTCGACCCTGGCCGATCGCGAGCTCTCGGTGCCTGGCGTCCCTGCCGGCACCCGTCTAGCCTGACCACGTCGTCCGCCTGGTGAGCGGCAGCACCCGCTGCCCCGCCACGTCGAGACGGCAAGGGAGATCACCGGTGGACGACATGCCGCGCACCCCTGCCCACCTGGAGCTGAAGGACTGGCCTCGCGCGGTGTTCCTGCGCTGGTGCGGGCCCGAAGCCGTTGCGCGTGGGCTCCACCTGCAACCCGGCCACCCCGGACACCTCATCATCGGCGACGAGGACGGCGTGCTCATCAACTGGGCCGACGCCCGCGGGACACGGCAGTACTACGGCCGCCTCGAGGGTGACTGGCTCGAGGTCGTCTCCGCCCAGCAGCACCACCAGGCCTGCGAGCGGCTGCGGGCCTCCGGCTGGCCCGGCTTCCCCGTCGACGACGAGGAGGCGGTCGCCGTCTGGCGCGCCGAGCCACACCCCTACCACCGTCTCCACCACCTGGACGTGGACGCCGTCGTCCGGTGGCGCGGTCCGGACGGCTTCGCCCACCTCCTGGGTCTGCAACCCGGCCACCCGGGGCAACTGCGTTGTGCCGACCCGGGGCACGCGGTCATCGACTGGGTCGACGCCCACGGCGTCCGCCGTTACGACGGTCGTTTCGACCCCGACTGGCTGGAAAGCGTGTCCGCGCAGGAACACGAGCGGGCAGCACGGGAACTTCGGGCCACCTGGCCCGGATTCACGTTGGACGGTCGGGACAGACAGGCCGCCTGGACGCAGAACGGCTGGATCAACGCGGGCGACCCCTTCCTGCCCGACACCCGGGTGAAGTTCGTCGGCCCTCTGGATGCCGCCCACCACCTGGGAGTGCGCCCCGATCACCCGGGCACCGTCCGCAGCAGTTCCGAGAAGCACGCCATCGTGGACTGGGTCGACGTGGAGGGCGTCTTCCAGCATCGAGGGGTGATGAGCCCGGAGATCCTGAGGAGCATCGACGAGGTCGAGTTCCAGCTCCTCAGCCACGCCCTGCGAACGTCGGGGTGGCGGGGCTTCCGCGTCCTCGGCAGGGATGAGGCCGGCGAGTGATGCGGAGAGGACTCTCTGGAACCGTTGCGGCACAGCCTGTTCAGCTTGTCCGAACAGTTCCTGTGCGGTAGGTTGGGGCCGTGGCCGCGACGTTCCTCGACGAAGCCCCCGACGGGGTCACCTTCGCCGCGCCGTCGCGCCTGCGCCGCGCAGCCGACACCGCCCACGCCGCGTTCCTGCTCGGTGTCGCCGCCGCCGTCCGCCGCGTGCTGGACTCCGACCACCCCGACCT
>NZ_JBFBND010000053.1:0-23040 GCF_040702905.1 Kineococcus sp. NPDC059986 | reverse complement strand
TCGGTGAGCTGGATCTCTGGTGGTTTCGGTCCGCGTACGCGTGCCATCGCCCCAGCTTACTAAGCCGACAAGGAATTAACGACTCACGACACTAGTACTTCAAGGCACTTGTGCTCGATGGTGCTGTTGCGGTGGTGAATACGGCTCTGGCGGAGCTTGGTCGGGGTGCATGCACGGATCGCGGGCGGGTTCGCGCGGGCGCGAGTGCGAGTGCGAGTGCATGCACCCTACCGGCGATCCGACGCGTCCTGACCAAACAGGTTCTCCTTGCCCACCACGCTGTCGAACACGTCGGGAACTGGTCTACCTGCAGACGGCGGCGCCAGCACCAGGCCCGTGTCTGCCACTGTCGCCGTCGCGGACACCGACCACCGCAAGTTTCGTTGCAGTACTAGCCTCGATCTTTCGTGAAGCGACGGCTGAGGCTCTCGATGGGCTCCCATCTGGTGCTTTGGCCGTGGGCATGCAGTAGTCCCGCGTCGGCGCGCGGCTTCCGAAGCTCCGGGCGTCGAGACATGAATGAGGGTCAGGGACTGAGAGCGGCGAGGCGGCGGTGGCCGGCTAGGACGACGTCAGACCAAGGCCAGTCCCGCGACAAGCGCAGGAACCGCCACCGTGCGGTGCGAACGATCCCGCGCGCCCCACCCTCTGGTTACCTGATCTGCAGCAGACTCGAGGTGTTCACGGTGCCCAGCAAGTAGATCGAGATGAGATAAAGAGACCGGGCCCTCGAGATCGCATCGACCAATAGCACCGCGGGGCTCTGGATCATCAGGTGCGCTACTCGAGCACGCCGACAACTTACGCGCCACCTAAAACCTCGGCGTTCGCGACACTCGATCCGGTCAATCGCAGACTGCGACGGTCGAAGGCTCGGCTACCGCCCTGTCGACGAAAAGCCTTAACCACGAGTCGGTATCCGATGGCGGTCGACTACTTGCAGGACTTCACCGGGCGATGATTGCGGGGTTCCCGACCTCCGTCAGGGCAGTGTCCAGAGCAGCGACGAACGCATCGGCTTCTGCGACGTTGAGCGTCAGCGGCGGCTTCACCTTGAGAACGTTCTGCCGCTCGGACGTGGCCTGCATGACAATACCCAGCTCGAGGAGACGCTCGCAGACCCACACCGTTTCCTGTGCCGCAGGCTCCAGAGTCTCGCGGTCGCGGACGAGTTCGACGCCCAGGTAGAGCCCGCTGCCGTGGACGGTACCGATGATCGGGTGTTTCTTCGCGAGCCGTTCGACCTGGGTGATGAGGTGGGTCCCGACCCGCAGAGCGTTCTCCTGCAGACCTTCGTCGCGGATGACGTCCAGGACGGTCGCCGCGGCGATGGCGCTGGCGGGTGCCCCGCCGGCCGATGAGAAGAACATCCCCTCCTTCTGGAGGGCTTCGACGATCTCCCGTCGGGTGATGACCGCCCCGATCGGGTAGGCGTTACCTGCGGCCTTGGCGACGGTGATGATGTCGGGCACGGCGCCCTGCATCGCCGACCCCCAGAATGCCCTCCCCAGGCGCCCGTAGCCGACCTGCACCTCGTCGGCGATCGCGAGCCCCCCGTGGGCGCGCAGTGCGTCGTAGGCGCCGGCCAGGTACCCGTCGGGTGGGACGACGCCACCGGCGTTGCCGAGCACCGGTTCGCAGATGAAGGCAGCGGGAGTCCGTCCCTGCTGCACCAGCTGCGCGGTGAGGTCGGCAACCTGCTGCACGTAGGCCGGACCGGAATCGTGGCCGCGATGAGTTCCACGGTAGGGGTTGGGCGCGTCCACGAGGTGGACCCAGTCAGGTCGTGAAGCGAGTGCGTCCGGGTTGTCGAACGCCGAGGTGCTGACGGAGTCGGCAGCCATCGTCCACCCGTGGTAACCCTCACGGACGGCGATGACGTCCTTCCGGCCCGTCGCGACCTGGGCGAGGCGGATCGCGAGGTCGACCGCCTCGGACCCGCTGTTCACGGGGATCACCGTGTCGAGCGACGGGTCTGGTGAGCGTTCGAGGAGGCTGTCCACGAAGTCGGCGTAGGCCTCGTAGAGGAACCGAGAGTTGGTGTTGAGGAGTTCGAGCTGACGGCCTACGCGGTCGGCGAAGCGGGGGTGGGAGTGCCCGATCGCCGTCACGTTGTTCACCATGTCAAGGTACGCGCGTCCCTCGGTGTCGATGAGGAGCGTGTTCCACCCGCGCTCGATCTGCGGCGGCTGCCGGTAGTAGCGCTCGGCCGCGCCCACCATGGCGCGGTCGCGCCGCTTGCGTTCCCGGCGCAGGTGCACGATCGGGTCCGGCGCGGACGCGGTGCCGACGATGACGGACGGGTCGGCTCCGCCTTCCGTCTCGAACTCCTCCCCCGGGGCGCCGAAGGGAGGTGACGCCTGGGCGCCGAGCATCCTGCGGGTGACGCGGACCCGGCCCACGCCGGAACCGGCGGGCACGACCCGGCCCAGGACCTCGCCCTGCACGGCGTCCCGGTCGCGGTCCTCCTGCGCGGCGACCCCGTCGAGGCGGAGCGTGACACCGGCGTCGGAAAGCTCGACGTGGCCGTCCCCGACGGTCACAGCGCCGCTGAAGGGAGCGTGGACGGCCGTGCCCGGGCGGGTCCAGAGGTCGACGACGCGGGATTTGGTGGCGGCCGGGGAGGCGGTGTCGCTCGAGGTCCGGCTGAGCCGGGTCTCCCCGAAGCGCATGACCGCGACCGGTCTGTCCTCGAGCGCGGCCCGCGCCAGGTCGAGTTCCGCCGAATCAGAGGTCCACCGGCCGCGGTCCAGTGCGCGGCTGCGGATCCCGAGGTCGACGATCTGCGCACCACCCACGCCAGCCAGGACCGGGGCGTAGTCGCCGCCGCGGTGGTGGGGGCGCCCGGCCGCGAGGCGCAGCTGAGCCGTCGCCTCGCGGTGGTCATACGACGCGGCACGCTCGAAGACGGTCCACTCGTGCTCGATCCGTTCGCGCGCGTAGGCGTTGTCGGGGTCGATGCGCAGTTGGCTCCAGCCGCTAACCGCCAGTACGGCCCCCCGGAGCACGACCAGTGGCCACACGGCGTCGATCTCGTCGTCGCTGAGGGGGGCCGTGGCTGCATAGCCCCGGACCGCACGGGAGACGAGGGCGAGGTCCCCGCTGCGCCCGAGGACGTCGGCTGCGACCATGGCGATCTCCGCGACGCGCCAGGACCTGGCCGCGTCACCGAGGTCGACGATCCAGTCCGTGCCCTGGCCGTCGCGCATGATGTTGTCGCAGTTCAGGTCGCCGTGGACGACCTGGCGTGGGAGGTCGCCCAGCTCCTGGATCCGGCTCATCGCAGCTGCCGCTGCGTCGCGGCAGCTCTGGCGTCGGTCGGGCGGCAGGTCGGCGGCGAGGCGTTCGACGACTTCGAGGGCGTGGGTGAGTTCCCACTGGATCTTTCGGTCGGCACCGGGGTGGTCGAGGTTCTGCAGCGCGAGGACGGAACGCGCAGCCAGCACGCCCAGCTCTTCGGCCAGCGCTCCGTCCACCTGAACGACGTCGGCGAGGGTCTCACCCGTGACCGCTGCGAACGCCACGACCCGCGCCGTGGCACCGCCCTCCACCTCGACGGTCACGCTCCGGTCGCCATCGACCGTGCTCAGCACTTGCGGCGTCGACAGCCCGACCTCGCGGTAACGATCCGAGATGGCGACCTGTAGCGAGATCGCCTCCTCCGAGACAGTCGGGTGGTTCACCTTCACGAGGGCGCCGCGTCCGGTGGGTGGGGTGAAGAGGAAGTTCCGGTCCTGCTGGCTGCCGAGTTCTCTCACCTCACCCTCCACGCGGAACGCAGCCCACGCGAGGTCGCGGACCTGCTCGGCGTCGATCTCGGGTCGTGCCAGGAGCCAGCCGTTCGTCGTCGGAGCATCCATCACGGTCAGTTCCCTTCCAGAGCGGCGGAGCCGCGCTCGGTGTCGGAGGAGGACGGTTCCACCGCTCCGGGCGGCTGGGCCGGCGCTGCTGCAGCACCCTTGCCCGACCCCAGGCGCTGGCGCAGTTCTGAGTCGACCCGCGCCCTGTCGGCACCAAGCAGGGCCGTCAGGGCAGAGGTTGACCTCTGGGAGCGGGCGTGGGCGTATCCGGCCCGCCCCGTGTCGCGGCGCGAGGCCCACACCGCCGCGTTCACCGCGAGCCGGGCGATGCCCGCGTCGAAGACGACACCGATCTCGGCGTCGCTGAGCTGGACGTTTCGCCCCCAGCCCTGCGCGACCTGCAGGAAGGCGCGGGTCGGGTCCGCTGCGCCTCGGCTGGCGTAGGCGGCGGCGACGGCGAGTTCGGCCACCCGCGGTCCTTCGACCATGTCACCGAAGTCCAGCACTCCACTGACAACGCCGGCAACCGGGTCTGTCAGCAGGTTGGAGTCGTGCAGGTCGTGGTGGACCGTGGCCCGGGGCAGCGTCAGGATCACCGGTTCGACGGTCTCGGCGAAGCGGGAGGCCGCGGACTGCACCACCTCCCGAGTGCGGGGATCGCTGACCCACGGCGAGGCTTCCGCCAAGGTCTCAGACGTCCGCACCAGGTCCCATAGGTGCGACACCTCGCTCGGTGGCTCGGGCCAGGACTCCAGACCCCGAGCGACCGCCGCCGCCGTCTCCCCCACGTGGGCGAGCAGGGCGGGGGTCGCTTCGGTGTCCTCCAGAGGGACGCCGAGCAGCCATTCGCTCACGTGGGCGATCACCGGGCCCGAGCCCGTCGTCACGACGCTGACGAGCTCTCCGTCGCGGTTTCGGAATGTCCGCCCCACGGGCACACCGGCGCGGTAGAGGTGCTCCACCGCTCCCACACGCCACCGAGCGAGGTCGAGATCGACGGGCGAGTACCGGACGGCCTTGAAGACACCGCGGGTCGACCCGAGGTCCAGTTCGGCGACCGCGGACAGTTCGCTGTCGAGCGCCGTCACCGCCACCGGGCGCAGCCCGTAGAAGTCGCCGACGACGTCGCGGATCTCGCGGCTCGACAAGTCGAGCGGCAACGTGGGGGTCGTCATGGGTTGTCTCGCCTCGGGCTGGTGGCAGCAGTGGACCGTCAGCCACACTACGACTAGATTGGTCACCAATCAAGGACAGGTGGAGAGCCGTGACACGTCAGATGCACATGGTGAACAGCTTCGACCCGACGGCGAGCGAGTCACTTGCCCCCGAAGACCGAGCACTGCTCGAACGTCGCCAGCGTGTCCTCGGAGCCCCCTACCGGCTCTTCTACCGAGAACCCGTCCACCTCGTCCGCAGCGAAGGCGTCCTCCTCTACGACCGCAACGGGCTCGACTACCTCGACGCCTACAACAACGTCCCAGTCGTGGGGCACTCCAACCCCCGGGTGCAAGAACGCGTGGCCCAGCAACTCTCGGTCCTGAACACCCACACCCGCTACCTGACCGACGACGTCGTGGACTACGCTGAACGACTGCTGGCCCTGTTCCCCCCGCACCTGGAACAAGTGGTCTTCGCCTGCACAGGAAGCGAAGCGGTCGACCTCGCGCTGCGCATCGCAGGGCACACGACGGGTCGGACGGGCATCATCGCGACCGCGCACGCCTACCACGGCACGACACAGGCCGCCGCCGCCGTCTCCCCCAGCCTGGGAACGAACAACCCCATCCCCGACAACGTCGTCCTGGTCGAGGCACCCGACACCCTCAGGCACGACCCCGCGACGACAGCACGGGAGTTTGCCGCGCGGATCACGCGCGGCATCGATGAGCTCCGGCGCCGTGGACACCAGCCGGCAGCGGCCATCGTCGACTCGATCCTCTCCAGCGATGGGCTCCAGACCGATCCCCCGGGGATGCTCGGGCCGGCGGCCGAGGTGGTCCGCGACGCGGGGGCCCTGTGGATCGCCGACGAGGTGCAGTCCGGATTCGGGCGCACTGGCGGCTGGTGGGGTTTCGAGCGGCACGCTCTTCGCCCGGACCTGGTCGTCCTCGGCAAACCCATGGGCAACGGGATACCGATCTCCGCCGTGGTCGGACGGGCGGACCTCATGGAGGCCTTCGGCCGCGATGTGCGCTACTTCAACACCTTCGGAGGCAACCCCGTCAGCATCGCCGCCGCCTCCGCCGTCCTGGACGAGATCACCGGCCTGGACCTGCTGCACAACGCCACCACGACCGGCGCGGAGGCAGCCCTCGGAATGAGCGGGGCAGCCGCCGGTGACCCCGGGATCGCCGACGTGCGCCACGCTGGGCTCTTCATCGCGGTCGAACTGGTCCGCGACCCCGAGACGCTGGCGCCGGACGCCGCCCGGGCGGCGGCGATCGTCGACGCCATGCGCCAACGGCGAGTCCTCATCAGCGCGTCGGGGAGGTACGACAACGTCCTCAAGGTGCGACCGCCCCTGACGTTGTCCAGCAACGAGCTCCCGCGCCTGCTCGAGGCGTTCGACGAGTCCGTCCGCGTGACCCGAACCTCACCCTGACATCTACTCTGACGTCCGCCCTGACGTCCGCCCTGACGTCCGCCCTGCCCGACGAGAACCCGCGACCGAACGAGGAGACCATGATCTACGCCGTAACCGATCCCGCTACGGGAGAGACCCTCCGGACCTACGAGACCATCACCGACGGGGACCTGGAGCAGGCCCTGGTGAGCGCCGACACCACCTACCGAACGTGGTCGCGGAGCACCTCAGCACAGGAGCGAGCAGACCTGCTGCGCCGCGTCGGGGAACTGCACCTCGAACGCCGCAGCGAGCTGGCCGAGCTCATCGTGCGCGAGATGGGCAAGCCGGTCGAGCAGGCTCTCGCCGAGGTCGACTTCGCCGGCGCGATCTATCGCTACTACGCCGACCACGGCCCCGGGTTCGTCGAGGACGAGGCCGTCGACCTGGTCAGCGGCACCGGCACGGCGATCATCCGCCGGTCGGGGCTGGGAACGCTGCTCGGCATCATGCCGTGGAACTTCCCGTACTACCAGGTCGCCCGCTTCGCCGGACCAAACCTGGTCATCGGAAACACTATCCTCCTGAAGCACTCGGAGCAGTGCCCCGAATCCGCCGCCGCGATCGAGCAGGTCTTCGCCGACGCCGGGTTCCCCGCGGGTGCCTACGTCGACGTCCGCGCCTCCCACGAGCAGGTCGAGAGGATCGTCGCCGATCCGCGCGTCCAGGGCGTCTCACTGACCGGCTCCGACCGCGCGGGGGCAAGGGTCGCCGAGATCGCGGGCCGGAACCTCAAGAAGGTCGTGCTCGAACTCGGCGGGTCGGACCCCTTCGTCCTCCTGTCGACCGACGACCTCGACGCGACCGTGCACGACGCGGTCGAGGCGCGTCTGGACAACAGCGGCCAGTCGTGCAACGCCGCCAAACGATTCGTCGTCGTGGAGGAGCTCTACGACGCGTTCCTGTCCAGGTTCACGGCCAAGCTCGCCGAGGTGGAGGCCTCTGACCCGACCCGCGCGGACTGCGCTCTCGGGCCGCTGTCGTCGCTACGGGCGGCCGACAGACTCGAGGACCAGGTGCGCCGAGCCGTCGCGGCCGGCGCGACGCTGGCACACGGAGGTAGCCGGGTGGGCGCGTTCTTCGCAACGACGGTGCTGACCGACGTGAGTCCGGACAACCCCGCCTCACAGGAGGAGTTCTTCGGTCCGGTGGCACAAGTTTTCCGCGCCAGCGACGAGGCGGACGCGGTGCGCATCGCCAACGACACCCCCTACGGCCTGGGGTCCTACGTCTACACGACCGACCAGGAGCAGGCCCTGCGGGTGGCCGAGCAGATCGAGGCCGGCATGGTCTACGTCAATGTCGTGCTTGCCGACGGCGCCGAGTTGCCGTTCGGCGGTGTGAAGCGCTCGGGCTCGGGCCGCGAGCTGGGTCGGTTCGGCGCCGAAGAGTTCGTGAACAAGAAGCTCATCCGCATCGGAGGCTGACCGTCGGGCGGTGCCGGCTCAGGGTCAGAGGACTCGCCCCGAGCCGGTACCCGCCGCGCGGAAGCCAACCGCCGCGACGCCGTTGGAGGCAATGACAGGCATCACGGCTCAGACGGCTCGTACCCCCGTGCGGGCGGAGACAACCGACCGCGACTCCTGCGGTACAGGTTCGACCAGCCGTAGCAGCCGGGCACTGTTCTCGAAGATGTGCTCCTCCACGGCCACCACCGCCGCCTCCGGAGCGCGCGCCCGGACGGACTCAAGGATGCGGGCGTGGTCCCGGACCACCTGGGCGGCACTGATGGCGCCTTCGACCTCGTCCCGGTGCAGGAGTCGGATGGCGTAGGTCATCTCTACGAGGATCTGGTCGGAGATCTGGTCGAGGCGCGGGCTGGCGGCGAGGGCAATGACCGACGCGTGGAACGCTGTGTCCGCCACGGCGTGTGACAAGGAGTCCTGATCGGCCCGCGCAGTCTGCGCCAGTCGGTCGAAGGCGGCCTGGACTTCCTCGAGCGCCTCCTCAGACGCAGAGGCGCAGGCGGACGCCCCCTCGATCTCAAGCAGGCGGCGCACACGGTAGAGATCCACCACGTCGGCAGTGTCGAGGCGGCGGACCCGCGCGCCGCGGTTGATCTCCCGGGAGACAATCCCCTCGCTCGCCAGGCGCGCCAGCGCCTCCCTCACCGAGCGCCGCGACGCCGCGAAGCGCTCCGCGAGCGCGATCTCCCGCAGCGGCTCGTCAGGGGCGTACTTGAGCGCGAGGATCTCCTCGCGCAGCGCGGTCGCGAGTTGTCCGGGGGTGTCCATGGTTACCCCATTGTCCCACCCGGCCCGCAGCGGACGCCAGCGACACCCGCGAGGTGATGGCTCGTAGAAGATCGAAAGTACGTCTCGTATTCGATTCGGCGTAACCCTGGATTGGTCACCAATGCGCTGCTAGCATCGCTCCACTCGAGCGAGTTGAGCCCGTGATCCCGGCCGTGCGATCCCGTGGTCGATCACGGGGACGCGGGCGAGGACCAAGACACGAGCGTGGACAGGGGCGCAACGGCACATGGACACCCAGGACTCTCCCCGCGATAAAATGGGGACCACCCTCTTCGTCAACGGAACTGTCCTCGACGGTTACGGCACAGATGCTCGAACCTCCGATGCCGCGGTGGTCGCGGACGGCCGCCTCGTCGCGACCGGCCCGGAGGCCGAGGCGCTGCGCGCGTCGGTGGACGAGGTCGTCGACCTCGCGGGCGGGGTCCTCGCCCCCGCGTTCGGCGACGGCCACGCCCACCCGGTGATGGGGGGCCTGGAAGGGATCGGGCCGCAGCTGCGCTCGTGCACCTCCGTCGAGCAGATCGTCGCGCGGGTGCGGGCCTGGGCGGAGGAGCACCCGGAGCCGGAGTGGATCTACGGCGCCAGCTACGAGGCGACGCTGGCGCCGGAGGGCCTCTTCGACGCCCAGTGGCTCGACGTGGCGGTTCCCGACCGGCCGGTTGTCTTGCGCTCCTGGGACTACCACACCATGTGGGTGAACTCCGAGGCGTTGCGCCGAGCCGGCATCAGCGCCGAGACTCCGGAGCCTGCGTTGGGGAGGATCCCGCGCCGCGCGGACGGCAGTCCGCTCGGGACGCTGCAGGAGTGGGGGGCAGTGGACCTGCTGCAGCCGGTGGAGCCGGGACGCACCCACGAAGAGCGCGTCCAGGCCCTGCGCGTCGCTACGGCCGGGTACGCCGGTCTGGGGATCGCCTGGGTCCAGGACGCCTGGGTCGAACCCGCGGACCTCGAGGCCTACCTGGACGCCTCGGCGCGTCAGCTGCTGTCCACACGGGTCAACCTGGCGTTGCGCGCGGACCCGCTGCGCTGGCGAGAACAGGTCGTCGGCTTCGCGGAGTCCCGCCGCCGCGTGGAGGACAACGACGACCCATTGCTCACAGCCTCCACAGTGAAGTTCTTCGTGGACGGCATCATCGAGAACCACACCGCGGCGATGCTCGCGGACTACTCCGACGTCCCCGGTGAGCGGGGCCTGCCCAACTGGGGCTTGGAGGAACTGATCGCAGCCGCCGTCGAGTTCGACCGGCTCGGGTTCCAGCTCCACCTGCACACGATCGGCGACGCCGCGTGCCGCACAGCGTTGGACGTCATCGAGACCGTCGAGGCACGAAACGGACCGCGCGATCGTAGGCCGGTCATCGCCCACGTCCAGCTCGTGGATCCCCAGGACGTACCGCGCTTCGAACGCCTCGGCGTCATCGCGAACTTCGAGCCGCTCTGGGCGCAACTGGACCCGCCCATGGTCCACCTGACGTTGCCGCGCCTGGGACCCGAGCGCGCGATGACGCAGTACCCGATCCGCACCCTACTGGAGGCCGGGAGCGTCTCCTTCGGCAGCGACTGGCCGGTCAGTAGTAACGACTGGCGCCCCGGCGTGGCGACGGCGGTGACGCGGCAGACCGCGGACCAGACACCGGAGACGGGGTGGATCCCGGGCGAGCGCATCCCGCTCGAGGACGCGCTGCAGGCCTACTCCGCCGGCGTCGCCCACCAGGCCTTCGCCGACGCCGACCCATCCGTTCGTGACCTGGTGTGGCTCGACCGCGACCCGCGCACCGTCGAGCCGCACGCCCTCCGCGACGTTCGCGTCCTCGGGACGTGGGTCGACGGTCTACGGCGCGCCTGACGGCACGGCGACACCTCTTACACCGCGTACTCGCTCCTCTGCTCCTCACCGTCTGCTCCTCGCCTTCTGCTCCCTCCGGACCCACGACGATCCACCTCGTGGCTCAGCTCCCGACGAGAGGTCCGCACCGTGAACAATCCCGCCCCTGCCGCCGCACCCGCTCGGCCCCAGCTGAAGCGAACACTCGGGCTGACGTCCCTCGTGCTGTTCGGCCTCACCTACCTCGCCCCCGTGGCCGTGTACACGACGTACGGCATCGTGGCCGCGTCGACGGACAACCACCTACCGGCCGCGTACGGCGTCGCACTCGTGGCGATGCTGTTCACGGCGCTGAGCTACGGCGCGATGTCGCGTCGCTACCCCGTCTCCGGTTCCGCGTACACCTACGCGCAGCAGGCCTTCGGCGGTCACGTCGGTTTCCTGACCGGCTGGACCCTGATGCTCGACTACCTGTTCTTGCCGATGATCAACTTCCTGCTCATCGGCCTCTACCTGAACACCCAGTTCCCGGAGATACCCCAGTGGGTCTTCACCCTCGCGGCCCTGCTGCTGGTGCTGGTGTGCAACGTCCTCGGCATCACCCTGGTCAGCAAGCTGAACACCGTGATCGTCGCACTCTCGGTCCTGCTGGTCGTGGTGTTCTCCGCCCTGGCGATCAAGACCTTGCTGACGAGCTCCCAGGAAGGGGCACCCGGTCTCCTCGAACCGTTCCTGCCCGGCGGAGGCGGCCTGGGGCCGGTCTTCGCCGGCGCTGCCGTCCTCGCGCTGTCGTTCCTGGGCTTCGACGCGGTGTCCACGCTGTCGGAGGAGGCGAAGGACCCCCGGCGCACCATCCCGAAGGCAATCCTGCTCACCACCCTTGTCGGCGGCGCCATCTTCATCGTCGTGGCGTGGCTTGGTTCGCTGGTCTTCCCCGACTGGCACGCCTTCACCGACCTCGACTCCGCGGGCGTCGACCTGATGGCGAAGGTCGGCGGCACGTTCCTGACGTCCTTCTTCGTTGCCGTGTACGTGGTCGGTGCGTTCGGTTCTGGAATGACAACGCAGGTCAGCGTGTCCCGGATCATCTTCGCAATGGGCCGCGACGGCATCCTGCCCAGGATCTTCGGGCGACTGCACGCCCGCTTCGGTACCCCATGGGTGGCCGCGGTCGCCGTGTCGATCGTTTCCCTCCTCGCCCTCGTGCTGACGCTGAACGTGGCGGCCACGTTGATTTCCTTCGGTGCATTGTCGGCGTTCTCGATGGTGAACCTCTCCGTCGTCCGAACCCACCTGTTCCCGAAGGAGGGTCGTGAGAAGCCGGCGGCCCGCGACTGGGTCCGCTATGGCGTGCTGCCCGCAGTCGGCTTTCTGCTGACGGTGTGGCTGTGGACGTCGCTCACCGCCACGGCGTTCGTCGTCGGGCTGGCTTGGGTTCTGCTGGGTACGGTCTACCTCGCCGTGCAGACCCGCGGGTTTCGCCGTCAGCCCCCGGCCATGGACTTCTCCGAGAAAGGGACCCCCGCGGTCGAGACGCTCGCCTGAACAAGGCTCGCGCGACCGGACCCGCCGCTCCGCCGCGGCAAGCACGAGGAGCTCGGGTTCGCGCCCATCACCTGCGGCACCGTCAAGGGTCCGCGCCTGTGAAGGACGGTCCTCGCACCCGGGGGCGACTGGTCCCTCATCCGCGCTGGCGGCATGAAACTGGACGCCTACCGCCTACGGCATACTCCAGGCTGACACGGGCTTGGTCATCGACATCAGGAACATCGTCGACAGCAGCAACCGCGGCCTCTCGGTCGCTGCACCGCAGGTCAAGGCCCGCGTCGACACCGGTGAACCTGTCGACGGGGTGAGCTCTGGCACCTGACGCCGGCGCAGTTCCAGACCGATGCGCTGCAGCACGAGTGGCTGACCAGAACCGTCGTCGCCGGCCTGCCCGCCCCGAGGCGGGGTTCGTCCACATCCGGTTCCATGAGCTGGAATGACCCTTCGCACCGATCGTGCGCCCCCTCCACGCTGCCATCCCGCATGAACGTCGAGTCGAGAAAGTAAACATGACCAGGTCACCCTCGGACAGTCCGGTCGCCCTCATCACGGGCGCAGGCAGCCGCACCGGCATCGGCTTTGCCTGTGCACGGCTCCTCGCCCTCAACTTCACGGTGCTCATCGCGTCCACCACCTCCCGTATCTACGACCGCGTCACCGAACTTCGCCAGGATGGTGCTACGGCTGAGGGGTTCGTTGGGGACCTGACCGATCCAGCGATAGCCGCGGCCCTCGCGCAGCACGCGCTGGACAGCTTCGGTCGCCTCGACGTCCTGGTGAACAACGCCGGTATGACCTCGGTGTCGGGGGCTGAGGAACCTACCCCGCTGGAGTCCACGACTCTTCAGACCTGGCGGGCGGGGATGTCGCGCAACCTCGACACCACGTTCCTCGTCACGCGCGCCGCCCTGCCCCACCTGCCCGCACAGACGGGACGGGTCGTGACGGTGTCCTCGGTATCCGGCCCCGTCATGGCCTACACCGGGGACGCGGCGTATCACGCCGCCAAGGCCGCCACCGTCGGCCTGACCCGTTCGCTAGCGGTCGACCTGGCGCATCGCGGTATCACCTGCAACGCCGTCGCCCCGGGCTGGATCGAGACGGGCTCGTCCTCACAGAAGGAAGTCGAGCTGGGGCGCGCCACGCCCATGGGGCGTCCAGGCCGACCGGAGGAGGTCGCCGCACTCGTGGCCTACCTGGCTTCCCCGGCGGCGTCGTACCTCACCGGTCAGGTCCTCGTGGTGGATGGCGGGAACTCCATTGCCGAAGAACGAGGTGCGGCGAGACTGCGGTGAGATTGCGGTGAGCGCGACAGGCCACGCCCACGTGGTTGGACAGCTCCTGGCGGCGGGCCTGTCGGGGACGACGTCTTCAACGTTGAGATCCCGTCTTCAACGTTGAGATCACGTCTTCAACGTTGAGATCACGTTTAACGTTGAGATCACGTCTTTAACGTGCTGCGCCGCCAGGAGGCGCCGCTTCACGCATTCCCCGCGTCATCCCCTGACGAGCTCTCGTTGATCGCCGCCGCCCATAGAGCACCCCGCCCAGCAGCTGAGGAGATGGCGACCGTCCAGCACCACCGCACGTCCGCGGAAGGGATGCGTCGACACGGCTCTTCGGAAGGTTTGCGTCGATACGGCGGAGAACTGCACCCGCACCAGCGTCAACATCACGGTGCTTCCTGCGGTGGGGTGGGACGGCCGGCGGTGCGGGATCACGACGACCGGGCGACCTGCGGCTCGGAGTCCTCGGCAGCAGTCAGCTTGAGGAGTTCGCCATCCATGAAGGTGGCCACGACCGCGATCGACGGCAGGTCATCGGCCGGGACGGTTAGGACATCACCATCGAAGACCGTGAACGTTGCGGGGGATCCCGGTCGCACGACTCCGTCGTCGCGACCCGCAGCGCGGGCAGGTGCCACGGTCATCCCGCTCAGCGCCTCCAACCGGCTGATGGCCTGCGCAGGCCGGACGGGTTCCTGGTCCACGTTGCCCGGCAGCCTTCGCAGCTCGGCGATCGCTAGGATCTCGCGGGGGTCGAAGGGGCCGATCGGCCAGTCGGAGCTCAGGGTCACGAGGCCACCAGCACGGAGCACCTCGAGCTGCACGAAACCCCGCCTCCGGCGCTGCTCCCCCAGCCGCCGAGACCAGTTGTCCGCACCCTGCTCGGTGACGCTGGAACAGCAGTGGGCCGGCTGGATGCTCGCGGCCACCCCAGACGTCGCGAGGCGCCCGGCGTCTTGGGGGGAGAGCACTTCCAGATGCTCGATCCGATGGGTTCCGCGGGTGGGGGGTCCGACCTGACCGAGTACGTCGATCGCACAGGTCACCGCTGCGTCCCCGATGGCGTGGACGTACAACGGGATGCCGAGACCCGCCAGCGTGGTGGCCGCTTGCTCAAAGGCGTCCAGCGACCTCCACGACGAATGGACCGACTGACCGTGGGTGTCGGGTTCGGCCAACCAGGCCGTCCCGTTGTCGATGGTGCCGTCCAGGAAGAACTTCACGCCCTCCACAGCCCAACGGCGCCCGTGCTCGGCTTGGAGGTGAACCAGTTCCAGAAGCTCCTCCGGTCCGGAGTCGGGGGCGCAGACAGGAGCGACCCGGTAGCGCAGCGGTAGGTCTACTCGTTCCTCCAGGCGTCGCAGGACGTGGAGTTCGTCGTGCTGCATGAGCAGGGAGTGCACGAGCGTCAGCCCCGAACGCGCCATGTCTTGCAACAGGGTCAAGAGGTCATCTGCCTCCTGCGCCAGGTCGACCTGCGGGCCCCGGTCCTCCACGTGCGCAACGGCTTCCATCTCCTCCAAGACCCCGGTGGGCCGACCCGCCTCGTCGCAGACCACCCGCGCCCGGGACGGAAACTGCACCGGGCCGGTGACACCAGCAGCCTGCAATACGCTGCGCGAGGCGAACGCGGTGTGGAAGTCGAACGTCTTCACCAGGACCGGACGGCCCGGCAACACGGCCTCGAGGAACTCGGCGTCGGGCGCGGTACCGGCGTAGGCGCGGGGGCTCAGGTTCCAGCCACGGACCCACCCGCCCGGCGCGACGCCCGCGGGCGCCGCGGAGGCACCACGGCGGAGGGCCTCGGCGAGCTCGTCGAGCGATCCGACGCATCCCAGGTCAATCCCCCGGCAGGCACGCAATCCCATGAGCGGGTGGGAGTGGTTGTCGACGAGCCCCGGCGTCACCGTCGCGGCGCCAAAGTCGTACACCTCGTCCACAGATCCCCGCCACCGCTCGGCGTCCTCGCGATCGCCGATCTCGACGATCCGACCGTCCCGCACGAGCACGGCCTGCGCGTGAGGCCTGTCTGGATCCATCGTTACTATTTGGTCAGCGGTCAGCAGCACGGTCGGGAGCGTCTGGACGCCGTTCACCGAACCACCTCCTTGGCGGCGGCGCGGTGTTCTCGGACCATATCGAAGAGTTCGGAGACCCGTTGCGCCTCCTGCGGTCTGGCTGGTACCGCCAGCGACACGATGACGTACACGACGGTGTTCACGACGGCGGCGACGACGCCGGAGGTCAGGCCGCCGAGAGCGGGGACGGAGTCGGGGAAGAACCCCTGCAGGAGGGCCGCGAGGACGAAACCGGTCACCATCGAGGCGACGGCGGCTCGTGAGGTCCCCCGCCGCCAGAAGATGCCGAAGAACAGGGTCGGCGCCAACTGCACGATCCCCTGGTAGGAGATGAGCGCCAGGATGATCAGGTGGGTCGAGGAGGCCGTCGCCAGCGCGCAGGCCGCGCCCAGGACAGTGATGACGGCCACGGTGACCTGACCGATGCGCGGGTTGTTGACCCGCCCGGCACGCAACGGACCGTAGACGTCGTTGGCGACCTGAGCCCCAAGGGCCTGCAGGTTGGCGCCGACGTTGCCCATCGTCGCCGCCACGACGCAGACGCCGGCCAGGGTGACGACCAGGACGCCCCCGACCCCGGCCGCGGTGAACCAGACCGCGTCAGGCGCCGCTGCGACCCCAGGCAACGTGGACGCCGCGACAGCCATGAGCGTCAGGGCTGTTCCGAACACCAGCAGGATCGGCGCCGCCTGCACGGCCGCGGTCTGAATCGTCGACACGGACCGTGAAGCGAACAAGCGCACGAAGATGTCCGGCCAGCACCAGCCGCCGAGGGCTCCGGTGACGGTGATGCTGAACAGGTACAGCGGGCCGGCTGCGCTACCCGGTCCGGGCACGGTGAAGGCGGTAGCGCCGGCGTCCCCCAGCCCGTGGCCGTGGGTGACGAGCCATACCAGGAGGCCGACGGCGATCAGGGTTCCAAGCCCGTAAGCCACGATCCCCTGGACCATGTCGCTGATGATCACGCCGCGCGCTCCAAAGCGCACCGTCCACACCTGACGGATGGCCAGGACGACGACGCCGATGACGACCGCGGTTGTCGCGGAAACCGATCCGAAGGAGAGGGAGGAGAACACCAGACCGAGGGACTGCATCCCGAGGACGACCCAGGGGAAGGAGGCGATGAGGCCGATGACCGCCGCTGTGACCTGGACGGCGCGGGAGTCGTAGCGGGCCCCCAGGAGGTCCGCCTGCGTCCGCAGGTCCAGGCGAGAACCCCAGACGTTCACCGGGCGGGCCAGCAGGAACATCAAAACCGTGGCCAGGAGGGAGTACGGGACGAAGTAGAACCCGGTGATCCCGCCCGAGGCGGCGTAGCCGGCGAAGGAGATGAAGATCGTCCCGGGCAGCCAGGTGTTGAGGAACGCCATCGTGGAGTAGGCGCTGCCGAACGAGCGCCCTCCGGTCGCGTACTCACTGAAGGAGTCCGCCGAGCGACGACTGCGCTCCAGGACAACGAGGACGAGCACGATGAGGACGAACACCCCGCCGTAGCCGATGACCATGTCCATCTCAGCCCTCCTGTCGTTCGGTGCGCGACAAGCGCCGCAGCAGCGGGAGCGTGGCGGTGACGACGGCGGCGCTGCCGACCGACCAGAGCGTGCTCGCGACGGGGTCGCCGTGGCTGAAGGCCCACTGCAACGGCGGGAACAGGAGCAGGACGAAGTCGGCGATGACGACGGACCGGACCCACCGTGTGTGGAGTCGTTCTCTCGGGGTGGTGCTCACAAGGGCCTACCTCTCGTCAGTGAGGCGCCGACGTTCTGGTGCTGGAAGGTTCCAGCACGGCGTGTGGAGAGACTGGCCCTTCTCCCGGGGCTCGTCAAGACCTCGCGCAGCGATCAAGCGGATCCAGCGGATCAGGCCGGCGGGTCGGCCCAGCGAAGCGTCCAGGGGTGCTGGACCGTCCGTTCGGGCTGCTCACCGTCCAACGTTGCGAAGAGGACGTCGGTAACGGCCCACCCGAAGGCGCGTGGTGCGAGGTCCACCGCCGTGAGTCGAGGGTCGGCCAGCTCGGTCTGGGGATCGGCGACGAGGGAGACGAGCGGGAAATCCGGAACCGACAACCCACGCTGGCGGAGCATCGGCAGGAGCCGCGCGGCGAAGCCCTGTGGACCCGTCAGCAGGGCATCTGCCCCCCTGTCGACGAGATCTGCGGCCGCCGCTGCGATGGTCGGGGTGTCTACGTCCGGACTGACGGGCCGGTACAGCGGCGCAACGTCTCGCCGGCGCGTCCACGACAGGTAGGACTCGCGGATGTCGCGACTCCACGCCGTGTCCAGGGTGCGGTCCGCGCAGATGAGGGCCGGCCGCTGAATCCCTTGGGCGCGTAGGCGATCTAGGATGTCCGCGACGAGGCGGGTGTGGTCGATCTCGACGACGGAGGCGGCGTCCTCCTGACCGAGGACCCGGCCGGCCGAGACCAGCGGGACCTGCGCCCTGACCAGCGTCTCGACCATCTTGTCCCCGGCGACGGGGTCGACGACGACGGCCCCGTCGACGTCGAGGCGCTTGCCTAGCGCCTCCGGCGATCGCGCGAGTAGCACGACGTCGGTCTCACGCTCCGCAGCGCGGTCGAGGACCCCGAAGGTGAACTCCATGTAGAAGGCGAAGCTCCGCACACCGGGAGGCATCAAGACGCCGATCGACCCCGACCGGAGCGCCCGCAGGTTCCGCGCCTGCTGGTTGGGTGTGTACCCCATCCGACGGGCCGCCGACACCACGCGTTCCCGCGTCTCCGGCGACACCCGGCCGTACCCGTGCAAAGCGTTCGCGACCAGGGACTTGGACAGGCCCAGCTCCCCTGCCAAGTCGACGATTGTGACGCGCTTCGGCACGCCGCGATCGTAGGCGCATATCCGCGGTCGCATCGACACACCCACGGTCGCGCCGACACCCACGTACGGACCCGTCTGGGCGGCCGCGGGTGCTTGTTCACCTGCTGGGGGTCAGCAGCCACGGCTACTACCGTTACCAGCACCGCCCCGTCGCAGCCGCGACGATGCGCCAGGAATGGCTCACGGGCCTGATCCGCGAGGTCCATACCGACTCCCGCCAAGCCTATGGATCCCGCTGTGTCGTCTGGATGTCCACGTCGGACCCCCCAGGCCATGGGTGCGCGGGTCAGCGAACGTCTCGTCGCGGTGCTGATGAGCCCCGCTGACATCGCTGGACTTCCCGGGCCGGCGAGGGCCAAACGTCTCAGTGGCATCGCCACCGCGGATGATCTGGTGCAGCGTACGTTCCACCGGCTCTCATCCCGCGAGTTGTGGGTCACCGACATCGAGCGCATCCCACCCGGGAAGGCAAGGTGTCCTGCTGCGTGGTGAGGGACACGTTCTCCCGGCGGATCATTGGCTGGTCCACCGACACCGCCCAGGACCCCACCCTCGTCGTCAACGCCCTCAACATCGCCCTCAACATCGCCCTCAACATCGCCCTCAAGAAGCGCAACCCACCGGCCGGTGGCATCGTCCACGCGGACCACGATGTTCGACTCACCTCGTGGGCGTTCACCAAGAAGGCTGCGGGACACGGGGTTGATACCGTCGTTCGGAACCATCGGGGACAACTGTGACAACGCGATGATGGAATCGTTCTGGTCCAGCGTGCAGATCAAGATACTGAACCGGAAGACGTGGTGGACCAGTCGAGCTGATGAACGTGATCATCCACTACATCGAGATCTTCTCCAACCGTCAGCGCCCTCACTCCCGACTCGACTACGCCAGTCCTCTCGCGCATGAACTGCGCCACGAGGCATCCGTCCCCGCTCGATGTTCACACCGCAGTGGGTCACCAAGGGGTGGGGAACCAAGGGTGGAGCACAACAGGGTGGGGAACCAACGAGTGGGGCACGTCAAAGAGTCAACCCGAGCGGAGGCAGACCCCTCCATCACTACCCCGGATGACCGGGGCTCTCGGCTCTCAATGCCCCGTAAATCCATCAAGGTTCATCTCACACCCCCGCCAGGGCAGGGACTTTGAACGCTGGTAGCGTCGACATGAAGAGCGCTAGTGCCGCGAAAGACGAAGTCACCATGTCCTACGGAACAGCTCCGAAGCCGGACATTATCCGACCACACACCTCCGGAGAGGGTTCATGTCTCCCCCCACCACCACGCGGTGGCGCGCTGCTGTCACCGCTGCGTTCGCCTGCACCGGCCTCACGATGGCCACTTGGGTCTCGCGAACCCCGTCAATTCGAGATCTGACCCACGCAACCACGGCAGACATGGGCATCGTCATAGCAGGCCTGTCCGTCGGCTCTATGGTGGGCATTGCAGCGGGAGGTGGGTTCGTCGCGCGATCCGGCGCCCGTGCCTGCATCGCCGCCTCGCTCACGGCGGTGGTCGTCGGGACACTCGTCATCGCCGCCGGAGCCAGCACCGGGCAAGCGTGGCTCGTCACCTTGGGTCTGGCCGTCGTCGGCTTCGGCATGGGGGCCGGGGAGATCGCCTTCAACGTGGAAGGGGTGGCCATCGAGGCCGTCACGAACACGACTGTCGTACCAAGCTTGCACGGCAGCTACAGCGCAGGTCTGTGCGTGGGCGCCGTCTTGGGTCTGCTCGCGAACGGTTCGGGGTTCCCCGTGATGGCGCACCTCGTGGCGGTAGCGGTGCTGACTGCGGGCAGCACCGTTTGGCTCGTGCGCAACCTGCCTCATGCCACTGGGCGAGAGTCACGGGGGCCCGCTGATCAGGGCATCCGTGACAGCTTGCGGGGATCGGCGGCGGTCTGGAGGGAAGGACGGACGGTGGCGATCGGCGTCATCGTCCTAGGGATGGCCTTCGCAGAGGGTTCGGCGAACGACTGGCTCCCACTCATCGTGGTGGATGGTTTCGGGTTGTCTGCAACAACAGGATCACTCCTCTACGCCCTCTTCGGCGCGTCTATGGCGCTCGGCAGGTTCTGCGGAGGCCGGTTCCTAGACTGCTACGGTCGCACGCCGGTATTGCGTGTCTCGGCGGGGTTCGCTGTCGTCGGCATTGGTCTCGTCGCTTTCGCCCCGACCATCTACGGCGCCGGCATCGGTGTCGTTCTGTGGGGGCTGGGCGCGGCCCTCGGTTTCCCCGTCGCCCTATCGGCGGCCGGGGACAACCCAGAGGGCGCAGCTCGCAGAGTCAGCGCCGTCGCTACCGCAGGGTACGCCGCGTTCCTCGTGGGCCCGCCAATACTCGGCTTCATCGGTCAGCACGTCGGCCTCCGCGTCGCGATCCTGCTCGTCCTGGTCCTGGTTGCGGTCTCTGCGTGTTTCGCAGGATGGGTACGCAGACCCTCACCGGACCCCGGGCGAGCAGAATCGACTCAGTGCTAACTGTGATGCTCGGACTCAACCAGTCAACGTCGTCGATGAGGAGAACGCGACGACCCTCGCTGTCAGCCGGGAGCGAGCCGACGCAGGCGTACTCAGCGGCGCCTAGCGCGCCCTGTTTCAGGGTGCCTTCGCCCAGCAACATGATCACCTGTAGGGCAGGCACTTCGCCGCATGTGCGACCCGCGTCATCGTCCCGGGTCAGGCTCCCCGGAAAGATCGAGATTAGGTGCGCTGAGCACAGAGGTTGCTGACACGGCTGATCGGCGGCCGGCGGTCGGCCTGCAAGAGCGGCGTGGGGCCGGTGCTGGTTGAACAGGTGAAAGAACTTCGACGACGACCCCGGCCGACCTGCTCGAGTTCGCTGCCATCCGACGCCGATGACAACGACGTCACGGTCCTCGCCGTGCGCCTGCGCTAGCCTCGCGGCATGCCTGCGCTGCATCCGTCCTCGACCGTCGCGGTCGTCATCCCGGCCAAGGACGAGCAGGACCGCATCGCCGCCACCGTCCGCGCCGTCACCGGACTGGCCATCGTGGACGTCGTCGTGGTCGTGGACGACGGCTCCACCGACCTCACGTCGAAGGTCGCCCGCGACGCCGGCGCCGTCGTCGTCGCCCACCACCGCAACCGGGGCAAGGCCGCCGCGATTCAGACCGGGGCGCGCGCTGTCGCGGACTGGGAACGCGCCCGGCCCCGGCACGGCGTGCAGCCCCGGCCGCTGCTCCTCGTCGACGCCGACCTCGCCGACAGCGCCGTCGAGACGGCACCACTCACCGTTCCCGTGCTGGCCGGCGAGGCCGACATGACCATCGCGATCCTGCCCCGGCCGGTGATCCCCGGCGGCGGGCACGGGTTCGTCGTGGGCCTGGCCCGGCGCGGCACCGTCGCCGCGACCGGCTGGTCCCCGGAACAACCGCTGTCGGGGATGCGCTGTCTGACGCGCGCCGCGTTCGAGGCCGCGCTGCCGCTGGCGCCCGGCTGGGCGGTGGAGACGGCCCTGACAATCGATCTGATGCGAGCGGGGTTCCGCGTCCGCGAGGTGCCGTGCCGTCTGCACCATCGCGTCTCGGGCACGGACCTGCGCGGACAGCTGCACCGAGCCGCGCAGTTCCGGGACGTGGCGCGGGCCCTGGGCCGGCGCCGCCTGCAGGACGTCCTGCGCCCCTTGACCCACTGACCCGTGACCCCCGCCTCTCAGGCCGTCAACGCGGGCGCATCGCACCGGCCCGACCGCCCGGTCGTCTAGGCCGTCGCCGAGACGGTCGTCTGCTCGTCGCGTTGCTCGCCGTCGGCGTCCTTGACCGCCGCGCCCACGCTCCGTCGATGGAGCCCGTTGCGCGAGCTCAAGAAGAGGAGGCGGAGATCGTCGCCGACCTCGCCGAAGTGTTAGCCGAGGAGGTGCCAGCAGAGGTTGGTAAGGCGTCCAGCAGGACAAGTGGCGACGACTGCTGGCTCCGACGCGGTCGACTCGCCGGGCTCGCGCGGGTCGGGGCGGTCGGTGCTGTCCACGTCGGACAGTCTCAGGGTCACAGGAGGTGTCTCGCTTCTCGCCCTACCGCAGTGAGTCGATCTGTACTGCGTCACTCACCTCAGCCCGGCAGGGAGGGGCTCGGCGTGTAGTAGACCACCAGGCCTCCTCACGACGACAGTCACCGCCACAACACGTAGAGGAGCGTGGCGCAGTGGCACGTATGCAACCGATACAGCTGCCAGCTGGGGAACGGACCTGGACGGTCCTGGGCGCCGACCACCTTCCCGTACTCGTCGTCGAGTCTTACCTGGAACTGCTGCGCCAGAACGGATTCGCCAACACGGTCAAGTCCTATACCCAGGCCTTGCAGCTGTGGTGGACGTTCCTGCAGCCACGCACCGGCGACTGGAAGTAGATTAGCTTGAAGGACTTCATTGGCTTCCTCGCCTGGCTGCGCAGCGCACTACCGCTACACGTCGAGCCGGTCTACGCCGTACCGCGTCGGCGGTGCGTTCTGGGAGTTGGAGACCGGCTACGCAGTGACCGGGCCCAGGAGGTGCCGGGCGTGGGGCAGCGAGCCTGCATCTGCACCTACGCATTTATGCGTATTGAAGGATCCAGTGACCAGCGTCATAGTCACTCTTCACGCATCAGGTCTGACGTCGTACGCGGGCACCAAGATCTGAGAGTCCCCCCTCCTCGGGCTTGGCGAGCACAACAAGGAGCTAGTGTCGTGAGTCGTTAATTCCTTGTCGGCTTCGTAAGCTGGGGCGATGGCACGCGTACGCGGACCGAAACCACCAGAGATCCAGCTCACCGAGGCCGAGCGGGACCAGC